>CAZPEO010000007.1:0-25547 GCA_964585675.1 uncultured Candidatus Saccharibacteria bacterium | reverse complement strand
CCATATTCTCTATTCAATATTCTATCTTCCACCTGCAGCCTTAATTTGTCTGCCCGTGCCATTCTTCTTCTTGGGCGCGCTCGAGTTCACGAGCGGGTGGCCACACCCAGGCATCCAGCTCTGGCCGGTCGATCCCATTGGCTTTGATATAGTCGGTATTTTCTTGAAGTTTGAAACGGTATTTGGCGGCCAAATGCTCAGCTTCTTCAAACGGAATTACCTCGTCATGGCCGAGTTGGTGGAACGCCGCGATCGCAAGGTCATAGCGACTTGTTTCGTTGCGGACATGCATATCAAATGGCGTCGTGGTGCTACCGATCTCTTTGTAGCCGCGTACGTCAAAACGAGTGCTGTCGACGGCGTAGTTGAAGAGCACGCTTTTGACAGTCTGTGGGTAGCCGTGGAAGTTGAAAATAACTGGCTTGTCAGCGGTAAAGATATGGTCGAACATTTTTTGGTCGGCAGTGTTGTTGAGTGTCCCAAAGCCCATTGTGGTCAGGCTCGAGACGTTGACGCAGCGGATTCGTACCTCTGGCCTCTCAGTCTTGACGATGTCAATAGCGGCCATAGTTTCTTTGGTTGGATAATCTCCAGCCGCCGCCATAACGATGTCGGGCTGCTCATCGCTCGCAAAATCCCATACCATCAGGCCTTGCTCGATTTGTTTGCGTGCGAGACTCGGGGTGAGCCAGCGCGGCTCTACTGTTTTGCCGGCGACGATGGCATTGATTTGGCGGACACTGGTCAGCATTTTTTCGAGCGCAACGAGCGTACAGTTGCCATCTGCGGGAAAAAACACATTGCTAAAGTTGCTCTGGCGGCGCAAGAGATCGTCGATGAAGCCTGGGTTTTGGTGACTGAAACCGTTGTGGTCTTGACGCCAGCCGCTGCTGGTCAAGATGTAATTGATACTAGGAATGGTCCCCCGCCACTCAACACCACGACTTTGGGTGAGGAATTTGGCGTACTGATCTACCATACTACTGACAACTTGGAGGAAGGCTTCGTAGCTCGCAAACATAGCATGACGGCCTGTCAGGACATAGCCTTGCATGAGGCCCTGCATGTTGTGCTCGGAGAGCATTTCCATGACTCGCCCATCGTGGCTGAGGTCTTTGTCCCACTCCATGAGTGGCCACTGCCAGCTGCGCGAGACGGTTTTGAAGACGTCGTCGAGTTTGTTGCTATAGGTTTCGTCAGGGCTCATCAGGCGGAAATTTTTGCTGTCGGCGTTGAGGCGGAAGACTTCTTGGAGGTAGAGGCCGGTGCGGCGCATACTCGATGACCCCATGGTACCGGGGACCGTGGCATCTTCGGCAAATTGCTCGATTTTTGGTAGTACAAGCGGCCGATAGACTGCGGGACCACCGTGAGCATATTTACTCATACCGATACGTTTTTCTGGGTTTTCTGGGATGATATCTTCGACGTAGCTGCCAAATCCGTTGGCTTCCGTGAAGAGCTCGTCAAATTTGTATGACCCCAGCCACTCGTTTAGCAGCTTGAGCTGTACTGCATCAGTTTTGGCTTCACTGAGTACCACCTGGTGAGCGAGACAGTTGCCTTCGATTTTGTCGCCATTTGGCAGTTCTTTTACCCCAGTCCAGCCCTTGTGAGTGCGCATGATAATCATCGGCAAGCGAGGAGACTCGGTGATTGTCGATTCACGTAGTTCTTTGATCGTCTCGTGAGCCCAGTCGAGCGCTTCTGCCATAGCGTCATGAGGATTGATGTCCTTTCTTGTGGCGTCGACAATGCGCGGCTCATAGCCATAGCCGGAAAAAAGAGTCATCAGCTCATAATTACTCATGCGCCCAAAAATCGTTGGTTGGCTGATCTTGTAGCCGTTGAGGTGAAGTATGGGCAAAACGATACCGTCTTTGCGGGGGTTGACGAGTTTGTTCAGATGCCAAGCGCCAGCAGTAGGGCCTGTTTCGGCTTCGCCATCGCCGACGAGACACGCGACCATGAGGTCTGGGTTGTCCATGACTGCGCCAAAGCTGGTACTCAGAGCATAACCGAGCTCGCCGCCCTCGAGGATTACACCAGGCGTCTCCGGGTTGGAGTGACTTGGATAGCCATAGGGCCAGCTAAACTGCCGGCAGAGGCGCTGGATACCTACATAGTCCATTTGGAGTGTCGAGTCAAAATGACTCAGCGTGCCTTCTAGGAAGAGATTGGCCTGAAGTGCTGGAAAGCCGTGCCCTGGTCCAAGAACAAACATCATATCTTGGTCGTATTTTTTGGCAAACCGCGACAGATGCGCGTAGGCAAAGTTAATCCCTGGCCCACTTCCCCAGTGTCCGAGCAGGCGACTTTTGACATCGTCGGATCTGATAGCTCGCTTCATCAGATGGTTGTCAGCGAGAAATATTTGGGCGGCAGTCAAATAATTGACGGCACGCAGATACTGTGTGATTGAATGTTTTTCGTGATTGTTCATGCTAATGCTTAGTATACACCTGTAGCGAGAGTGTGCCAAGTCGCTTACTGGCAGTTTCGTCACAAAAGAGAGTATACTAGAATCACAACGTACAAACGGAGGTAGTAGCCGACTATGAGTATGAGTATCAAAGATATCGAAGGAATCGGACCAATATATGCCGAGCGGCTTGCGTCGGCGGGCGTACATACGACCGCTCAGCTGCTTGAGCGGGCATCAACGTCGGCCGAGCGGATGCGGCTGGCTGACGAGGCGCGACTAGGGGAAGACCAGGTCACGCTCTGGAGTCACCAAGCCGATTTAGCGCGGGTGTCAGGGGTTGGCGAAGAGTTCTCAGGGCTTCTCGTAAGAGCCGGAATAACTACGGCTCCAAAGCTAGCGTTTCGCAACCCAGAACGTTTGCACACAGAGCTCGTCGCATACAATGCTGAGCATCAGCTCGTGCGACGGCTGCCATCGGTTTCTGAACTTGGGGCGATGATTGCTCATGCCAAAACCCTACCAAAAATTATTCGTCACTAATAGTCATTACAAAGGAGAGCATATATGGACCTGGCAACACTACTTGGCGATATTGCCAACGATACTTTTACAAACAAAGTAGGCCAAGCAACGGGCTTGGACCGGGCCGACGTAAACAAAGTTGTTAAAGCAGGGCTACCTGTGATTTTGGGACAGCTTGCCAACAACTCTGCTAGTAGCAAAGGCGCCGAGGCGCTCGACGCAGCAGTAGCCAAAGACCATACGGGAGGCTCGCTGCTAGATAGCCTGGACGGTCTTTTTTCAGAGAAGCAGGCTCCGGCAGAAGGCGGCAAAATACTGGACCATATTCTTGGGGATAAGCAGTCAAAAGCCAACCAAACGATCGCCAAGAAAACAGGCGTTGATGCCTCCACGGTAGCGCAGATTTTGGCGTTTTTGGCGCCACTTGTTATGGCCTATCTTGGTCGCAAAAAATCTACTGACAATCTCGATGCTGGCGGATTATCAGATATGTTGGGCAAACAGCAGAGCGCCAGCGGTAGCCCGCTCAGCCAGATAGCTACAGCTCTGCTTGACAAAAACGGTGATGGCAGTGTGATAGACGATTTACTCGGCGGGTTGTTAGGCCGCGGCAAATAGCTGTTAGGTGAAGTTGTAAGAAGTCGTACTGCCAATTGTGTACACGCAGACGACGTCGCCATCTGACATTGCGAATGTTTGTGTTCGCGCGTATTCTGCAAGTGAATTAGGACAAGTCTGGCCCTTATCAAGTACGAAAGTGATCTCGGCATTTCCGCCCGACACAGAATACATCAAACCACGGTACCAGAAAGTAGATGAATTGACCGCACTTACCATAGCTGGTGAGGGCGAGCCGCTCATGTAGGTCGACAGAGCGGTCGAAAATCCACTGTCGATGAGATATCCAGTGCCGGCATTTTGGTAACATTGTCCTGTGCCTGAGGCGCCAGCGCCGTCTGAGTTGTAGCCATACCCTGCTCCCAAGCAACTATTCATCGTCGGCAAGCCGCCATTGCGGGCCTTGTAGATCATCAAGCCTTTGATCCATTGCTCGGCAGTTGCGATAGTCTGACTGGTGCGGGCGCGTTGCTGGGTGCCGTTGTACACGATAAGAGATATGCCAACCAAAATAGCGATCAAGGTGATCACGATGAGTAGCTCAACGATGGTAAAACCGCTTGTGGTTTTTCTCATGGTGATAGTATAGCATGCCAAACATCGCTATACTGGAGGAATGAAGCGTCAAGTTGTCTCTCATGGTCAGCATTTCCTGCGTAGCCCGGCGTTGATTGCCGAGCTGGTCGGTCATAGTAACTTGCGCAGAAACGACACAGTGGTTGACCTCGGCGCAGGCAGTGGAGCGATAACAGCCGTGTTGGCGCGACGAGTAGCGCACGTGGTCGCGATCGAAAACGAGCCAGCTGCACTCGCTAAATTACATCAAAATCAAGGTGGAAATGCGCGAGTTGAGATACTCGCCGGTGATATGTTGGAAGTGTCGCTACCTTCGACACCATACAAAGTGTTTGCAAATATTCCGTTTCGACTCAGTTCACGGGTGGTTCGCCGGCTGACTTCTGAGCTCATTCCACCTCGAGCGATCTATCTCATCGTGCAACGACAATTTGCTAGGAAACTCGTCCTATCCAGTGGGCATTTTCACGGCGCACTGGCGGCGATGATCGGTCCATGGTGGGTGGCGCGTATCCGCCGACCTCTCAGGAAAACTGATTTCACTCCCCCTCCCGCTGTCGACACTGTGCTGCTTGAGCTCAAGCCGCGCGAGCAACCGCTCCTTGCTAATACTGACAGACAAGAGTATTGGGCGTATATTGAACGCTGTTTTGCTGAGCCAATATACTACAAAAAATCAGGTGGCGATCCCAGCAAAAAACCCTCCACGCTCACTATCGGGCAGTGGGTGGCCCTCTATCGCTCGCAGCCATAGTGTTCGAGCGGTATTCACTACCGGTAAGCAATCGTTCGCAAAAACGAATCAACTGAGTCATCGAGAGTGAATCGTTGAGTTGCCTCTTTGCGTTGCTGTTTTGTGGCGGGCCCTAGCGCCACGGCTTGTTTGATGCCCGTAAGAAGCGCCAAAGGACTGCGCGCCTCCACCAACGTAAGCAGCCCACAGTTTGTTTCCGGCAACCCACCGACGTTGCTAGCAATCACACGGCAGCCAGCGTGTTGCGCCTCGATAGAGAGCATACCAAATGGCTCAGCAAACACCGACGGCATGAGCAAAATATCGCTATGTGCCAAGAGATACGCCATGGATGCCACTGACTTTTGAGCTGGTAGTAGGTTGGCATAGGGGTAGTCGTGCAACATCCGAGTGATTTCTCTCCCGACCTCAACATGCTGGCCCGCCGTGACGATACTCACTTGGTAGTGTTTTGTTTGCATGTCTTTGGCGTGCATCATCTCAAGGATGGTGTAGATGCCTTTTTCCGGGTGGAGTCTACCTGCGAACACGATACGTGTGCGTTTGGTAGGGCTTGACCGGAGTGCGCTTCCGAACACTGGATCAGCAAATGGCAACACGATATGGACACGCGAGTATGGGATATCGAGAAATAGCGCCCACTGCTGGCCACTGTAAACACTCGTCGCAATGATGGTTTTGTCCTTGATATACGCCTGGTAGCGAGCCCGATCTGAGTGTTTTGGGATAGAGCAGTGCAAGATAATCGTGGCTTTGCGCCGTGTGGGCACATGGTAGGCTTTGTTAACAAACACGACAGTGCCCGAGAGATCGCTGATCGCCTGTTCAGTAGCTAGGGCAACGAATGGAATGTCACGGAAATCTTGCCGCCCGTCTTTTGTGCCGTGGCCAAGTGTCACTACCTGGGCATCGATACCGCGCCGGCGTAGTTCACGGATGTGCCCTGCCGTGTAGGTTTCGGATCCGCCAGTGCCGGCCACCATCGGCTCGCCTGGCGGCCATACAAATGAAATCATAAGCAATCTCCTTTAGGGATTATGTGTTGCTGAGCCAAAGGATAAGAAGAAGTATTTTGGGTGAGAAAAGAGATCTTGGAATAATCTAGCTGTCTCATAGTATATCACATCACTACCGTATACCGAGCGCTCGCTCTTGTGCTGAAACTACTATATAGTTGTATATAATGACAGTATCGAAGAGCTATATACAGCAAGGCGACTCGCGCATACTAGTGGCGCAGCTCGAGGCAGAAAGCATTCACCTCATCGTCAGCGACATTCCTTATGGAATAGGTGCTGAAGATTGGGATGTTTTGCACGCAAACACTAACTCTGCTTACCTAGGCTCGAGTCCTGGCCAAACAAAAGCCGGTAGCGTTTTCAAAAAAAGAGGTAAACCAATCAATGGCTGGTCGGAAGCAGATCGTAGAATACCGCATGAATACTATGAATGGTGTATGACCTGGGCACCAGATTGGTATAACGTCTTGAAACCAGGGGCATCGGTATTTATCTTTGCTGGTCGACGACTAGCGCACAGATGCATTAGCGCAATGGAAGATAGCGGATTTACGTTTAAGGATAGCATCGCTTGGATAAAACCCAAGGCGGCCCACAGAGCACAAAGAATAAGCGTAGTATATGAGAGGCGTGATGACAAGCAGAGTGCTGCGGAATGGTCGGGATGGAAAGTAGGCAATTTGCGCCCCATTTACGAACCAATCCTGTGGTTTACGAAACCCTACAAGATGGGCACTACAATTGCAGATAACACGCTTGCCTTCGGTGTGGGCGCTTATAACGAAGCTGCTTTTAAAAAGTATGTCGCAAGTCCTGACAATGTGATTGCGGCTGGCATGGAGAAAGCAGAGGCTGGTTTGCACCCCACACAAAAACCGATTAAATTGATGAGCGCTTTGATAGAGCTTGCGAGCAAGCCTGGCCAGACAGTGCTTGACCCATTTGTCGGCTCCGGAACGACAGTTGTCGCTGCGGCGCTTCTAGGGAGAATTGGCATAGGGTTTGAGTCGAGTCCAGAGTACTGCCATATCGCCAAAGAACGACTAGCTAACATAGAGCGTCAACTTACGCTAGGAGAGTTATGCAAATCCAATTAGTATCGCAGGCAGCCAAAGACCGTCGCAGGTATTGGCTTGATGAGATCGTAAAAATTAGCGGCAACTTTGGGCAGGATTATACTCGGGTAGAACGAGAGCTTGTTGATGAGGTGAGAAAGAACGGCGTTCAGGCGCTTCTTGACCATCTTCGACTGGGCGGAGTGATCCCAGAATCGTATGGACATGATACGAGTGAAGAAAAATTATATTCAAAATATACTGATGCTTTGCTAGCCGTTGTTTTCCGACAGATTGGCCTGAAAAGTATAGTGTTGACTGAACGAGCGGACGCAGCAGATGTCGAGGTCTTTGCAGATGGGTATTCATTTGTAGCAGATGCTAAAGCATTTAGGCTTACCCGTACTGCAAAAAACCAAAAGGACTTTAAGGTTCAGGCTATGGATGGATGGCGGAGGGACAAGAAATATGCAGTTGTTGTCGCGCCTCTTTACCAGATGCCTCCAAAGAGTAGTCAGATATATCTTCAAGCAATCACTAGAGATGTCTGCCTTCTGTCCTATTCGCATCTAGCAGTATTGATTCAAGTCGGAGTATTACTAGGAAATGAAGCCGCAAAGCAGTTACTCTCTGAGGTGCTTGCTGTGGTGGCGCTCATGAACCCAACAAAAGACGCACAAAGTTACTGGTCAACTGTCAACAATGTATTTGTCGCCTTTGACCATAAAGTTGCTGAGCTGTGGAAGCAAGAAAAAAGAGCCAATTTGGAGTCAATTGCAAGCGCCAAAGAGGAAGGTCTTGTCTTTTATAGCCAGCTGAGATCTGAGATCATGGCAATGAGCCACGATGAAGCGCTCAAAGAGTTGATCCATTGCAGCAAGATTGATAGCAAGATAAGGTTATTAACGAATATAGCAGATAATAATCTGATTGATCTCTAGGCAATGTGACCACGAATACTCACTCGCGCGCTAAAACCTCAATCACTAGCCAAGATAAAAACGGCCGCAAAGAGCCGTTCATATCTTGGCTGGGGTGGAGGGATTCGAACCCCCGAATGCATGGACCAAAACCATGTGCCTTACCACTTGGCGACACCCCAATATATTAATTATAGCTGAAAGGTGCAGGGGTTCGAATCCGATTCGACCCACGTTCCGCGGGCCCGCGACTTCATCTTTGAAAACATAGTTTTCAAGAGAAGCTCGCCTTACAGATTGCCGTTCTGGGCAATCTTCACCCAGAATGCATGGACACTTATCTAACTTCTCGCGTAAACGCTCAGACAGGCCATGCGCCTTATGATTTGGCGACAACGCTAAATCTATCAGAGTAGCGTGCTAGGAAATTATACCATACTCTTTTGTTGCTTGTCATAGAGGGCGCATTGTTCTATGCTAGAGGCAACAAACCAAGGAGGACGTATGGCGCGAAATACAAGGCAACAAGGGCATGTGCGAAAGACGGGTAACATACTGCGGACAATCCTGATCTGGAGCGGAATCGTGACGTTGGTTGCGGCGGGAATGACACTCTATTTCTGGCCAGGCAACGAGCGTGTAGTACTCTATATGCTGATCACCATTGGAGTAGTCTACGGTCTTGCACTTCTCGACTTTGATGTCGATGATGACGATTAATCACTGGGCCACATAGCGCGCCTCGTTCCTCATCTGCCCGTAGGAGCGTTATACTGGAGTGAGTGATATCGGCTAAACAACAGCTTTTGCGACGGCTCAAGATGCTCCCAAGAGGCTATATTGCTGTATTTGTTGTCAAACAAGCCTGGGCAGCGCTTTTCGGTGGTTTGCTACTGCTTGGTATCGTTGTTACGCATTATATCGATCTGCCGTGGCTTGCCAGGTACGATTGGTTGTTTGTGTGGGCGATTGCAGTGCAGGCTGGTATGCTCGCGGCCAAGCTGGAGCAGCCGCGTGAGGTACTCACTATCTTTGTCTTTCACCTGCTTGGGTTGATGATGGAGCTATTTAAGACATCAGCAGGTATTGGTTCATGGGTGTATCCTGAAGAAAACACGATTCGCTTGGCGACGGTGCCGCTGTTTAGCGGGTTTATGTATGCAGCGGTGGGAAGTTATTTCGCTCGTGCCTGGCGAGTGCTTGACCTGAGGTTCACTCGCTACCCCTCTCGACAATGGACTATCGCACTGATAGTTGCTATCTATATAAACTTCTATACGCACCACTATATACCTGATGCGCGCGTGTTGTTATTTTTGGCGCTGGGAGGATTGTTTTGGCGTACAAAAGTGCACTTCCGACTGATCGTGCGCGAGCATACGATGCCGTTACTGGTAGGATTTGGGCTGATCGCGGCTGTAATATGGATTGCGGAAAATATAGCGACATACACAAAGGTCTGGCTCTATCCTGCTCAGTATAGCGTCTGGCAGTTAGTCGGAGTATCAAAATTTGGCTCGTGGCTGTTGCTCATGGTGATTAGTTTTGTGTTGGTTGAGGTACTGCACGCGTGGTACGGTCGTCGCGCTATGTGAGGTATAGCTGAAAAGATAGAGTACAATAGCTACATTGACAGATAGTTTGCCGAAGGAGGAGTCTTATGAGAGCGAAGTATCAATTTAATAGGCCCAACTGGGATATTATCCAAGGTGGTATGGGTGTGGCGGTATCTGGTTACCCTCTCGCAGGTATTACTGGTAGAACAGCGGTTGGTGTGGTTTCTGGGACAGCAATTGGCGACGTACTTGCTCGACGCTTACAAGACGGAGACCGAACTGGCGAGATGCGGCGTGCGCTCGAGACGTTTCCTAATCAGAAGATCGCTACACTGGCAGTTGATATGTATTTTCGTGAGGGAGGACGAGCTGCGGGTGAGCCCTATAGACGAGTACCGATGTTTAACCACAATACAAAGCAAGAAAGTATCACTGCTGACATGACAGTGCTGGGTGCGTATGTTGAGGCTTATCTGGCAAAACTACGGTCGGGCGAGACAGGGGTGATCGGACTCAACCTTTTGACGAAACTTGACCGGCCAAATATGCACGCAATAGCAGGTGCCATGATGGGTGGAATCGATACCGTGGTGATGGGTGCGGGGGTGCCAGATCAGATTCCAAAACTGCTCCATAAGATCAAATATTTTGACGGCGATCCAGTAGTGCACCATATTCATGTACAAGGGACTGGTCCTTCTACGGCCGATATCGCGCTTGATCTTGGGAGATATGAGCCTGACCTTGAGACAATGAAGCATCCAGCGTTTTTGGCTGTGGTGGCACATCATGATTTGGCTATTGCGCTGAGCCAACAAGAGTTTGCACCTGACGGCTATGTTGTTGAGGCTCCGACTGCTGGCGGACATAACGCACCGCCAAAAAGCAGCATAAAGGGGCCAAATGGAGAGCCTGTATATACCGAGAGAGATGTAGCCGATCTTAGTAAGCTGATCGAACTCAGTTTAACATTTTGGCTGGCGGGACAACGAGGTACGCATGAAGATTATGTAGATGCGCTCATGTCTGGTGCGCGTGGTGTGCAGGTGGGGACAGCGTTTGCGCTGACGCAGGAATCTGGTTGGGAGCCAGCATTGAAAAAGAGAATAATCGCAAAAATCGGCAGCGATGATGGGCTGACAGTTCGCACGGACATGAAGGCTTCCCCTTCAGGCATGCCTTTTAAGGTAGCTGAGGTAGCCGGGACACTGAGCGACCCTCAAATCTACGAGACTCGTCCACGCAAATGCGATGTGGGACATCTGAGAAGTGCCTATAACACGGAACGTCACGGAAAGCCCGCGATTGATTACCGCTGCACGGCTGAACCAGAGCAAGACTATCTGAGAAAAGTCGGTGCACTCAATGCTGGTGCTGCTGTGGCGAGACGTCAAGTAGCTGAGTTGCAACTTGAGGACAGGATGTGCCTCTGCAATGGACTATTAGCGGCCGCAGGATTACCCCAGCTGAGAAGTGACGGTGAATTAGAGCCACCGCTAGTCACAATCGGAGACGATGCTAATCGATTTGTGAGGCTGCTTAACACCGATGATCATGGAAGATTTGACCCACATGAACCTATCACAGCAGAGCGAGTACTCCACTATATCCGTACAGGCGAAAAAGACATTGATTAACTTATTTGACAGAGGTGGCAGACAAGCGTACGCTAAATAGTATGCACAAGCTGTTTCGCTGGAGTTTTGCTGGCTACAAAAAGAAATATCTCAAATCTGATTTTGTTGCGGCGCTCGTAGTAACGGCGATTGCAATCCCAGAGTCACTGGGGTTCGCGGTGATCGTCGGGCTTCCACCGGTGACGGGCCTCTATAGCGCGTTGTTCGCACCGATTGTGTTTGGGGTGCTCGCACATACTAAGCGGCTAGTGATTGGCGCGGACTCTGCCACTGCTGCACTAGTGGCGTCTGGCGCGTTACTCGTGGCGCAGGCTGGTTCTCCAGAGTACGCTCATGCGATTGGATTACTGGGGGTACTGACTGGCCTGTTGTTGTTGGCGATGGGTTTTCTCAAGCTAGGGTTTTTAGCTGATTTGATTTCCCGCCCGGTGTTGATCGGGTTTTTGGCAGGCGTGGGCATACAGCTCATGGTGCATAAATTGCCAGAAATGCTTGGTATCACAACCACTGGTAGCCTATTGCAGCATCTTTCGACGCTCCTCACTCACCTCGGTTCGATCAATGGGATGGCTATGACTATATCCGTGCTAGTGGTAGGGATTATTCTTATAACGCGAAATACCAAAGTGCCGGGAGAGTTGATTGGTTTGGTAGCGGCTATACTATTTGCTGTTGTGTTCCACGTTGGCGACTACGGCGTGAAGCTAGTCGGTGCGCTGCCGCACGGTTTACCGGAGCTGACGATTCCTCCAGTCACTCTCGGAGACATAGTGACGCTGCTGCCAGCGGCCCTGTCGATCGCCATTGTTATACTGGCGCAAAGCTCCGCTGTGATTCGTAGTCATGCCAACGAGCATGATGAAAAGGTTCGCATCAATCAAGATCTGATGGCGCTTGGTGTTGCTAATGCCATCTCTGCGCTCACGCGAGGATTTGCTGTCAATGGAAGTCCGCCGCGCACGCTCGCAGCCGATCTCGCAGGTGGACGTTCCCAGCTCGTCAACTGTATTATGGGCGTGTTGATCGGAGTTGTGCTGCTGTTTGGTGGTGAACTGTTTCGGTTTATGCCGGCTGCTGCGTTGGCTGCAATTGTCTTCATGATCGGCACGCATTTGATACGCGTGCGTGAGCTTATGTATCTGTGGCAGACGCACCGTATGGAGTTTGCTATTGCGATGATTGCGCTTGTGGGGACTGCGCTGTTTGGAGTGCGACAGGGTGTGTTGATCGCAGTGATTGCCTCGCTGATGGAGCGCTTGAGTCGCCAATACCGCCCTACAGATGCTGTACTGCTAAGAGACGGCGAGCTGTCCGAGTGGGCGGCTGAGCGGCTCGATATGGACGAGAATAAACCGCGGCTTGAAGGAATGTTGGTGTATCGATTTGACGGAGCGCTGTTTTTTGAAAATACCAGCTATTTTGTATCTCGTATCAAACACGCGATTGAGCGCGCCAAACATCCGGTCAAATACCTGGTAGTCGATGCTGGCGCAATCGATACGATAGATTATACTGCGGTCGAAAATCTCAAAATGCTGTATCGACAGCTGAGTGGCGACGAAATATCACTAGGATTTGCGCATGTATCGCCAAGCCTCCGCGAGCAGTTCGACCAGTTCGGCGTGATCGACCTTGTTGGCAATGATCGTATTTTTCCAACGCTCAGTGCGGCTATCAAATCTCATCCTGAAGACAAAGAATCAACCATCACAATGATGAAGCGGCTTAGGCTGCCGAAGTCTGACTATGTCGTTATCGGTGGCGGGGTGCTCGAAGCACTACACCTACGGGGCACACAGGATGTCGACGTGGTGGTGAGTGACGAGGTGTATCGTGAATACAAAGACACGCACCACTGGCAGGAGTACAACCAAGACAACGGCAAAAAAATTCTCTCCCATAACGGCTATAATCTTATGCATAGTTGGATGGGCGCAAATATTCGTTCGCTCCGTAAACGAGCGTTTATGGTCGATGGGATTCCTATGATGTCAATCAATCAGCTTATTGAATCAAAGCGTCGTCTCGGTCGCAAAAAAGATCTTTCTGATATTACACTCCTAGAGGCGTATCAGCGAACGCACCCTGCCAAGTCTGGCGATGCTTAGCGGTGAGAGGCAGCTAGATTGGCGCTGCCTTTGGCAAAGTATCTACGCCCTATCCATTTGTGCAGTTCAATTGTGATGATCGGGATCACAAATGAGATTGCCGCGACAAGGAGCAGATCTTGACTATGAAGAGGCGTAACGTGCAAGAGGTTGCCGAGGGGCCCGTAGAGCGCAGCAAGCTGTAAAAGCACCGATATGGTGAGCCCAATATAAAACGCCGGATTTGGTTTGACGATACGACGCCAGAGAGGCTCATAGTCGCTTCGTGCCGCAAAAGCGCTTGCCCACTGCATAACGACCAGTCCGCAAAACGCTACTGTCCGAGCATACTCATGACCGTAGACACGATCAAATGTTGCGTAGAGTGTGAGTGTAGCGACGCCCATGACGCTGGCTGCTAAGATAATGCGTGATACCATGAAACGACTCAAGAGCGGCGATGCAGACGAGTAAGGCGGCCGGCGCATATCGCGGCGCTCACCAGGCTCAAGCCCCAGTGGTATGACCATTGTAGTATCTGTCACGAGATTGACCCAGAGGATCTGCACAGGCGTAAGCGGCAACGGCAATCCTACGATTAAAGACCCAATAAATACCACGACCTCTCCGAGGTTGGTCGAGAGAAGGTAGACTACCATACGTTTGATGTTGGAAAAAATCGTACGGCCTTCGTGAATTGCCGCGATGATCGATCGAAAATTGTTGTCGAGCAAGATGATATCCCCAGCATCTTTAGCGATCTGCGAGCCTGACCCCATGGCGATGCCGATATGTGCGTTGGTGAGTGCGGGTACATCGTTTACGCCGTCGCCTGTCATCGCGGTGATGTTGTGTTTTTTTAGAATCGTTAGTAGTCGATGTTTGTACTCTGGGAGTACTCGTGAAAAAACTTTGATGTGTTCGAGCTGGGCGACGAGTTGTTTTTCTGACATACGAGCCATGCGCCGGCAGTCAAACACTTCGTCCCGATGCGCGACAAGACCGAGCTGCATGCCGATATGGTAGGCTGTTTCGAAGTGATCGCCTGTCAACATACGAACTGTGATTCCAGCACGTTGGGCGGCGGCAATCGCGGTGCGCGCTTCGGGGCGTAGTTGGTCGGATATCGCAACAAAGCCATCAAACACTAGCGGCTTGCGCGACGGCAATTGGCTAAGATTTTCGATGGGCGCGGTGAGCGAAACATGTGCCAGTGCAATCACGCGGTAGCCTTTGCTGGTCATGGTGCTGAGCTGCAAAAGAGTATGTTCTCGTTCATTGTCGGTGAGGTCGCTTGATGCGATGATTTTTTCGGGCGCACCTTTGAGATACAAGAGATAGGCACTGCCGTGATGCATCAGCGTGCCGCTCATCGCTCGCTCGTGTTCAAACTCAAATGTGTGGAGTGGTTGTGAACGATGTGATTGCTTGACTGAGGCGAGGTAGGTGCCGATCGCGGCGTCTAGCGGATCATAGACGCGTGATGCATCGCGTCGAGGCAACTGGGAGTACTTGAGGGTCGTGAGTGAAATAGAGGTGTCTGACAGCGGGTGCCAGAGGTCTTGAATCGCAAGCTCATTCTTTGTGAGGGTACCTGTTTTGTCAGTGGCGATCGTGGTGATTGTACCGATTGATTCGATAGCGCTCATCGTACGAACCAGTGCTTTTCTGGCAGCCATGCGGCGCATGCCAAGTACTAATATGACTGAAATTGCCACTGGTAGCCCTTCGGGAACAGCACTCACACTCAGCGCTATCACTGATTGCAGCGCATCAGCAGCTCCTATGCCTCGAAACAGAGCGAGTCCAAACGCCACCAGCGCCACTGCGCCGGTGAGAGCGACAATTTGAGTGATTAGACGATCGATTTTTTTCTGCACGGGGCTGACTGATTTTGGTTCGCTCGAAAGTGCGGCGATTCTGCCAAACTCCGTATGTCTGCCGGTTGAGCTGACAAGGACTTCAGCACTTCCGCCCACCACAAACGAACCTTGAAACACCATATTGGCCTGCTCATAGACTTCTTTTGTGCCGCGAAGTGTATCAGGGAATTTGCTGATCGGCAATGACTCACCTGTCAGCTGCGATTCATCAACGCGGAGTGACACCGCGCTGATAACTCGGGCGTCAGCGGGAACTTTGTCGCCTTCTTCGAGCAGGACGACATCTCCCGGTACAAGATAAACTGCGTCAATCGGGTGGAGTTTCCCGCTGCGCCGGACCTGCACGATTAGAGGAGTGCGTTTTTGGAGTGCACGCAAGATTCGCTCCGAAGAAAACCGTTGCACATAGTAGATAAGGGCACTCACAGCGATAATAACAAGAATAATAACTGCATCAATGATCGCTTGGTGCCATAGGCTGATAAAAGCCGCAAAGAACAGTATCAACACAAATACTGACCGAAACGGCTCTATGAGTTTTTTCCAGAGGGGCTCCGTAACGACACTAATGAGGTTTGGCCCATACTGAGCAAGACGCTGCTCGGCCTCACGCTCTGAAAGACCGAGTTTTGACGTTTTTAGCTGTGTGTATAGTTCTTGAAGTGGTTGATCGTAGACAGGCATCAATTAGAGTATAGCAAAATTTTACCAGATAAGCGTTAGCAGTTTGCAATGATTTTTGATTTGCGTTACACTGGCGGTATGGTGACACAACGAATCAAAACCAAAAAAAAGGTGACTACAAAAAAACCAGTCGCCACTGTTCCTCAGCGCAAAACGACTAAGCCGTCGTCCAAAAAGGTTGACTACTATCCAAACCGTATGACGCTTGCGGTATCGGCGCTGGCGGGCACGCTATTGGTTCTTTTGGCGCTGATCGCCGTACTTGGCTCACAGTAGCATAGGCTTTCTGGTGTCTAAGTAGTATACTAAACGTATGAAAGTACGCATTGAGATTGACACAAGTACATTTGTTCGTTTTTGGTTAGTGGTAATCGGGTTCGGATTTGCGATATTGGCGCTCTATAGTGCACGTACAGCACTAGTTATTATAGGAGTGGCGTTCTTTTTGGCGCTCGCGCTCAATGGTCCAGTCAGCAAGTTGGCTCGGTATTTGCCTGGCCGGAGCCGTCTGCTGAGTACAGCACTGTCGTTTACTGTTGTCGTTAGTATTTTAGCAAGCGTATTGCTACTCGTTGTGCCGCCGATCTTTCAGCAAACAGCCAAGGCACTTGAGTATGCGCCTGAAACAGTGAGATCAATGTCCGAGCAGTGGAAGGGGCTTGGCAATCTCATTGATAAATATCATTTGCAGCCTCAGATTGACCAAGCGATTCAATCGGTACAAGCCGATGCTGGTCGTTGGGCAACTGGGTTTGGAAAAAATTTCCTGAGCGGGATAAGTTCGATATTTTCTACTATTCTTTCTGGCACACTCATGCTCGTACTGACGTTTTTGATGCTTGTTGAGGGCCCAGCATGGATGAGTCGACTGACGCACCTCTACCGCGATATAGATAGACGTGACGCACATTTACGTTTAATTGGGCGTATGCATGCTGTAGTGTCAGGCTATGTCACTGGGCAAATCACTATTTCAGCTATCGACGGTCTCTGTGCCGGTATCGCAGTATTCCTTATCAGTTTATTGTTTCCCAATATCCCAGCAAGTATGGCGATGGTGGCGATTGCAACCTGCTTTACTCTTTCGCTCATCCCGATGTTTGGTGCGACGATTGCAGGGGTGATCGTGACGATTCTCTTGTCGTTTAACAACGTACCAGGTGCGATTGCGTTTGCGGTGTATTTTCTTATCTATCAACAAGTTGAAAATAACGTCATCTCACCAGCTGTCCAGTCGAGAAGTATCGACCTAAGCCCGCTTGCGATTCTTGTGGCTGTGACAATCGGTATTTACGTGTTTGGTATTGTCGGTGGTATTATATCGATTCCGATTGCAGGGTGTGTGAAGATTTTGGTAGAAGAATACCTCGAATATGCTCGTAAAACACGCGAAAAAAGTGAAAAACCTCTCACAAAACTCGTCAAGAAGCTGACTGGCGACGAGGCGTAGGCGCACTCATTTGGGTAGTGCTTCATAGCTCCAGATAGGTCCGTCAGAGACGTCCTTGACGTTGATACCGAGTGCCCGTAGTTGCTCGCGCAGTGTATCTGACTGTTGCCAGTCTTTTATCTCGCGGGCGCGCTGGCGTTCTATGAGGAGTTTTTTGGTGGCGTCGTCGATGTCTGGGGTGCTGTCCTGGAGTTGGAGGCCCAGGAGCTCATCAATGGCTTCAAGAAGCTGGACGAGGCCATGTCGATGAATACTTCCAAGCGGTTGATTGTCGAGGCTAGCAAAGGCGCTATCAACGATCCGCAGTGCTTCGGGTGTGTTGAGGTTGTTGAGCAGCGCTTCTCGTATCGCGCCAACTGTGGCTTGCAAGGAAGGATGGTCTGCGTCATCGTTTTTGCGATCGTCATCTTTGAGCGAGTCATGGGTTTGGTGGCGGAGCGCAGCGTAGTTGAGCCAATTTTCTCGACGGTTTTTGGCGGCTTGGAGGTTTTCGAATGTGAAGTTACCTTCGTTAGTAAATTGACCCTGCAGCACGAACATGCGCAGATCCATCGGCGAAAATCCTTTCGCTTCTAGGTCGCTCAATGTATAGCCGTTGCCAAGGCTCTTGCTGATTTTGCCGCCATCGATCTTGAGGTGGTTATTGTGAAGCCATATATTCGCGAGCTGCTGTCCGCTGGCGGCTTCACTCTGCGCAATTTCATTGGTATGATGCACGGGGATATGGTCGATACCACCAGTATGGATGTCAATCGTTGGTCCCAAAATACTCATACTCATCGCGCTGCACTCGAGGTGCCAGCCGGGAAAGCCCATCACAGGCTCATTATCTGCAGGCGGCAGCTCGAGCAAGTCGCCTGGCGTCTCCCACTCCATATCACGCTTCTCTCCCGCAGGGGTGAACTTCCATAGTGCAAAGTCCCACGGCTGGCGCTTTTCGTCGCTGGCTTCGACGCGCGCACCAGCTTTTTGGGCTTCGAGATCGAGGTGCGCAAAGTCTGCATAGCGAGGAAACTTGCTGGTATCAAAGTATATGCCATCGGTTGTTTGGTAGGTGTAGCGTTTTTGCTTGAGCGTGCGCACAAGCTCAAGTTGCTGGGGTATAAAATCAGTCGCTTTAACGAGATGCTCGGGCGGAATGAGCCCTAACTTCTCCATGCCAGCCACAAAATCCTCAGCATAAAATTCTGCGATTTCCCAGGCAGTTTTGCCTTCGCGCTGAGCGCCCTTTTCCAGTTTGTCCTGGCCGTCATCGGCGTCGCTGACGAGGTGGCCGACGTCAGTGATATTCATAACTCGTTCAACCCTATAGCCTGCTGCAAGCAAGGCACGCACCAGTGTGTCCCAGTAGATATAGGCACTCCAATTCCCTACTGTCAGGTAATCATACACTGTCGGGCCGCAGGTGTAGAGTGTCACTCTATCGCTATCAAGCGGGCGCAGTTCCTCAACCACTTTTCTAGCAGTGTTATACAGTTTTAACGGCATGAAACTCCTTCAAAGCCTTGTCGGTTGCGTTTACCAACTCTTGAACGGTACTGTCGTATTCTTCGAATATCTTGAAGCCTGCTGCGTAGTTATGTCCTCCGCCGCCAAAATATCCAGCGACATTAACAGCAACGGGGGTGTTGCAGCGCAACTTACCTGTCAATTTGCCGTCGGGATAGGTCTTTATAGCGCACGCAACCTCTACGCCATCGACGAGTCGCATCTCGTCAAGTACCAGTACACTTGGATTGTAGCGGTCAGAATATTGCTGGATATCTTCCCAGGGAATGTGGACGATAGCGAGCTTGCCCTCAAGCAAGTATTCGATACGCGAGATCAACTCGCCTTTATATGCCAATATGTCGGCAGGTTTGCGCATATATTCACGGCGCAGCGATTCAATTTCAAATGGCCGGGCACCCAGTGCTACGAGATCGGCCACTGTCTGGAAGGTTGCAGGTGTAGCCGCCTCTGTGGTCATACCAAGTGTGTCTGATGCAATCGAGATATACATGCTGCGAGCAGCTTCGGGAGAAATCCGCCAGTCAGCTGCCCTTGCAAGTTCGTAGATTAGTTCACTTGTGGCGGCCGCGGAGCCACTCATGACAAACTCATGCTGAAACGACAGGTTATTTTGTGCGGCGTCCGCGTCTTCTTCCCCATGGTGATCGAGTACGATAACGGGGTGCGTTTCGAGAAAATGGCGAACACCAGGAGTCGAAAGAGCTTTTTCAAGTAATGCTTCGGCCGCGGTGTCGACGATGATTGCCATGTCAGGGCTGTCCTTTCCCGAGGGAAATTCGTTGACGACTCTATCCCATCCGGTTACGTATCTGAGATACTTTGGCATATCAATCGCGCAGTACATGGTGGCGCGCTTGCCTTGCTCACCAAGCAGATCTTCGAGTGCCAGAGAACTCCCAAGCGAATCTCCGTCAGGGTTTTCGCCCTGTATGACCACGATATGCGTAGCCTCTCGGATGCGCTGTATAGACTGTTCAAACATAAGCTACAGTATAGCATATCTGATTGACCCTCCTGCGTGCCGTATGATATAACGAGACTAGCAATAACCAAAAGGATAATTATGGAACAGTCTCCTCTTCCACCACAAAACCAGTTATCCAATTATCAGGCATGGATGCCAACAAAAAACAAACCTGCTCTCATTGGTTACTACCTTGGCTTCATCGGACTATTGCCCGCAGTCGGCTTGCCCTTTGCTATCGCAGCGATAGTTCTGAGTGTCATTGGGCTGTCGAAGCATGAGCAGCACCCCACTCCAGGAGCAAAAGGTCATGCAATCACGGGACTGATTCTTGGTATTATTCCAATAGCTTTATCGATAATTGTACTTTTTTTCTTGTGTTTATAAAATAATCACAAATAGTACTGGGTAAATTCGCAAATACTAAAGTAGTCGTCGTCCCTGCAGTGCATGTCCAAGCGTAATTTGATCCGCGTATTCAAGGTCAACCCCAACGGGGATGCCACGAGCGAGTCGGGTGAGCTGCACGTCAATCTTCGCGTCTTGAATTTGCCGTTGAATAAATAGCGCGGTTGATTCACCTTCTACCGACGCGTTCGTGGCGATGATGAGTTCATTTACCTCATCCGTCCTAAGACGTTTTAACAATTCTGGAATATGCAGCTGTTCTGGCCCGACGCCATCAAGAGGGCTGATCGCTCCGCCCAGGACATGATACGTACCTTTGAATTGACCAGTGCGCTCCAAGGCGACAATATCTAGCGGCTCTTCGACCACTGCAACGAGCTGCTTGTCGCGATCGCGGTTTTCGTAGAGTGGCGATATATCTTCGTCGGTGTTGATAAGGGCATATGTCACAGGGCATAGCTTGACCGATGCGTGAAGTTGCTCGACTGCGCGCGAGAGCGAAAGTGACTGCCTGGCATCAGCACGCAGCAAATAATACGCGTAGCGCTCTGCAGTTCTCGCACCGACACCAGGTAGTCGGCCAAGTTCATCGATGACAGACACAAGGCCTTTTGGTAGCAAATCTGCCATGAACTGTACTAGAGACCGAGATTTCCGAGACCACCCATGAGCGGTTTCATTTTCTCAGCAGCTATTTCCTGCGCCTTAGCCATGCCA
This sequence comes from uncultured Candidatus Saccharibacteria bacterium, assembly GCA_964585675.1. GTDB lineage: Bacteria > Patescibacteriota > Saccharimonadia > Saccharimonadales > Saccharimonadaceae > Saccharimonas. Next base: position 4,760 of record CAZPEO010000007.1, on the reverse strand, counting down.
TCCCGTATGGCGATCTCTAGCCAATGCTCAAGCTCATGAATGTCATCGAGGTCAACCATCTCAGGATTGATTTTGATTGACTTTACTTTTAGTTCCCCAGTGATTTGCACGACGACCGCGCCGTCACCGGCCTCGACTTCGACGATCTCGTTTGCAAGGGCTTTTTGTGCTTTACGCAGATCGTTCAACATTTTCATTTGGTTAAATGCCATAGTAGCAACACTCCTTTTTTGTAGTATCTTCTTATTATACGATAGAATGTGCTCTCGTGGTACTCGAGTAAGCGGCTACTTTGTGTACACGTAGAGGCGGTCGGCAGTGTTGGCAAAACGTGAAGTCACAATGAGCGTCGGTTCTATGGGCGGCTTGGTGGCGTGGTAGGCTGCGTGAGTCACTACTGTCACCCGTGGAGAGCTGGCAGCGTGAGTAGTCGAGGTAATAAATCGAGTATCAAAATGCGACACGAGGTCATAAAACGGCTTCTCGCTCTCAGCTACGACGACAACAGCAGGCTGGCTTTTAGTTGCACGCTGATAGCGCATCTGATCTTGTATCAGCTGTAGGTCAGAAGAATAATCCTTGAGCACACCCGGGTTGTATTCGTAGTTGTTCATATACCGTAGCACGCCCGCTATCACGATACTCGACACCATAATCCCTAGTGGAATCAAACCTCCTACTCGAGCATAGGGGTTGCGCGGAAACAGTTTGTACCAGTCAGTGATGAGGGTCGCAAGACCAAGTGCGATCATGAGCACTGCGAGCGGGTAGAGTGCGCCGACGTGTGTTGGATCAAGGATCACTAGTGGAATCATCAGCCCGCCCAACATGAGCGTGATATAGCTACGGGCGGTATGTTTGTAGGTGACGAGTTTGTACACCCCTACCAGCATAAGAAGCATCAGACCCAATGAGTATACAGGGCGTAGCAAAAATCCATCCGCCGGCGATGCAAACCCAAACAAACTATGTGCTACAGACGAGAGATTGGCCTTGAGGTCGATCTGTCCCTCGGGAAAACCAAGGAGTGCAAGTACCACATGATAATCAAGCACTGAAGCGTAGACGACTGGGACAATCGACAGCAAGCCGAGCATCATAGCTATGACAAGTCGTGGCCGTGCAAAGTGCGTGATGACATGGCGGATGTGCGGGTGGAAAAAAGTTGTTGTCATCACCGCAAGGACTAGGTAGATGCCAAGTGGTGTATAGAGCGCCGTTGCCATCAGTACACCTGTCAGGACTTTCCAGAGGGTGCTAAAGAGCTTTTTGCGCGTGACATAGGTAGCGGCGAACAATGTCCAGATGGTCAGAAAACTAAACATGATCGCAGGTGTGCCATCCTGTACGAGAAATAGGAACTGTGTACAGGTTGTAGCCAGGATCGCCGTGAGCACGGCGACATTGCGCCGAAACCACGTCCGAATCAGAAGGAAAATACCAGCTGCAGTCAATGCTCCAAGCATAATTGATGGTAGCTTGATGCTAAGCGTCGTGACGCCAAACAACATAAAAGATACCCGCTGTAGGATATGATATGGCAGATCGACGACCATCTGCGGCGAGATCGACTCCATGGATAGTTTACCGCTCGCAATCGCCGCTATTTGTTCGGCGCTGCGCAGGCTGCCTGGTACATAAAGGCTCGCGATGAGGATTACTATGCTAATCGCAACGATAATGCTGGTATAACCAATAGGGTATCGCCAGCGATAGATCCAATAATCCGTAACACGTGTTTTCATTGGATGTATTATATCATTTTGCAGCCACAAGACGCTATTGGTTGATCGAGAGGATGGAGGTTGAACATGGATATCGAATATGGAATATGGAATATGACCGTTACTTTACTCGTGTCGTTTGTCGAGACTCATGAATCGTAGTCGCTCTGGGTGGAAATAGAGCTGTACTTTACCAACTGGACCGTTTCGGTGTTTGGCGATGATGAGATCAGTGATATTTTGCACCTCAGGATTATCAGGCTCGTAGTAGCCAGGACGATAAATAAACGACACAATATCGGCGTCTTGCTCGATTGATCCTGACTCTCGTAGGTCAGATAGCTGTGGGATAGGCGGGGTACGGCTTTCGACGCTACGACTGAGCTGGCTGAGCGCGATCAGCGGGACGTTGAGTTCTCGGGCGATCAGTTTCAAGCCTCGACTGATCTCACTCACCTCTTGTACGCGGTTGCCATTGTGATTGCCATTAGTTTGCATGAGCTGCAAGTAGTCGACAATAATCAGTCCGAGCTGCTGATCGTGGGCAGCACGGCGTGCTTTCGTGCGCATTTCGAGCACACTGAGGCCCGGAGTGTCGTCGATATAGATCGGGGCCTCAGCCATCTCGCCCATCGCTTCGCTAATTTTGCTAAAGTCGTCGTCACTCAAGTTGCCTGTCCGAATATTCCAACTATCAACACCACTGGCATCGGCGAGCATACGGTCGATGAGCTGCTCTTTGCTCATCTCAAGGCTAAAAAACAGCACGGGCATCTTGGCGATCGTCGCGACATTGTAAGCGAGGTTGGTCACGAGTGTTGTCTTACCCATTGCAGGCCGCGCCGCGAGGATGATGAGGTCGCTGCGCTGCAACCCGGCGGTCATATTATCGAGGTCGCGGTAGCCGGTGCGAATGCCACGTAGCTGGCCTTTGTTACGGTGGAGCTCCTCGATGCGGTCAAAGCTATCTGTCAAAATACTTTCGATACTGACGAGATCTTGCTTCAACGATTGATCAGAAACACTAAACAGCTCTGCCTCGGCTTTTTCGAGCAGTTCTTGGGTGGTGGTTTCTTCGTCAAATCCCAGTTCAGAGATTTCCGCACTTGCTTTAATCAGCCGACGGCGGATGGCTTTTTGGGCGACAAGCTCGGCATAAGCGGCAGCATGGGCAGCGGTCGGTACGTAGTTGGTTAGCTCAGTGATGTATGCAGAACCACCAACTGTTTCAAGTTCAGATTTTTTCTTCAGTTCTTCTGTCAGTGTCAGTAAATCGACTGGTCGATGTCGTTCATAGAGACGGAACATCGCCGCAAAAATGATCTGGTGACGCTTGTCATAAAAATCACTCGCGCTCACGTGCTCGGTCACATCGGCCAGCACTTCTTCGTCTATCAGTACTGCCCCGAGCAAACTCATCTCAGCATCAATACTCTGAGGCGGGAGCTTGCCAGTAGGTACGGTTTTTTTCTCGGCCATTAGAGTGAGACCTCTTCTCCTCCGCCCATCATAGCAAGAATTGTGGCGGTTTGGCTATTGGTGGGTGGCGTGGGCTCCGCCAGGATAGTGATTTGTTTGCCTTCGCCTGCGACGACCTGGAGAGCGCGGGCAAGAGCAGGCATCGCCTTGTCGAGATTCGTCTTGGTGAATTTTTTGCCTGCATAGATAGCTAGAGTAGTGCCGTCAAACTGATAGCCGCACTTTTTGAGGATGACTGCTGCCCCATGCGCTGATTCATCGACAGCCGACAAGTAGGCTTCCCAGTCGAATTCCTGAGAATGCACTGGCGCAGTGGAGTCTTCGGCAGGTTGCACTTGCTCGGACTGCGCCTCGCGCTGATCCGAACTAGCTACAGGTGTCGACTCTTTCATTTTTGGCGGTTTTACAGCAGAAGTCTTGGGTGGTTGTGGTGCATCTTCTGTGGTGTCCTTGACCGCTACCTGAGGAGCTGGACTCGATGTCGTCTGTGTCGCTGCCGCATGCTGTGCCGGTGAGCCAGCAAGAGCAGTCAGTAGTTTGACGTGAGGCCATGGATTTTTGGGTACATCCAATAGCGCATCAAGCAGAGTGAGCAAGCGAGGATTGGTGAGCGCGCGGCTGCGAATGTGTTGCGTGAGCTGCTCGGTGAGTACAAGGGCGGGTGTACCGCTACGCTCACTGGCTTCGAGAGTTGAGACGATAGTTTCGAGATCGCTCGCTAGATGCGCAGTGAGTAGCCGCTCGATGATCGCCTCATCGGCAAGTCCGAGCACTTGCTCGATCAAACTGCGGGTGACAGTATCATCGCTGAGGCTCTGCAGCTGGTCAAGCAAGCTGATACTATCACGGAAACTTCCACGCCCATGATGTGCGATGAGAGCCAGTGCATCATCGTCTATCGCGATTCCTTCGTTGTTAGCGATCATGCGCAGATGACCGACAGCAGCCTCTGGGTGGATTGCTCGGAAATTAAAGCGTTGCACTCGACTGATGATTGTGGCAGGGAGCTTCTCGACATCGGTCGTCGCCAGGATAAATACGACATGTGACGGCGGCTCTTCGAGTGTTTTGAGCAGCGCATTGAAGGCCGGCTTGCTGAGCATGTGCACCTCGTCGATAATATAGATTTTTTTACGGGCGCTTGTTGGTGCTATCATGGCACGTTCGCGTAGTTCGCGGATATCATCAACACCATTATTGCTGGCAGCGTCGATTTCGATAATGTCAAGATGAGTGGATTCATCTGTATACGACAGCTGGTTGATCTCGTGCGCCAAAATCCGTGCAATCGATGTCTTGCCGACGCCTCGGGGGCCGGTTAGCAAATACGCATGAGCGATACGATCTGCCTTGATAGCTCTCCGCAGCATATCGGTAATATGCGACTGCCCGACGATTTCGTCGAGCGATTTGCTTCGGTACTTTCTATATAACGCCTGCCCCATTGATTCTATTATAGTGTGTTTAGGCCTGCTTGTCTGTTGTAGATTTCGACATAACCATTGAGTTCGAACAGACACATCAAGAGTATGAGGAGAGGGATATGGAATGTTGAAT
>CAZPEO010000006.1:29579-29661 GCA_964585675.1 uncultured Candidatus Saccharibacteria bacterium | reverse complement strand
TGCCCCACGACGGTTTTCAAGACCGTTACCTTAAACCACTCGGTCACCTCTCCATGTACTGAATTATTAAATCATACTTTTT
>CAZPEO010000006.1:17167-29479 GCA_964585675.1 uncultured Candidatus Saccharibacteria bacterium | reverse complement strand
CCTTGCGAACTGCCCCGGGCAGCTCTCACCTTAAACCACTCGGTCACCTCTCCATGTACTGAATTATTAAATCATACTTTTTAGCAAAATTGAAAACCGTCTTGTTCTTGCTCAAGACCGTGTCACAATAAAATTCTTCCAGAATTTTTTGCGACCCCGCCTCAACATACTTGAAGCATAGCTCCAAATCTGTTTCCGGCCTTGCGAACTGCCCCGGGCAGCTCTCACCTTAAACCACTCGGTCACCTCTCCATACTACACTATAGCAGGGAAGGGGTCACTTTTTTAGGGGCTGTCTGGCAATCACAGCGACCCACACCTCTTCAGCACCTGCGTCTCTCAACGCTTTTGCGGCAAATTCAAGAGTTGCTCCAGTCGTAAAGATATCGTCAACCAGGAGATACACGCCAGGATCAAGCGACCGAGAACAACGAAACGCTTGTTTGGCTTGCTTTCGCCGGTCACGGCGACCCTTTCCGAGCTGGCTGGTCGCGGTGAGACGGTCTATCGCAGCAAGATACGAAAGACCCCTGCGTTTTGCCAGCTGCCGCGCAAGAAGTGCGGTATGGTCATAGCCACGACGGCGAATGTGCGGAGCAATCGTCGGTACTGGCACGATCGTCGTATTTTCTGGCAGGACAGGAAGCGCCGTGTCCATCAGCTCTGCAAGTGTACGGTATGCTGATTTTGCTCGTTCAAATTTGTGTGCGTCGATGAGTTTCAACAGTGCTTCAGACCGTTCGCCTACACACCACGCCCGCGAATAGGGTAGGGCATGTTGTTGACAGAGTGCCTCGCCCGCCCTTACTACCCCTCTACAGACCAAGCACTGCTCATAGGACTCACTTTCGATGTCATATTTACAATACTCACACAAAATCGCACCAATCACTCCGCAAGAGCAACAGTAGTGGGGCGCTAGTAGCTGTAATGGTTTTTCAAGCATTGTATTTTTTACTTATCAGACGCAGAATTATTGATAATGCCGCCCTGCTTAGTTATAATGTATCCAGACTAATTGTCAAAGCCTAGATAGAAGTGGAGGATATCATGGCACGTAAGCAAAATGACGATCTATTGATCGAAGATGAATTGGCTGCCGCATTTCTCAATGACGACAGCATGACCGACGACAACATTGCCGCGCCACAGGCGACGGCAAGCAACGACGATAACTGGGGAGAGACTGAGGATGAGTTTCCTGGTCAGCTCGCGGTTGACGTCTACGAAACAGCCGAGCAGCTCATCGTAAAAGCACGAACTGCCGGGGTCAACAAAGAAGACCTCGATGTCAGTATTTCGGATGGAATCTTGACGATCAGCGGCACACTGAGCAGCGGCGATGACACAGACGCCACCAACTGGCACATCCAAGAATGCTACTGGGGCGAATTCAGCCGCACGCTGGCGCTGCCTGTTGCAGTCAAAGAAGACGAAGTTGGCGCAGTTCTCAAAGACGGTGTTCTTAGCATCACCTTCAACAAGGTCAAGCAAGAACAAGCCAAAAAGATCACGATTCAATAACGCCCGCTGCTAGACAAGCCAGGAAGAACACATTTTCGTTTGTTTCGAAGATGTGTTTTTTTCTTAACACACTTTCCTCGCCACCTTTAGCAAGCTCAAGAATACGTCCCAGCGAAACAAATATATCCCTTGCTTTCGTAGGGATATATTATGCCTCGTGGATTATGCGAGCCTAGGCTAAGGTCTTTCGTCTAGTTGTCTTTTGCGAAGCTCGTGATGACAAAGTTGACCGCTGCATATGCCAAGATTGCAACAACCAGTCCGATCACGGCGTAAAGAATCGTGTTTTTGGCACTCGTTACGGCATTTTGATCTCCCTGAGAGACTGTGTAGCGAATACCCCCAATAATAAGCATAACAACTGAGACTGCACCAGTCACAAAGAGAAGCACGTTTGTGACCTTTTTGAATACACCGTCCTCAGCGAATAGCTCTTCTGGTTGCCCGTCTCCCTTTGAACACCCGGCCGACCCAGTGATGCCTGCATCTACATCGCACGCGGCATAGGTTGCGGGCGCAAGCACACCAGCTAAGAGACCGGCCATAACTGCCACTGCCGACACCATGGTGCTAATCTTTTTCATTATATGCTTTTTCGTTTTCATTATATCCTTTCGTAAATAATTATCCTTATATGTAGTTATAGCAGATGCGCGTTAAAATGTTAAGCGTTTTGTGCTAAAGAAGCGTGCATGTAGGTTAGGTTCTAGCGTGTGCACCTTATTGATCATACGAGCTGTCTTATTGTAATAGCCTAGCTCTTAGTCTCACCACTAGAAGCATCAGTTAGTAAACCTAACAACAACAAAGTTGACGATAGCATAAGCCATAATAGCAAGTACAAGACCAATTACTGCATAGAGAATCGTGTTTTTTGCACCGGTCAAAGTGTTCTGGTCTCCGTTAGAGGTAGCGTAACGAATACCCCCAATAACAATCATAATCACTGCGCCCGCACCTAAGACAAAGAGGAGCGTGTCGGTAATCGACTTGAGAAAGCTGCCCATGTCCTTATTGGCATTTGAACCCCCAGCCTGGTCAACGCCAGAGTTTATGCACTCGGCTGCAGAACCGCAACTACTGCCCGAACTTGAACCTGAGGTTGAACCCGAGGTTGAACCCGAGCCTGAGCTACCGGTACTCTCGTCTGTATTAGTCGTGTTAGTTGTTGGTGTTTTGGTTTTGGTTGGGTTTGTTTTTGTGGGGGGAGTGTCGACTGCGTGCACGGTAGATATACCGGCAAAGCAGCTAAACGCAAGTGCAACTAGACCAGCAGACACTACGAGTATTTTTAGATTCATAATTCTTCCTTCCTACATACTATTGTTGCATTATTGATATCTCAGCCAAAGAATCTCGCAATAAGTGTCACAATAGCACCCGCCATTATTGCGACTACGAGTCCGACCACTGCATAGAGCACAGTGTTTTTAGCTGCCTGTGCACTCGACGGATCACCAGACGAAAACACAAAACGAACGCCACCAACAATCAGCATAATTGTCGACACTCCGCCGAGCAACCACAGCATGTTTGAGGCGACATTCCATATGATATTATTCGAACCTGTTGCAAGTTTTTTCTCTTTTGCAATTGCACACTGCTCAGCGGTGCCGCAGTTATCGGCGCCAAACAAATCGATCGCATGCGCCTGCGGTGCTATCCATGAGCTCATTAGAACAAAAAATGTTACCGCAAATACTAGCCACTTTATCACTTGACGGCACCTATAACAAAGTTTGTGATAACAAAAGCACCCAATATCAAAGCAAGTCCGATACAGGCGCCAAGTATTGCGTTTTTTGCACGAGTCAATTTTGCAGCCTCGCCTGAGGCCGTAGCATAAATAAAGCCAGCAACGATGATAACGATGGTAGCAACAACTCCCGCCCAGAAGTAGACAGGGTTGAGTACACTGCTTATAAGCCCCGAGTCGTCTCCTCCGCCTGCTTTTGGTATACCGACCTCTTCTGGTGTCAGAAGTGCCGAGAGATAGTAAACTGCTAGCGACGCTTTCATACTCTACCCGATTGCCCCCGCTATAGCATTGACAATTGAAGCCGCAAGGATCGCGATCACCATTCCGATTAGCGCATTGGTAATCGTCTTTCTAGCAGACGTCATGCCCTCTGGCGAGCCGGCACTGGTCATATAGCCAAACCCTCCTTTGATCACAAAAAACACTGTAACATATGCAGCTACTACGAGCAGCGCCTGCACAATATTCATAACAAGAATAGTAAGAAACTTTGGAAGGTCCTCGCCATTGTTTCCGTCAGGGCTTACTCCAGCACAGTCACCAACTTTAAGGCCCCTATACCAGGTCGGTATCATAAATATGCGGTCGACGCACTGCGCATGATGAGTATAGTAGGCTGCGACTTCAATCTGTCTTGCGTCGGTAGGCGTGGCTACAAAAGCCGCACTACTCACCATAGTCGACACAAACACCACCGCTATCATGATCCATGCTGCAATATACCTCATCAGAACACTCCTCCTGGTATGAGCCATTGTAGGGCAAAGAACATCAACGCAAAGCTGATAATACCAATGATTGTGTTTCTTATCATCTCCTTGGCAGACGATATCTGCTGCGTGTTATCGCCCGCACTCGAATAAAGGATTCCCGCATAGACAAGCGCCGCAATTGCAGCAGCGCCCACTAGGCCAGTAAGTATGCGTATGGCAAGTTTCAGAATATCCATCACGCCACTCGACCTTATATCTGTACTCCCTTTACCACAAAGCCCATTGAGTATAACTGTTTCACATTCACCCTCAGAGGCGGCGTATGCCAAAGGAGAAAAGAGGATTGTGGCGAAGATTACTCCAGTAATCAGCGCAGAGAGACTTGCCAAACCCAGCGTGTTCCGTAACAACATATACCATAGTGTATCTGGTTATACCCCTCTATGTAAATAGCCTCATACCTGAATCTCAAAACTCCCGCCCCGCCCCCCAGCCAAATACTGCTTGCATGCAGCAAACGACTACAGCACTGGTTGCTACGAGCGCTACTACCCACCAGGTGACGTAGGGTTGGGGATTTGCTGCTCCTGTGCCTTGACTTTTTTGCCTAATAATGGTAATATCTTAGTAGTATGTGGGAGTCCGTAAAAAAACCCGCGCACGGTATACTATCGCTGCGGCATATTACCCTGTTGGCTATCTCGCTCATGATAGCCTTATTCGCCGTCATCGTCATGCCTCCGTCAACGGCATTTGCAGTCGATGCGCAGCGCCAAGGCGACACGATAAGCTACGATGGCAAAACCTTTACGAAGCTGTCTCCTGGCCAGGTACCAAGCGACCTGCCAGAGGGAACTACAGGCTACGCTTCAATCGACACTGCTAATAATAAAGCCTACTTTTTGATGATGTCCGGGCCGGCAGAGTCAGCCAATACCGCTGTCTATACGCTATACGATCCTTATACATCAAACACCGTTCATGGCCCGCCCACAATCATCCAGCAGGCGGTTACTATCGTCGGTAGCACTAGCAGTAGCCCTGCTGGGTCGTCAAATACTCCTGAGGCAGCGGCCTCGGGGAGCAACAGCCAGACTGCCGCCGATGGTGTCTCGACCTGCAACAGCGACCAAACAGGCGGACTTGGATGGATCCTCTGCCCTGTGGTCAATTTCCTTGCAAAAAGCACGGACTTCATCTACAAACTTGTCGCTAACTTCCTTGTTGTTCGCACAATCACAACCGACACAAATAGCTCACTCTATAGAATGTGGGACTATGTCCGTAGTATCGCAAATGTTTGCTTTATCATCGTGTTCCTTATTATTGTTTACTCTCAAGTGACCGGTTATGGCATTGCTAACTACAATCTAAAAAAGATGTTGCCGAGACTAATTGTTGGAGCAATCCTGGTCAATCTCTCATTTTGGATTTGCGCTCTATCGGTCGATGTGTCCAATATACTGGGCTATTCGATTCACCAGTTATTCCTTAGTGTGCTTGAGCAGTTCAATACCGCGAGTGCCTACGAGGGTGCTGGTCAGCTCACGTGGCAGGCAGTCGCCGTTAGTGTCTTGTCTGGTGGAGGTATCGCAGTTGGTGCAGGGTATATGATAACCGCGTACACTTTTACGGGAGCGTTGTTTTTGCTCTTGCCTGTCTTGCTGGGTGTGATAATTGCAGCTATTGTTGCGCTCGTGGTCCTCGCTGCGCGGCAAGCTCTCATTGTATGTCTCATTATCATCTCACCTCTGGGGTTTGTTGCCATGCTACTGCCAAATACTGAAAAATACTTTGACAAGTGGAGAAGCGTCATGACGACAATGCTCCTCCTTTATCCTATCTTTTCAGTCATATTCAGTGGTGCCCAGTTGGCGGGGATGGCCATCATCCAAAATGCCAATGGCAATATCATCACTGTTATTCTGGGTATGGCGGTTCAGGTGGCACCCATTATTATTACGCCTCTTTTAGTAAAATTCAGTGGTGGCTTGCTCGGGCGAATTGCCGGTATGGTCAACAACCCAAACAAAGGTATCCTCGATCGAACACGAAAATGGAGCAGAGAAAACGCAGAGTATCGTCGCAATCGTGCTGTGGGTGGGGTTGTGATGCCAGACGGCACCATACGTCACCGCAGAAGACACGCCGCCACACGCACCCTTGATACGAGACGACGGGCGCACAGTGCTCGTCGCAAAGCGTACGAAGGCCTCGCAGAAGCCGCCTATGAAGGCACTCCTGCCGCGCATGACATTGAAGCCATCAACAAAACAGCAGGAAATGTAAAAACAGGCTATCAAAACGCCTTTGCCGCTTCGAGCAGGGGAATGAGGCTTGAGCTACAGTCTCGCAATCTTGAGACACAAAAAGCCGAAATAGAAAACGCCATGATGTCCTCACCTGGAGGGTCGGCGCTAGAGGGAAGAACCCGTCGTGCTAATATTCATAAGCAAGAAATAGGCAATACTTTCGATGCATCTGCCGTAGGGCAGTCTATCCGTGCCAGACAGCGTGCTGCTGACATTAGTAAAGTTGAGATTGAGAATGCTTTCGACCGCAATCCCATCAACCATCCGTTAAAAATGCGGGGCAAACTTGCTGAAATCGACAAAACTCAAGTCGAAAACGAATTCGAGGGGTCGCGCTTTGGGAGTCAAGTTGAGAGCGCAAAGCGAGAGGTAGAACGTACCAAGCAGCTTATCGCTTCGCAGCATGAACAAGCCTGGCATTTCCGCAATCAAACCGATGCTGAATCCCAGCAGCGAGAAATGCATCTACGGATTACTGCTGACAGCGCAGGTCTGGGCAAAGCAAAGGTAGATGCACTTTACGCAGAGCTAAAAAACAACGACTCCTCCTCGCTCATGGCTTCTATCGCCAGCACTGCCAAAGATACGCTCGCCGCAGACGCCTACGCTGTATCTGAACAAACTATCCTTACACAAATGCGCTCAAATCAGGCAACTAGCGAACTGAGATCAAAGGTTAACAATGAGCTTCTTACAAATGCGACAACTTACCAACTAAGCCCAGATGGAACCCGCGTCCTCGATGCGAGCGGGAAACCTATCATACTCTCCCAGCGTCACATCGATGGCAAGTCGCTCCAGGAATACGCCGCGGGAATCGGCAAACAAGGCAATATCCTTGCCACCGCTATCGCCGAAGACCGCGCCGACTGGGGCAAGCAAGCGCAGGCGGCCGGTGAATTGATCGCCCACTTCAAGCTTGAGAGCGGCCAAGTCCAGAGCCTAGCGCGCTATGGCAAGGGGACTACAGTCAAAGCTGTCGATGACCATGGCAACGAATTCGAGTTTGATGCAGACGACGAGTACGTAAAAGAAGCCGCGATATCTAAACAATTCAAAGAAGGCTCATACAGTCAAAAGATGGACATCCTTATGGAAACAGGCGAGCGAGTTGAAGATGTCGATGCCTCCGGCAACAGAGTCATACGAAAAGGCCACAACTTCGCACATCGCTCGACCGCAAAGAGCGACGCCGTGGCCTCTGGTATCGCAAGACTTGCACCATTTATCAACGACGTCACCTACAACGAAATCCTAAAAGGCAATTTCAACGGCAGAGACAGCATAAACATGCATGGCATGCGGCAAATATTTGAGGGCCGTATCAAAGCCGACAACCTCGCTGGAGCAAACAACGAAGCGCTTGATATCCTGACTCGTCTCGGAGAGCTACGCAGCAGCTCTGATCCTGCCAACCAGGCTGAATTCACGCGCTACAAAGACCAGATGTTCGATCTCTTTGCCGACATGTACGGCCGAGGGTCTCACAAATACAACGACCTGCTCGCAAACTTTGATACGCAATTTGATACAAACTACAACGAGACTATCACCACCTACCAGCAGATTCTCAACAACAGCAACTTGAGTCGCGAGACATCACTCAACTCACGCAAATCTATGGAAGGCGCGCTATCTCGTAACGGCTACCGCTTGAACCCTCGAACTGGCAAGTGGGAGAGGTAGTCTCCTGCCAGATCTACAGCTGCCCTAGCTTTGAAGCTGGGAGACGACGCCCTATTCGCTATACCCTCAAGGTCATACGAACTTTCACAAACTAGTTGACAATTCTAGGCATATGGTGTATAGTTGAAACTATACGTTTCGTTTATTATTACTAACTGGTGGACGTATAAACTAAGAGGAGTATCCGAATAATTATGTCGAACTTTTTACATGGTCGTTTTGAGCGAGGCGCTGTGGCGCTGACTGCAGCTACCGCAATAGCACTAGGTAGCGCTGCCTGCACGGGAAGCAGCGAGCACAGCCAAACCCCCGCAACAACCACAAGCACAGCCGAACAAACTCCTGGCACATCGGCATCGGCACCGGTAGAAACCCGCTCTGCGCTACCTGCCGAAACAACACCGACTCTCACCCCCGAAGAGCTTCTCAAACGAAGAGATTCTAGCGGCTGTCCGATTCCAGATGCATTAGATTTAATGGAAAACCGCTACCCTACCGCGTCTATCAATCTGTATAACGCGCTAAAGGAGCAGTCTTTCGAGGAATTCAGAGAGTTGCCCGCAAGCACACAGGTAGATTATTTTATGAAAGCAGCTTTCGACCAAATTAATAAGGGTCGGTATGTAGCGTTCTGGAAAACGAAAAACGTCGAAGGTAAAACACTCGACACATATAATCCTTTCTGTATCCCGCTACAAGAAAACGCAAACCCTTTTCGAGTTTTGATGCAGAACATGTACGGCGAGGCACTTGCACATGCCACTTCAGTTGAGCCTGATACCTTAGCTGCCTCAGCAAGTTCCACACCGCGTGATGCTGTCGAGTCAATGAAAATTATCGGCGCGACATCTTATCCTGGCACACGGCTCTACCAGTCGGGTGTTGATGTCGTCAAACAAAGCGCAAATACTACCAGGCTCGATGAGGAAGCGGTCTCAACGGCACGTGTCATATCAGAAGAGAACACGACTTCGAAACTACCAAATGGTAAAATCGTGCCGGTTAAGCTGATCGTTTTCAGTACCGCCTCAGGCGCGTTCAAGCAAGAATTTGTTTTTGTGCCATCAAAAACACTCTCAGAGGCTACTGGTGTGCCCAACGCCGGCCTTTGGGTTGGGCTCAAGGGTTCGCCTGTAACGGTCACTCTCCAGTAAGTCCTGTGCTTTGCACAAATCCACACAAACAGCTACAGAGACTGGACTATTCATACTAGATTAGATACGCTGTTGTGAGACAAACCTTGCCATGATACACTATGCCTATGCATATTGCTTATGGTAAGCCTTTGCGTCAACGACTGGTACGCACAGTGTTATTATCTATCTCGCTGATGGTGCTAATCAGTAGTGGGCTTGTACCTCTTATCTCTTCGAGTGATACTGCTTATGCGGTGACTGCACAGCAATGTTATGACGCGTTCGGTCAAAATACGGTATGGGTGGCTTCAGAGAATACTATTGCGAAACGGGATCTTTACAATCAGTGCAACGGAACGTTCTGTAGTGCCGTACTAGACCTAACAGCCCCAAGGAAAGATCGCTACATTGTCAACTGTACAAATCCTCTCTCCACTGGTCTCACTGAAGCAGCCCAGCAAGCGACAGCAGCTAAGATGGGGCCTGTAAGGGAGCTTGTCTGTGGTGCAGGTGGCGGAGGTGATAAGGCGATAGAGGCCTATGCTGCGTGCACCGCCCAGCTCGATTCGGTGTTTGCATCGTGTAGTAGCACTGGCGGTCCTGTGACGAGCGCTATCGAGGCAACTGCTGAGGCGACTGTTGCTTGTCTCGCAAAACAGTATCCCAACATACCAACAAGAGAGCTCTTGACCGCAGTCACAAATGGTCGGTCTACAGCGACAAGCATAACAGATGCAGCCATCGCGGCTGATCAATTAAAACTAAAGCAAGCTGAGTGTGCCGCAAAAAACCCGCCACAAGTATATGACGAAGCAACAAAAGCCTGCGTCGACGCCAAAAGTTCCGATACTAAATCCACCTGCAACCCCGACGTCCTCGGTGGTATCGGATGGATAGTGTGTCCTGCCACGACCTGGCTTGCGAAACTAGCAGATCAAATATATAAATTCGTGTCACAGTTTCTTGTAGTTAAAAAATCATTTTACGACACAAATAGTGCTACCTACACGGCATGGGCGCAATTTAGAGACATCGCAAATGTTATGTTCATTATCGGGTTTGTGACGGTCGTAGTGTCGCAAGTAACTGGTGCAGGTATCTCAAACTATGGTCTCAAGCGTATGCTACCGCGCCTGATTATTATGGCGATTCTTGTCAACCTATCGTTCGTGATCTGCACCATCGCGGTCGACATCAGCAATGTGCTTGGAGCCACGCTGATGGGCATGTTGTCTGGACTTGGTGGCGAACCCGCTGGCGCCCTTACAGGCTGGGAAAAATTCTTTAACACACTCCTTGCCGCCACTACACTTAGTGTTGCTCTCGCCCTGATGCTGCTTTCTATATCAATCCCTGTGCTATTGGCAGGGCTTCTGGCTCTGGTGGTTGTGGGGTTCATTCTTATCGCTCGTCAGGCTATCCTTATTCTTCTCATCGCTATATCTCCTATCGCGTTCGCCCTAAACCTCCTGCCAAACACCGAGTCATGGTACAAGAAGTGGCAAAAGATGTTCTTCTCGCTTCTCATGGTCTATCCCGTCACTAGTGCACTGTTTGGCGCAGGGGCGCTGGCCTCAAAAGTACTTGGTGGTGTCGCTGCAGGAGATCCTGTTTTCGGGATAGCGTCGCTCGCTGCTGCCGTGTTGCCCTTGTTTGTACTGCCCTCGATCCTCAAAGGCTCCCTCGATGCGACAGGTGCACTCGGGGCAAAGATGAAGGGGTTAGGAAACAAAGCAACCGGGAGAGTTGGAAAGAGTATCGGAGAGAACTCCCAGCTTGGTGCATATCGAAACGCGCGTAAACGCAATGCTCAAATCAAGCGAGCATCGATACAAGGCGGCGTCTATACCGGTAAAAACCCTCTTGCAAAAGGCGCAAGCTGGGCAAATAGACGCCTGAACAACAGTAAATTAACTGGAAGTATGGGTACGCGCACCGCTCAACAGGGGGCGTCTATGGCCAATAAGCTCGAAATTGAAAATGTCGAGGCGGCAAATGCCCAGATTGAACAGGCCAATGTCAACATAGATGACCTCGCAAGAATAGCCAACGGAGAGAAGGCTGCTGGATTAAATGGAGCAGATGCGTCAACCCGAGCGGCAGCTATGGCAGGCCTCGCTAAAAGAGGAGAGATGGGCAAGCTCGCTGACTCGTGGGATAGTGTTGCTGAGAACGGTACGGCAGAGCAAAAAAGAGTGGCGGCAAATGCCCTAGGCCGCTCTGCAGATAGGCCGCAGTTTATCGGCCAGGGAGCGCTTCAGGATTTACGAGAGGGTGGTTCGACCAAGTTTAACGAGCATGCAGCCAATGGAATTAGGAGCGGTGCGTATTCTGCAGAGGGAATTTCGAAGGCTTCATCGCAAGAACTCGGCTATGCACACCGCGTCGCGTCTCAGGCCCTAGCTGCTGGCGATAACACCCCTATGCAGAATCTTGTCAATGCCGCAGTAGCAGCCAAAAGCGACCCCTCCATCAGTAAAAATATCAGCAAAAACAAAGCACATATCGATGAATTCTCAGTCGGAACGTTATTCGATCCTTCAACTCTAGCTGGTGGCCAACGCAACTCATCATCGCGTCGATCAAACGACCCTTAGTGCCTCTAGCGCATAGCTCCTTATGCTATACTAGTACCATATGGCAATCCATAAGGTGGCGCAGGATGTCGAGGCCGACGACAAGCTCATTGGCCCTTTTAGTTTTCGACAATTCATCTATCTGATCGTTGTGGTGATGGCTATTGCACTAGCCTGGGGGCTCTCTCGTGTGTTTATAGGGCTCGCTATTTTGCCGCTTCCGATCATACTTGTATTTGGTGCGATGGCACTACCCTTGCGCAAAGACCAGCCCATGGAGGTTTACTTAGCTGCTGTTGTATCGTATCGCCTAAAGCCGCGCAAACGACTGTGGGTGCCTGACGGGATCGAATCGCTTGTGGAGATCACTGCTCCAAAGACAGTCGAGGTGCAGCGCACAAAAGACTTGTCACAGACCGAGGCCGAACGCAGACTGACGTACCTAGCTGACATTGCCGATAGCCGCGGTTGGTCTATCCGTCGTGCAGCTGAACCGAGCACTTCTATGTCAGGAGATTCCTGGAATGAAGCCCAGCAAACGAGTGACTTATATGACGACGACAGTAGGCTTGGTTCTACGCTCAACGAGATGATACAAAAATCAGA
>CAZPEO010000006.1:13956-17067 GCA_964585675.1 uncultured Candidatus Saccharibacteria bacterium | reverse complement strand
CTACAAACAGCCACTAGAAACAACCAGTATAAGCACTAGCAAAACCGAGGTCTCACCTGGTATAATGAATCTTGCCCATAACTCAAGTTTGTCTCTTAAAACAATTCAACGCGAGGCAGACCGAATCAGTAAACAGTCCGAAGAAGAGGTATACATATCTCTTCATGGAAATTAGTTTGAGGTTACATAAAAGGTGGAACAATCTTCACAGCAAACAAAACAAGTGGCACCTATAGCTCCTGATATTAGTAGCAATATTTCCAGTACCCCTGCTCCTCCTGACGATACTCCCACAAATTCGTCGAAAAAACCTGCCAACGAAAAACGGAAGGTAAATTCTACCCAGAACAGTCTTCTTATTAGCGAGATACGAGATAATATGGTGATAATGGGCGATGGGGGCTTTCGTGCTGTTGTAGCCTGCCGTTCGATCAATTTCGACTTGATGAGCAACCAGGAGCGAGAAGGTGTTGAGTATAGCTACCAGAACTTTATCAACTCTCTTACGTTTCCTGCTCAAATATTGATACGGTCTCAGCGAATTGATATTGGCCCTTACCTTGAAAGACTCGATGCTCTACGAAGCGCCCAAGAAAACATGCTTCTCAGTGTACTTATGGAAGATTATATGAGGTTCATTGATATTCTTTCTCAAGAAGCAAACATTATGGACAAGCGATTTTTTATCATTATTCCATATTCTCCTACGGGTGACCTCTCGACGGCTGTAAACGAAAGTAAGAACATATTTTCGAAACTTTTTGGAGGCAACAAAGCAGCCACCACTGCAAAGATTGACAAGGATACCTACCAGAAGATCAAGGATGAGCTGCAAAGTAGGGTAGACCTCGTCCTAAGCGGCATTAACCAAGTTGGCGTTCAAGCGGTCCAGCTAACAACCAAGGAGTTGGGTGAACTCTATTATAGCGTATACAACCCCGATACAGCAGTACGTGAACCGCTAGGTGACTTCACCTCTATTACCGCAACTTATGTGCGACGCGGAGGTGCCCCCCTAGAGCCGCAAAGCCCGCCCGTTACACAAGCACCCCAAGAAATAATAAACCCTGCACAAGCCGCTGGAGGTCAGTCCTAGTGTCAAAACGTAAAGACCCCATGGCAATTGCTGCTGAGCAGCGCGCACGCGAACAGGCAGCGGTAGAACAAGCATTTCTCAAGGGTATGACAACACTTCGAGATCTCATAGCACCGAGCAGTATCGAAATACATACTAGCCATTTTCGTATCGGTACTAAATATGGACGAACCCTCTATGTCTACGGCTACCCGAGGGAACTCTACACCGGATGGCTGAGTAGCCTCATAAATATCGATCAGGTGGTCGACATCAGCATGTTTATCTATCCTGTAGACACAGGGGTGGTGCTTCGAAACCTTCGCAAAAAAGTGACCCAACTCGAAGCTGACATGTCAATCAATGCAGAAAAGGGCCGTACCCGCGACCCAGGCCGCGAGGCAGCCCTAATGGACGCCGAAGAGCTGCGAGACCAACTACAGGTGGGCGCTGAAAGGTTCTTCCGCTATGGACTCTACGTCACCCTGTACGGGGACAGTATGGATGAGTTGGCTTTTATGCAGCATGAGGTTGAGACTATCTTTGGTCAACAGTTGATATATAGTAAAGTTGCAAGTAGCCAGCAAGAGCAAGGACTCAATAGTACGCTTCCTCAAATGACAGATCAGCTACAAATACGTCGCAACATGAATACTGGTGCTATTTCAACCAGTTTCCCGTTCACTAGTGCAGACCTGACGCAAGAAAATGGCATATTGTATGGGGTGAATATGCACAACAATGGGCTCGTTATCTTTGATCGCTTTACCCTTGAAAACGCCAACATGGTGGTATTTGCAAAGTCTGGTGCAGGTAAGTCGTTTTGTGTCAAGCTAGAGGCGCTTCGCAGTATGATGATAGGTTGTGATATCCTGATTATCGACCCAGAGAACGAGTACCGGCGTCTCTGTGACGCTGTCGGCGGAAGCTATATTCGATTGAGTCTCACAAGTGATGTTCGTGTCAATCCGTTTGATCTACCTCAAGTGATCGACACAGAGGAAGCAAACGATGCGTTACGTGCCAACCTTGTGACTCTTCATGGCCTGCTTCGTCTAATGCTAGGTGGTACCCAAGGCACGGCGCCGCTTTCGCCCGCCGAAGAAGCTGACCTCGATCAAGGACTGATTGACACCTATGCTCGTGTAGGTATCACCAGTGATCCTCTGACACACACCTCGCGGCCTCCAACAATTAGTGATCTCTACGACACCCTATTGCACATGCCAGGCACTGGGCCGCAGCTAGCTCAACGACTGCGCAAATACACTACCGGTACCTTTGCTGGTATATTCTCACAACAAAGCAATGTTCAAATCAACAACACGATGGTGGTCTTTAATATCCGCGACCTAGAGGACGAGCTCCGTCCTGTTGCTATGTATATTGTATTGAGTCATATCTGGAATATTACTCGATCAGTCAAGCGAAAGCGTATGCTTATTGTTGACGAGGCGTGGCAGCTGATGAAATATGACGATTCAGCAAACTTCTTGTTTAGTCTATCAAAACGTGCACGTAAGTACTTTCTGGGCCTCACTACTATCACTCAAGACGTGGAAGACTTTATGGGTAGTAAGATTGGGCGCGCAATTGTCGCCAACTCAAGTCTTCAGTTGCTCCTTAAGCAATCTTCGAGTGCGGTGGACGTTCTAGGCGACGTGTTTAAGTTGACCGATGAAGAGCGTAAGCGCCTTAACAATTTTCCTGTTGGTCAAGGCTTATTCTTTGCCGGTCAGAACCATATCCATATTCAAGTTATAGCAAGCGCAACTGAAACCGAGCTAATTACTACCAACCCGATGGCGTCGGTAGCGGCTCAAGCAGAAAGTGCAACAGGAAAATAACCGACTATGCCGCAAACAAAAGACAGTAGTAGTATAGACAACTCGTATGATGATTTATTTAATAGAGAGACCGCCGATGCCGGCAGTGAAGGATCTGGCGTAGGCTCTAGTGGTGGCTCTGTCGAGGACCATAGCGGCTCAACTAAGCCTAGCCTGACAGATGTAATACGAAACAAAGAGGATAGCCCT
>CAZPEO010000006.1:0-13856 GCA_964585675.1 uncultured Candidatus Saccharibacteria bacterium | reverse complement strand
TTATGAAAAATGTCAACAATCGCCTGCTAAAAAATGCTACCCAGAGCACCACGAAGCGTGGTTTATGCGGCCTCAAAATATGCGAAAAAATGAAATCGATCAGTAAGCGCCAAGAGCGAATCTACAAAAAAAATGGCATAGAGATCACAAAATTTACTACTACAATTAGCGGCAGAAAAGTGCCCAAAGAGATAAAGTTCAAAAACGAAACATTTGCGGCAAGCGAGTTAACGAGCCGTATGGCAAAAGACCCTGATTTAATGAAAGCTGTCATGCGCACTAACTCTTGGCGCCATGCTTTTGCTGACCGTGCGTTTAGAGCTATATCAAAGACCCATCGTTGGTCAAAACAAGCCCCTTTTGGTCCAGAGGATGATGACAATGATCCCAAAAAGGATATTGACAAAAAACAAAAAAAGTTGAACGAGACTGCTGAGCGCGGTATGGAAGGGAATGGCAGAACGGCTGTTGATCTCGAGGATTGTAGTAAAGTGGAGGCAAGCGCAAAAGCGGCCTGTGAAGACCGCAACAAGAAAAAGAAGTCTGGACAAGACGTTAATAGTGAAGTTGAGAAAGCGAAAAAGATTGGTGAAGGAGTCAAACCATCAACCGTCAAAAAACTCGTCGGTAACCTCACTGTGTCGGGTACTATCGGAGGAGTTTGTAGTCTAAGCGATATGGGGATGGCGGTATCAAAAGGAGTAAAACTTCTTCGTTATGCTGTTCTTGCTCGATATGCGCTTCAGTTTTTAATCGTTGCAAGTCAGATTCGAACAGGTGATGCCAGGCCCCAAGATGTATCTGCCTTAGGGGCAATCCTTACAAAAACGGTATCGACAAAAAACCCCGAAACGAATCGAAGCGAGACGACAAAAGCGGCTACGGATGGTTTATTCTACCGAAACGCAGCATTTAGTGACACTGGCTTGACTGAAGTCTCTCAAGATTTCTCCCTAGGTTGGATCGCTGGAGTTGCCATTCTCAGCGCACTACGCGCGGTCACACCCTCAAAAACCGTCTGTAATGTTGCTCAGAATCCTCTTACGCAAGTTGGGGAAGCCGTCGGTACTGCAGTTGTCTCGGTGTTTACTGGTGGTGGTGGTATTGGTGCAAGTCAAGCTATAAAAATAGCCTTCGTTCAAACACTGAAGTCTTTACTAAAAAGTGTTCCCCTTGCAATTGGTTTCGAAATGCTTCAAGAAATATTACTCAAGTCTGTGATTGATTTAGCGGCGGGCACCGTTGTCGATGAAAATACATTCGGGGAAAGAGCCGGTGATGCTCTTGTCTCCGGCTCGTCTGCACTTATGGCACGTACTGGTAGCGGCTCAGGTGCACCACCTCTTACTCCCTCTCAAGCCTCAGATTACAATAAAATCGAGATGAAGCAGGTGCGTGTAGCTGCCGCACAGGAAGACCAGCTCACTCTTAGTCCTTTTGATATATCGAGCCCTTACACAGCTCTTGGGTCTATAGCGAACGGATTTGCGCCCTATATGTCTTCTTTTGATACCCTCACGGGTGGACTGCAAGCTATCAGCAGTATCAGTCTTTCTACTATCGCAAATATATCAACTCCTCGTATATATGCAGAGGACGCTGCTGACAACGAAGACTTTACCTGCCAAGACCCTGAGTTGAATGATCTAAAAATCGGCTGCTACCAAACGCTTGCTGCAACAACTGGTTTACCACTGAAAGTTATGGAGGATTTTAATAAGGGGATTCCTGGAGCAACACTTGACGATATCGCTAACAGACTTCGTAACCACACTGTTGTTTTCCGAGCAAACCATAGTAAGGTGCCTGGTATTTGTGAGCGAAATCGCGGGGAAATATGGGATCGTAATCCCCTTGATGGTCCTGCATATCCCGTTTGTTCAGACCCGCTTATCAACGAAGATGGCCAGCTTGAATCACCACTAAGTCTTATTTATGAAAACTTCGTCGCCCGATGTATATTACGTACTAATCCTATCGGGTATGGTGACGAGACTGAAGGGGACGGAAGAGACTGTGTTATAAACGACACTGCGACCTGGGAGAGTGACTATTCTAATATGAACATGGAGGACGAACTTCAGTACACCTCGGGCGAAGAGGGCATGAGGCTACCAAATCAAATGAAAGTCGATATGTATCTTTGGTGGCAAGCTATGAGAAGTTTTTGTGTCGATACCTATGGGTTTGACAACTCAAACACTGACAATGAGGACGGAAAGCCATGCCAGGCTCAATTTTATGACTCTGCCTATATCACACCATTTACCCACCAACGAGAGTTCGGATACCCATTTATACCGGCTACTGGTGAAACAGGACCGCCAGAAAACGCCTCTCAAAATCTCCCATCAAGCACCAGCACTCCCCCCAGCTCATCTGGATCTGGTATAAATGTCGTGAGTGGCAGCGACCAGCAACTTGCCGCAAAAATTCTTGCAAATCCAAACATTGATATCGTTCCAAAGTATAAATACCAGTTTGAGGCGTATGCAAAAGGCGATTCAAGCTGCCACATTTCTTCAGATATCTTGAAGCTTATCGCAACCCTTGGTGAAACGAGGAAGCTCCAAGTGTATTCACTCAATAGACATTGTACAAAAGTATTTACTTCAGTAACCAGCTTTCATGAGGCAAATGGTGGAGGCAATGCAGTAGACTTCTCTTATGTTGACGGCTATAAAGCAACTGGCGCCAATCCAAGAGACATTAAAGTATATAATGATGCGATGCTTATCTTGCCCGACAAGAAACTACAACATGGTCAAATTAACTGCCGACCACGCGGGTCGCTCTCTATCCCACCTGGTAATAAGTCGGTTGAAATTGAAGATGACTGTAATCATATTCATATTGGTATATATCCGTAGGTAGAGCATGATAAATAGTCGAAACATATCTATCATCATTTACACCATAGGTAGTGGTTTTAGTGTACCAACACCGGCATCGAGGTGTTTTCCAACGCAGAGCTCAATATTCAAAATACATACTAGTAGTTCTCTTGTTGCTATGGTTATACAGACGATATCTAGGTTAACTACTATATTTAATGTGGGTTATTTAAGTACACCCAAACGCATAGGTGGTCTAGTATGAAAAGAACGTTTTTTTCCTTTACTCATAGCCGAGTGATACTAAGAAAACCGCTTGTGTCAAAATCACTTATACAAACTGCATTGCTCGTGTGCTTGTGCGTTCTTATTATCTCGCCCGCGCCGATTACTATCGCTGAACAGCAAGTATGTAGTCCTCGCGACTCTTCGCCTGCCTGTCAAGATTATTACATTTCCAACAATATCCCGTATTACGACCCTGATGATACATGTGTCGCCAACCCCTCTTCGTCAAGTAGTAGTACAGGTTCTGGATCTGGTACTGTTTCGAGTGGCCAGGTGAAAGAAATTCAAGAGAAACTCCTTCGTTTCTTCACAAGCAAAGGTTTTACTCTAGCACAGGCAGCAGGTATAGCGGGAAATGTCCAACAAGAGTCCTCCTTTAACCCAAAGGCGGAAAACTCGATTGGTGCTTATGGTCTTTTTCAGTGGCTCAATGGGCGACGAACAGGCCTAGAAGCCTACGCAGCAAGTAAAGGGACTCAGATTAGCGACCCTGACACTCAGTTTGAGTATGTATGGATAGAGCTCAATAGCTCCGAAAAGAAAACAAGAGATGCTTTTGCTGCTAATACGAAGATGACTCCTCAAGAGGCAGCTTCGGTATGGCGAAAGCTATTTGAGCGCCCTGGTGAAGCTGAAGCTAATGACAGCGGCAGAGCCAATGCCGCGGTAGATATATACAATCAGTTTAAGGGTATAATTGCTGACGGAACAGGTATACAGACTGACTCTACTTCTAGCGCTTCGACTAGTGGTTCTAGTGGATCAAGCAGCTATTCTGGGTCAAATAGTTGTTTTTGCCAAGCCCCAGGAGCATCGACCGCATCTTCATCTAGCACAACCTCTCCTGGTGGTTCAACTGGACAAAAAGATTATCCACTTCCTGGCGACTCTGCATTTGTAAAGTCTGTAGCAGATGCAATTGGGACAAAGTTTAATTTGGAATCAGTGGGCGGTAAGCGCCCAGGTGATAGTGGTAATCATGGATCGGGTCGAGCAATCGATGTAATGATGACTGGTGGTTCGATACCTTTTAGTAATCCAGGCACCTATTCGAGTGATCAGTTGCGTGCGATGAAAGAACGAGGTGATCCAATTTTTGAATACATCAAAGCAAACAAGGCAGCAATGCATGTAGTAGGTATGATTTGGCAACAAAGATATTATAATTTGTCAGGTGACAATAATCCCTCGCTTGGTAGCGGAAAACTAATGGAAAACAGAGGAAATGACACTCAAAACCACTATGATCACATCCATGTTGACTTTGCGGCAGATGTTGTTGGCAACTCGTCGACAGTAAGCGGTCTCACCGATACACCAGGCGGCGGTAGTAATGGTAGTTGCTCATCATCATCAGCCACGGGTGGAAGTATTGTTGAAATAGCCGAAGCAGAACTTGCCAAGAACCCTGTTGAATATGATGAAAATGTTTTGAAATATACCGGCGGTCAGAGTGTGGATTGGTGTGCGTATTTTGTCAGTTGGGTATATGCTCAAGCAGGAACACCGTTTCCAGGCGGTCCGATAGGGAGCGTAGGGGCAATGTTGGATTATTTCAAGAAAAGCGGGGTGTATTTCGAAAAAGGCAAGGGAACTCCACAACCAGGTGATGTTGCCTTTCATGGCATCAGTCATGTTGGTATTGTTAGCAAAGTAGATGGTGATAATATCGAAACAATAGACGGTAACTATTCAGATAAGGTTGGACGAGTCTCGATTGCACTTAGTTCAAGTGATATTACTGGATTCGGAAGGATGAAATAATGGACGTATATATTGAATTAATGAGAAAATATAAATATATAATAATAGGCGTCGTTTTGTTTATTGTTCTACTGGCGTTGTGGTCAAATATATTCCGAGTCACAAAAACTAACTTAACATCAAACACACTCCCGACCTGGGCAAACGAAATTATTATCGACTATAACTATCCCATAGATTCATATACCTTCTCATTTGAGCCAGCAATTGAAGCGGCCTCCTCAAAAAAAGGTAAAAAAATATCTATCGTTATCCAAGAGAAACTAAAAAAAGATCAAAAATATACCCTAAAAGTTGATGCAAAGTCGTCATTTCAAAGCTCTCACTTTGAAAAAAGTTTTACGGTCGTCGAAGTAATCACCACTAAAGAAGATGATATGGTGCGGAACACCCAGCTCCAAGAAGAGTACACTCGTCGATACCAGGATATTAACATTATCAACCACAACGATTACCTGGCACCATATCGCATGATGTACGACTATGACGACACTTCTACTGTAGGAAAAAGGGCAAAAGTAGTTGTTAAAAATAGTGATCCTAAAGGTAGATTAGAGGCTATGAAGTGGCTACGTCTAAATGGTATAGATCCTACTAGTCTTGATATACGGTTTGAAGGCTATATAAATCCACTTACAGGAGACTCCATATGAAAAAGTGGCTTATTCTCGCGGTTCTGTCTGTTTTTATTCTCAGCGCTTTGGGGATAGTAATTAGTTACTATAGCTCTACATATACCGTCAAAATTAATGCCAAAAATATAAAGTCAATGAAACTATACAACAACACCGGTTTGCACGAATCTGTTCTCATACAGGATGATATTAAACAGAATCAAGAGTTTAGACTGGAAAAGTCCCGTCAATACACTGTGGAGTATATTGCGGAAACTGATTATAGTAACGGGACGGTCGTGATTGAACCTAATTCAGATATAGTGAATATACGACCAGAATTTAGTGAAGCTAAAAAAGATGAGATACTTCTAGGTATGAAGTTAGAGATAGAGGCCTTAATAAAGAAAGAATATCCAAAGGTTGAATTATTATATTCTATTGATGCAAAAAGGCTATTAAGTAGTGAACAGTGGTGTGTGGTAATGCTCAGATATAAAAACATTAATTATGACAAGAATGGCGATAACTTAAGAATTCTACTTCATAAAGATACTGATAGTAAGTGGAGTATAGCCACAAAACCGAGTGTACTACTGACAACGAGTCGGTATCCTGATATACCACTTACTATTCTACAGGCAGCGAATATCGTACCATAATTAGCTCTTCAGCGGCATAATAATATGCACGTAATTTGGTGAGTCGCGACTTGCCGACATACTACAGGGTGAAAGTTTGCCACTAAACCCGAAATTAATTTCCTCGCCGTCTATCACTGCGAGTGCTTCGGCGATATAGCGTGAGTTGAGGGTGATCTCGCCACTTTGTGTGACAGTTGCGGTGGCAGTACTAGTGTTTTCACCGAGCTCACTGGCGATACTATGGATACTGAGCTGAGACTCTTCTTTGTCAGCAGTGAGTGTAATTCCTCCTCCAGATTGGCGGGCAAACAGGCTAGCGACTTTGACGACGCGTGAGAAATCAGTAGCTGCAATTGTTACGACACTATCCGATTTCGAAGGGACAAGTTGACGATAATCTGGATATTTTCCATCGATTAAACGGCTTGTGATCTCAGCCTCCGCAACTCGAAACCTCACCTGGGTGTTATCAAACACAACTTCAATCTCTTCGGTAGTATCAGTGATCGTCCTCACCGCTTCTTGCAAACTCGAAGCTGGCACGATTGCCGCAATTTCGCTTTTGGTTTTTAGAACTTTTCGCTCAGCTAATCGATAACCATCGGTGGCAGCGAGATAAAGTGAACCGTCGACAGAGTGCCAATAAACACCAGTTAGAATTGGCCGTGTAGTGTCAGTACTACATGCCACAATTGTTTGTGCGACTGCTTGTTTAAAGTCCTGTGAGGCGATCGAGTAGTGAACTGATTCGGATTCATCGATTGAAGGTAGTTCCGGAAACTCGTCAGCGTCAGTTCCATTAATAATCGATGAGTAGGTACCTGCAGTGATTGTCATACGCGAACCTTTAACGGAAATTGTCACGGTGCTCTTAGGGAGGTTGCTGACAAATTCACTCACAAGTCGAGCTGGAAGAGTAATTGATCCTTGCGTGATCACTTTTGCACCTACATAGTAGGTAGCGGCAATTTCCAGGTTGGTTGCAGCTACTAAAAGCCTGTTGCCTTCAGTGCGAAATAAGATATTTCCAAGGATCGGCAAGCCAATACGGCTATTTGACACTTTCCCCACAATAGTAAGAGCGCGGGCAAGGTTTTCTTGGGTGACATTGAGTTCCATACTTGTATTATATTCCTTTCTTTTAAGTAGTCGTGGTAAGTTATAGGTGCTGTGGAAGATGGGGAAAACAGGAGGTGTATCAGGGGTTATGGGAAGTAGAATAGTGGGGAAAACAAAGGAGGATAAGGAGCGAAAAACCATACGAAGGGCGGGGTGTTTTTCCACGCCCACACCGCGATCTCACGAGAAACGAGCCAGCTTGTGGACACTCGTCCCCAAACTATACGACGACTCTTCCTCGATTGATCCACTTGTTTTACACAGCTACGAGACCATCTATTATGCATAGAGTTTCTCCCTAATCTCTGCGACTTGTTCACGGATAAGCATGTCAAGTTTGATCGATTTTTCGATCTTTTCGACAGAATGAATCGCTGTAGTATGATCTTTTCGCCCGAGTTCTGTAGCGATCCGAGGGAAACTGAGGTGTAGCTCGCTGCGCAACAGATACATTGCGATTTGCCGTGGTACAACGATATGTTTATCGCGCTTACTACCACAGATTTCCCTTACTTCAATCTGGAAATGTCGAGCAGTTTTGTCGATAATCTGTTTTGGTGTAACATGTTGCGGGCGACTGTGCCGGATGTTTCCGATTAAACCCTCAGCGATGGAGATATCCGGTGTGATATTGCGCATCTCGGCGTAAGCAAGTAGTTGATTGAGAGCGCCCTCAAGTTCACGGATATTTGTCTTGATGTTCTGCGCAAGATACTCTGCTGTCTCGTCGGCGATCTCTACCCCAGATTGTGCTGCTTTGGTTTTGACGATAGCACACCGGGTCTCAAAATCTGGCATTTGAATATCTATTGCCATCCCCCACTCTAGGCGACTTCGAAGCCGTTCAGTTAGGGTGGGGATATTGCGGGGTGGTTTGTCGCTTCCGATGATAATTTGCTTATTGGCTTGATGAAGTACATTGAAAGTGTGAAAAAACTCCTCTTGAGTCTTCTCTTTGCCGGCAATAAACTGCATGTCGTCGACGATAAGTACATCGACGTTGCGGTACTTGTCACTAAACCCGACTTTTTTAAACCGAATATACTCGAGAAATTCTTTTACGAATGTCTCAGAGCTAATGTAAGCAACTTTCGTTGTTGGTTTATGTTTGACAATTTCGTTACCGACAGCTTGTATGAGATGAGTCTTGCCGAGGCCAACGCCGCCATAAATAAATAGCGGATTGTATTTGGTTCCAGGATTAGCAGCAACAGCTTGGCAGGCAGTATAGGCGAGGTCATTGCTTGACCCAACGATAAACGAATCAAACGTATATTTTGGGTTAAGTGATGAGCTTATGGTTGAACGCGATCGAGTAGATCCAGAAGGTAGGAGTGAATCGGCCGCTATCGAAGATACTACTTCACTAGTTGTTTCGCGGCTGATGACACGTTTTTTGGATGTTTTTACCTTGTAGGATATATGAGAGATCGCCAGGCCATTTCGTTGTAAAATTGCTCGAATCTGTTTGTCAAATTTGACTTCAAATTGACGTTTGGCAAAAATATTTGCTACACCTACGACGAGAGAGTCGTCGGTCTGTTCAAGGAGTTCGGTTGTTTTAAACCATGTCTCAAAGTTGCCATGCGAAACAGACAACTCGATTTCGCCAAGAACACTCTGCCATAATGCGTGCGACACGTCGGCCTATCCCCTCCGGTTTCTCCCCAATGATACTATTTCTATCATACGTCAGTCGCAAGTTTTCCACAACGTGTAGACTGTTGTGGATTTATCATAAACACAGAACCTAAACTAAGGTGAATACTTTTCCACATTTTTGAATCCTATCTGTTAATCTGTGGAAAATATCGATGAAACAGTGGAAAAATAAATGGACAACAGTATATATTTGCTGATTTTTCAAGGAAATGATTGCCTTATGAGGTAAAAAAACGTATACTATTACAGATATGCCAAAACGAACGTTTCAACCACACACCCGTCATCGAGCAAAAACACACGGCTTTCGAGCGCGTATTGCTTCAAAGGCTGGACGAGTAGTACTCAAACGACGCAGACTTAAGGGCCGTGCTCGTATTGCGATTTCATAGTAAAATACCTCGGTTGTGCCGAGGTATTTTACTCAGGTATACTAGAGTGTGATGCTAAAAAAACAATTACGATTTCATGGTCATGGGAGTTTAAAGTACGTCTACAAAAACGCTCAAGTACGGCGTGGTCGATATGTCACTGTCCGTATGATCGAAAATCCACGACGTAAGCACTCTCGGTTTGCTGTGGTGATAAGCAAAAAGGTGCATAAATCTGCTGTGGGCAGAAATAGGATTCGCCGACGAGTGTATGAAATTTTGAGAAGCCAACTTCCTGCCTTTGTACAGCCAACTGACGTAGCGGTGATCGTCACGAGCGGAGAAGCGCTTATGGCGCCGTCTATAGAACTGAGTCAGGACATCATACGATCACTTGGCAGCAAGAACACATAAATAGCGATAGCGACGACACTTACGAGGTGATATACTACGAAGAGTAGTATTTGTGGAGAAGACTGTTTTGTTTGATACATTTATTGTAAATCCAATTTTTAACGCCCTGATGTTTATTTACAGTTTAATACCTGGGGGTGATTTTGGTGTAGCGATCATACTCTTTACGATTATCGTACGGTTTGCTCTCTATCCCCTCGTCAAAGCCCAGTTGCATCAGACTAAACAAATGCGCAAAATGCAGCCCGAGCTCAAGAAAATCAAACAGCTGGCAAAGGGCAATAAGCAAGTTGAAGCCATGCAACAAATGGAACTCTACAAGCGCTATGGCATAAATCCGTTTCGCTCAATCCTTATATTACTTATTCAACTGCCGATTTTTATCGGTCTTTATCAAGTGATTCAGGTCGTAACCCTTCATCGAGATCAAGTCGGACGGCATATGTACGAATCAGTCAAGCAGATCGACGCCGTCAAGCACGTTATTGAGCATCCAGAGCAGTTCAACCACACAATGCTTGGATTTATCGACTTGACAAAAACCGCTGTCAGTGGGCAGGGTGTCGACATCGTTTTGTTCATACTTGCTATTATCTCTGCGGTGACGCAGTTTATTATGACTAAACAAACGATGCCAACCAACAAAACCACCAAGCGGTTTCGTGATGTTATGGCCGAAGCTGCCAGCGGCAAAGAGTCTGACCCGAGTGAAGTCAGCGCCGCAATGATGAACAATATGGTGAAATTTATGCCAATCATGATGTTTTTCATCATGGTGAGCCTGCCTGGAGCGCTTGCACTGTATTACACCGCCTCAAATATCATTGCGGTTGCACAGCAGCACTATTTGCTCAGCAAAGATAGCGAAGAACTAGAAGAATTAGCCGACGAGCCCATACTGGCTACGAAACTAAGTAAACGTCAGGTTTCTCAGACAACCAAAGCCCGTGCCAAAAAGGCAAGTGAGGCTCGAGTAACGCGGATAAAAGCCAAGGGATAGGAGAAGGAGTAATTATGGACCAACAAGCAACAGTCGAATATGCACGGAAATTACTACAAGACATCATATCGTTTTTTGGTGAAAACATAGAAGTGACCGCAGTAGTAGACGAAGAGGTGATTGAGTTACATGTTGAGTCGAGCGATAGCAACAGTATATTGATTGGCCGCAACGCCGAGACACTGCGCAGCCTCCAGTATATCGTCTCGACAGCATTGCGCAGTAGAAACGCTCCTCTCACTCGCGTCAATGTTGATATCGCTGACTACAAAAAACAACGTGAAGAAAAGATAGCCGAAAAAGCTCGTGGTTGGATAGAAGAGGTTCGTGCCACTGGTGATTCACATGTGGCACATATCAACGCCGCTGATAGAAGGGTTGTTCACCGCGTTGCCCAAGACTACGAAGATATCCGAACGTTTAGTGAAGGTGAAGGGCGTGAGCGACGAATTGTAATTGCTCAAAAAAGCTCGTAACGTACAACAAAAGACGGACAAAAGACAACTAAGTACACTTACTCATGTAATTTTCATAAATGGATTGCAAAAACCAAAAATTAAAAAACTAAAAAACTAAAGGACACGGCTTAGTTTTATGGATAAAATACTCCTCGAACTTCGTTGTTAGTTTTTGCGAAGGGCTCTCATGTAAATTGCATGCGTTTCTTTGGCCATGCGTCTCCACGAGTATTTTGCGACTTGCGCGTGCCCCTTTTTAATCATTGTTTTTCGGAGCTGTTCATCTGTAATGACACGGTTGATAGTGTGTGCCATGTCGTTAATATCTAGCGGGTCAAAATACTCAGCGGCCTCACCTAAAATTTCAGGCATACAGGAGGCTTTGCTCGACACAACGGGTGTGCCGTATGACATCGCCTCTAGCGGCGGCAGTCCAAACCCTTCCATTAGACTCGGGAAGACATAGGCTGTTGCTTTTGTAAACAACCAATCTCGCTGCGGGTTATCAATAAATCCAGTGAAATGAATGTTTTTATAACCACGTGCTTCAAAGAGAGTTTTATTTATTTTTGTATCGTGATTCATCCTACCGACAAACACCAGGCCTAGATTTGGGTGCTGAGCGAGCAGCCGCTGATGAGCTTCGGCGAGTCGTCGAAGGTTCTTGTAGTCGGGCTGTTGACCGACGTAGAGGAGAAACTGCTTGTAGGGAACAGGATAGGGCTGCAATGTGCCTGTTGTCGTCTCGGCCGCTTCATAAATAACAGGTATCTTACTGTCAGGAATGTGGCAAAAATCTTGGTATTCCTGCTTCGTGTTTTGTGAAATTGCGATGACAAAGTCGCTAGTTTTGGCGATGCGCTTCCAGACAAATCTCCCGACCAGCTGCTTGGCATGAAACACTAGCCAGTTTTTGTCTGAATTGTATGTCTTGAGAAGAGTCATGTCGTGCATCGTTGTAATGCTTTTTCCTTTATATAACACTGGCTGCTGAGGCATACAAAAATGAACCAGATCAGGCTCCAACTGATCAAGCAGCTTCTTTAGCCCAAACTGCTCAGCAAAAGAGTAGTTGTTAAAATCTGCTATAACCACTTGAAAGTTTTTGGCACTTGGCGTCCAATATGACAGGTCTGTAGAGCGCAGCAAAACAGAGTATTTATGAATCTTATCAATTTTCTGCAAGTACTCGAGAAGTTTTTTTACATATGTACCTGTGCCAGAGTTGACTATACGCGCATCAATCACAATATGCATACCCCTAGTATACGGTATAATAGTCGCATGAAGCGAAGTGGAGCAGGGGAGGAGGATTTGTCGAGTATCGAAAAACTGGCTTCACTTGAGCTTGGCAAAACAACACCGTTTCGCGTTTTTGTGTGGAGAGTGCGTCGAGCAATTCGCGACATACTTGGCGGCAACGACATTCTTGTTGTTGAAGAGAGTGTGCGTAACACTAGGTTTCAAGCTCGCGAAATTTACCGAAGCGTGAATGCGTTTATGGCTAAGTATCTGCCAAAACTAGAGCGAAGCACCTCTGTCGATATAGCCAGAAAAATGGTGAAAGATCAGATTGTTGAGCTCGGATACCGTATTGTCGAAGAAGATCTCGCAAAACCATGGGGAGCATACTACCGAATGTCAAATCAGGACGCAGAGCGGTTTATACAGGAGTTTTTCCCTGATTTGAGTATTACTGAAGCTAAGCTGGGTCGAGATGATGTCGAGCTGAGTCCGAAGTTTTTGCTTGTTGCACCAGGTCATCGCTTAAGCTGGCAATACCATGATCGTCGCGCTGAGCGATGGCGCTTTTTGACTAAGGGTGCGTACTATCGAAGTCACAGTGATGAAATGCCTGTAGCCATACAGACAGCAAAAGCAGGGGAGGTCGTACAGTTTGATGCAGGTGAGCGTCATCGGCTTGGATCTGACCCATACAGCAAAGAATATACGCTTGTTGCAGAGATATGGCAGCATATCAATCAAGACAACCGTTCAGACGAAGACGATATTGTGCGCCTCGAAGATGACTATCAACGTTAGTCTTTTTTCTTAAATACAACCGTCGCATAAAGAATATAATTCCATACTAGCGATACGCAGGTGGCGAAGAGTTTCGCTACAAGTAAACATAGAGTAGCTTGGCTAGGTATGGCGCTAGAAAGAACAGGAAGTGTAAGACGAATCACTATCGTTTGCAGTACCCATAACCCAAACAGCGTCACAATGGTAAAAAGAATCATCTGGCGGACTACAGCAGTACTTTGCGATTTGAAGGTAAATTTTCTGTTTGCAACAAAACTAACCACAAAAGCAGTAGTCGAAGAAATAATATTTGCTGTTATAACAGGTAGCCCAAGCGATTTTAAGAGAAAAAGCAGTCCGAAATCAAGGACAGTATTGCCAGCGCCAACTAGCCCAAAACGAAGGAGCTGCTGCTTATTGTTTGCTATTTGACTCATGATACTCTTCGACAAAATACAGTGGACGACGCTTTGTTTCGTTGAAAATACGCGCGATGTATTCACCAATCACCCCAAGGCTTAGTAGCTGCACGCCACCCATAAACAAAATCACCGCCATCATTGAGGCATATCCTGGAACTGTTGGGACTCCAAAGAGCGGACGAACGAGCAGGTAGGCAATGTAGATAAACGCGATGAAAGAAATAACTGCGCCAATGTAGGT
>CAZPEO010000005.1:8764-33754 GCA_964585675.1 uncultured Candidatus Saccharibacteria bacterium | reverse complement strand
ACATTGACGTTGTCGAGGTGATAGGTTCGAATCCTATATCGCCCACCAAAAGAAGAGGCCTGGCATTTATGCCGGGTCTTTTCTTTTGCAAATGGCGCGATAGTCGTAGGTATATCACCCACCAGCTATCAGCACGCCATTTGAATCACACTATTTTTTCCCACACCCTACCAGACTTTTCCACATCACTTTTCACTCTAACTACCTCTTTGTTATTCACCCCATGATATATCGCATTCATTTGTCTGACTTGACTTTTCATATGGCTTGTGCTAATATAAAACTATGAGTAAAACCTCAGTAAAAACACCTAAACCTTCTGCTCTGGACAGCTTCAACCTATCATTTGAATACGATATGAGCTGGAAAGATGCCAAGAAGCTCGTCAAAGACCGCACGTCTTAGTTAATTTTGCTTGGCTGTAGAGGATGCCCGCACTTGCCTTTCCCAAGTACCACCTAGTGTCCTGAAGTGTTTCTTCCGTCACTATCCACCTGCGGAAGTGTTATGAGCTGCGCTTGCGGCTCTTTGCTTTTGCTCGCTCGCGAGATGCCAGTGTAGCTTTGTCAGTGACATCGAACTTGTCGAGGTACTTGCCGAGCATCAAATGTGTCTGAGCATTAAATGCTGCTGATGCACCGTAGCCGATTGAAGTCAACGGCATTAGCAGCCACTGAAGCACCATGCCGAATGTCCGGCGTTTTTTGTAGCGTGCTGGTCGTGGAGGAAGCATTTTGAGCATCAGAAAAATCGTGATAAACAGACCGATCGTTGCCACTCGTTGAATCTGACTAATTACCTCTGGCAATGCGTGCGCAGCTATGTTGCGCGATGCATCTGGATTAATAAGGAGAGGTACCCACCCCCCAAAGGTTACGAGAAGCGGCATGACTGCGAGCGTCACATGGCTATCAAACAGTCTTACAAACCGCGCAAAACCCTCTATAAAGGGTACGTTCCGGCGTTTTGTAAAGATACGTGTGGCGACATAAGGGATGTCAGACACCCCATACCCCCACCGTCGAAGCTGTTTGAATTGAGCGATGAGCGTCTGCTTGAGAGTATTGGCCATCACTGCGTCCTGATAGACTGGCACATGGATAGGAATAACTCCGTAGTTACCGCGAAAATGAAAGTAACTACGCCAATATTGATGACCGTCTTCGACGATGCTCAGCTTGCTCCAATACCCCATCTCACTCAATGCATCGAGCGGTTGGCTATGGGCGGCGAAATTGCGAAGGGCGTGGGGCCTCATGCTACTAATAATTGTCCAAAATGAGTTTCCAGTAGCTATTACCCTCATAGGTGCTGGAGCGTCCCAAATATTGCCAAAATACAACGCAATCGGCTGATACGACAGATGTTTGCGATCGGGCTGGACGATATACTCATACGCAACATAGTCAAAATAGCTCGCGTGAGGACGGTTATCTGCATCGAGCGTCGTTACTATGACGTTCTTGTATTCAATCTGCCGCGCATCGAACCATGCCTCAAGCTGTGTAGCAGCGTACGTGATGTTTGGCCCCTTGCCGATAATTTCATCTGCTAATCCATCTGGATGCTTGATAGCAGTAAACGCGAAAAAAGTATCAGCATACTCCTGCTGTAGTCGCTTGGCAGTCTGGGCGATGCCTTGCCCGCCTCTTTCTTCAAACGCCAGACAGACGATGAGCTGTTTGTTGTCAGTGGTCGTCTGCCTAACTGACTCGATTGTGGGCTGCAAGACGTCATAGGCTTCATTGTAGGCCGCAATGATAACCAAATGATAGAGCTCAGATGGCTTCGGATAATGACTGGTGTCTGCTGCAATCAGGCGGAGATTTTCTTGATGAGTCCGGTAGCCAAACCCAGAGGAGTCAGCATTACGAACTCGTTCATTACTTTCGACCGGTGTTTCGAGATCATTTAGCCGCTGCCTCCAGTCTACACGTTTAGCATTGACCAAATAGCGATGCCCTCTCATGGTGTGAAATGCAATCCCAATTGATCGAACGAAGAGTGTGAGAATAACGAGTAGCAAATAGACTGCCGCAGCGAGAGGACTCACAATAGAAAGAACGATCAGTAGTATGATCATCGCATAACTAGCGGCCCCAGGAAGAATTTCAAAAAAGCGATACAGCCGCGTGCGTTTGCCGGCGGGCAAATCAAGATCGATCATATACTACGGCCTAGTTGTATGACGTTGAGAGTATAAACGGCGGCAATGACCAAAATCGCAATGCCTATCCATCCTACCATCAGTGCTGTTTGACGGCGTTCTAGGTTGTGAAATTTTACCATCATTGCGAGATGGGTCACTGTTGCCAGCACCCCAAATCCTACAAAACTCAGCAAATACTGCCAATGCGCCTTATAAAAATGAGCTTCGCCAAATGCAGTATAGCGGCTGTATACCGTCACGTCACTACTGTGAATGTTTAAACCGACCAAAAGCGAGTAGATAAATCCGACGATAATCACGCCTGCCATCAAAAACATAAAAGAACGGTCTGTGAATACACGCTTTATCGATAGAGTGATGTGTTCTTTATTCATATTGCTACTTCCTCGTGGAGCCGTCTGCCGGGATCGAACCGGCGACCTGCACGTTACGAATGTGCTGCTCTACCAACTGAGCTAAGACGGCACGATCTCTTTTTTGATTATAGCAAAATAACAGTGGTATCCAAAATAAATAGCCCACCAAAGTGAGCAATTTATCTTGGCGCGCCCGACCGGATAGCGGCTACGCCTTCTCCGCTGCGGCGTGCTCGGTAAACGATGTTTACCTGTGTGCGTCCTCGCTCCGCCGAACAGGCGATCTACGCTCGCTTTGCTCGCTGATCGCCGGCTTAAACCCGACCGTCGCAAACCAAGTAAAAACCCCAGTTTTCACTGGGGTTTTTACTTGGCGCGCCCGACCGGATTCGAACCGGCGATCTCCTCCGTGACAGGGAGGCGTGATAGACCAGCTTCACTACGGGCGCTTACGCTCTCTGTATAGTATCAAACCACCTCTTGATAATCAACTACTTAGACTCATACCTTCGTGCGACAAACTCCCAGTCAACCACCTTCCACCAGTTCTTGATATATTCATCTCGCTTGTTCTTGTAGTCGAGGTAATAGGCATGCTCCCAGACGTCCAGCCCCATGAGCGGCTCTCCTTTGCCTATCATCATAGGCGTATCTTGGTTTTGCATGGCGATGATCTCAAGATCGCGTGTCAACCATACCCACCCGCTACCAAACAGACTCAGCGCTTTCGTGTTGAACTCTTCTTTGAACTTCTCAAAGTTCTGCCATTTAGCCACGATCGCCTCGCCGAGGCGTCCATGTGGTTCTAGGCCTGCCTCTACTGCCATACAATTCCAAAACAAGCTGTGGTTATAGTGCCCACCGCCATGATTGCGTATCGCCAGCCTCACAGATTTTGGCACCCGCTCAAGATCTGAGAGGAGCTTCACCAAATCAACACCTTGGAGTTCTGGTTCTGCTTGAATAGCTGCATTGAGCTTATCTACATATGTCTGATGGTGCTTGGTATGGTGCAAGCGCATAACCTCCTCACTGATCACAGGCTCAAGCGCATCATAATCATACGGTAGTTCAGGCAATGAATATGGCATCATATACCCTCTTGTTTCGTTTCTGGCACTCGAATATATTCGCTCACCTTGCCTGCTTTTTTGAGCTCGTCAACTTTACTTGCAAACATCGTCAGCGGTATGCGGAGATAGGTGAAGTTCACCTGAGTGTCTGTTTTATCGATTACCTTGACAAAATAATAACCGTCGTCAGTCGTGGCTTTGATCGGACCTGCGACTGTGTCTTTTTCTACTTTTGCGACATCGCTGACTTGTAAGCCACTCATCGTGCTGGTGTTGCTGACGAACCCCGTTTGGCCAGCAGTAACCTTGCCTCCTTTTGTACTAGCAAGCTGCTCGGATACCTTCAAAAAATCGCCATTTGCACTCTTCACGAGAGGCTCCGCGAGCCGCACTTGCTCAGACGCAAGTGTGTCATATGAAAACGCGACTTTGTTGCGAAGAATCGTACGCCGCAGCGAAGTCTTTAGATCGTCAGGTGACCAGCCGTTGGTCATATTTAGCGCAGAGTAGTAAGTATCTTCAGAAATGACACCGTTTGAAGTGTTACGCTGAGAATCTATCATGGCAGTTACTTCAGCGTCAGTCACACTCACGCTGTACTGCGGCGCAAGTTTTTGCGCATAAGCATCCTCGAGCGCTGTATCAAGAACATGGCGCTTGATGTATTCGAGCTGATTTTTTCCGTCTTTCGTGTTAAGTTTTACTTCACCGTACTTGTTGAGCCAAAACTCATTGAACCGATAACGTGAAAGATAGTCATCAAATGGCACTGGCTGCCCATCAATCATCGCCACTGGAAGCGGCAGAACCTTCGTGATGCGATACATAAACGTCGTTGAATTCTGAACGACATAAAGCTGCCACCAGCCAAGGCCTGCCAGTAGGATAATCGACACTAAAGAAACAATCAAGGTGTTGATGACGAGTTTATGCTTGGCATACTGGATAGGATATTTAAATTTTCTGCCACCCGCCAAAATACGCTCACGGTGTTCAGCTACTGTCTCATTAGTTATACGACCGAGTGCGCTGTCAGCTACCGCGTCTTTTTTGCCTAATCGTTTAGGAAGTAATTTCTTCATATTCTGCTTCTGTATCATCACCTTTTGAGGCAGCGTGTACTGCGTCTTGTAGTTTGTTATATGTTTGATTAGGGTGCTCGACCATGTGAATCACAAGATCACCAACAAATGTTTGAATCACGATTGTCCCAAACTTGAACATTTCACCGCTGAATCCTGGTATATTATAGCTAATGTTTTGGATCTTGCCCAGCCGGAGTTCTACCACGTCTTTACCAAACAATCCGATCTGCGTCACCTGGCGAATGCGCTCTGAGGTAACAATATAGACAGTAAAGTACCACAGAATGAAATGGTATGCAAAGATCAGCAAACCGACAATCAACCCTGCGACCGGGAGCAAAAAGAGCTCCAAGCTTGATTGCCATATGAGCGGAGGAATTGCACTCAGTGCAAATGGAACGAGAAGCCCATAAAAGCCTTTGCGCATGGCAATAATATGGCGGCGAAATACAAATAACAGCACCTCGCCCTCGTGCTGGCCTTCAAAATCTTCTTGATGCGTTTGCTCTTTTGCCATATATTTGTCCGATCTTGGTGCCCTGGGCAGGAGTCGAACCTGCAACCTTTTCCTTAGGACGGAACTGCTCTATCCAATTGAGCTACCAAGGCAAACTGCTTCACTCATCAAACGACAGCAATGCTACTATCAGTGTAGCATAACCGCCTCAAGGATAGGCCTGCCTAGCGTACAGAATAAACTGCGAGATTGCTTCTCGACCTGCAAGCAACATGCATTACATTACTACACTGTCTTAGCGAGTAAACTTCTCATTCAATATCTTATAGTCGTACAGTTCGCTATCGGCAAACCAATGATCGATCTCTTTCTCAGCTTCCGCTGAGTCCCCAGAAGCATGGATAAGGTTTGGTATGCCTTTTCCTTTGCTGTCAGCATATCCAAAACTCATGTGAGAAAAGTCCCCACGTATCGTCCCTGGCAGTGCAGTCTTTGGCTCTGTACCACCTACTAGTTTTCTCACTAGCTCAACTGCTTCGACACCACGTAATACCATAGCGATGACCGGTCCTTCCACCATCATTTCAAGGGTGATGTCGAACTTGTCCTGACCGCGACGCGTAATCATTTGGCCAATTTCCTCGTAATGCTTATAGTAGTGGTCACGATCGGGCGCGATCATCTTTACCCCAACGATTTTGAGCCCTACCTGTTCAAACCGAGTCAATATCTCACCGACTCGCCCGCGCTGCAAAGCATCAGGCTTAAAGAGAATTAATGTCTGTTCTACATCACCGGTTACTGCCATAGGCCTCCTTATTGATTTGTATCTAGTAGTATACCAGACAGCCGCCTAAATATCATCAACTGAACACATTTTTTGTACAGTTCTACCTCTGTACTAATCATGCAAGGTGCGGTATGCTAAGGAGCATGTACGTATCTGATCTGCTCCTAGATTTTATCGAACACCTCGAGGTTGAGGGTGGTCGTTCGAGTAGGACGAGTGAGAACTACAAAAGATACCTGGAGCGCTTGTTAGATTTTACAGGTAACGAGCTTGAAGCCAAAGGCATAACCCCTGAGCTAGTTCGGAAATATCGACTTTGGCTCAACCGCTACGAAAGTGATAGAGGCAACGAGCTTGCCATTATCACTCAGGCCTACCATTTGATTGCTCTGCGCGGCTTCCTGCACTATCTCAGTAAACGAGACATCCCCTCTCTTGCTCCAAATAAAATCGAATTACCGAAAATTCACCGCAAACAAGTAACATTTCTGCACTATGAAGAAATTGAACGCCTACGCGAGGCGGTGCCCGCTGACGATAGCCTCGCTCATTTGCGTGACCGAGCGCTGCTTGAACTACTGTTCTCAAGTGGACTGCGTGTATCAGAACTCGTCAATCTCGACCGAGGCCACATCAATACAAAACGTCGTGAGTTTATGGTCAGAGGCAAGGGTCAAAAAGACCGACCGGTGTTCATCAGCACGACGGCAGCCGAGCATATCACTGCCTATCTATCTGCACGATCAGACAGCTTGAGCCCGCTGTTCCTCAACTACAGCCGCAACAGTCAGACAGACACGACAGGAAGCTACCGAAGACTCACTGCGCGCAGTATCCAGCGAATGATTAGTAAGTATGCAAAACTTGCAGGAATCACCAAACATGTCAGTCCCCACACGATGCGACACAGTTTTGCTACTGACCTCCTGATGAATGGTGCAGATATCCGCAGTGTACAGAGCATGTTGGGCCATAGCAGTATTGCAACCACCCAGGTCTATACGCACGTCACAGACGCTCACCTAAAAGAGGTCTACGAAAAGTTTCACTCAAAAGCTGATTGATGCGGGTGCGAGACTACGGTAACGTTGGTCGACATACAGCATACCCATCATCGTAGTCACTTGTGCTCGCACTAACAGTAAAGGTTTTGCAAAAATTCTTGGTAATATCGACCGTTGCGCGCGGGTAAAGCATGGTGTCGTTTGGATCCATCAGCTCGACACGAGCATCAACCCTGCGAAACACATCGGCAGCCCTACCTGTAGCATCAACCGAAGGCTGCACTCCGTCAAACTCAACGACCTCTCCGGTTGCACCGATAAGCCGAATCTTGAACTCTGCACCAGCATACAAACTCGTCAGGCGAGCATACGCCACACGTGAAGCAGCATCACCTGGGAGTGAGGTCAGTTCGGTCATACAGTGGTAGCCATCGTTAACCGCTGTTGGAGAGCAAAGCACTGGGCTGGGCTGGAGCGTACCAGAACGGCGGCTGTCAACTGCGAGCGATACAGACTGTACTGGAGCGGGGATTGCTGCTGGTCGCTTAGGGTATAAGTACACCGTACGCCCGCCATCACCGTCAAACTGATCTGGTGCAATCGTTCCCGAAGAATATTGAATAAACTGCGTGCGCATCATAGCTGGTGCCGGGTTCGTGAGCCCACTCCCCCACATACTTAGCATAGGCAATGCAACATCTGCAACAGCACTACTTGAGTCAATCCGAAACGTATTGGGAACACGCCAATATACGCGGATTTTTTCGAATGGTGCGGTGGCTTTTAACGGGACAACTGCTGAGGCACCTTCTCCGAGCATACCGATATAGTCGCGGGTCTGGCGATAGACTTTGACACAGGTATAGGCTTGTTGGTATTGTCTTCCTGAGCCGCTCGTCGATGTTTTTATGATAACTTCACCATTTTCCGCAGCCGCCAAGCCAGCATCTTGAACTGTCGTGCATTCGTGTTTACTAAGCGCGGCACAAGCAGCATGCGCAGGATTGTACCCTGCTGCGGCACAAGCTGCCAAAGCCCGCTTGCCATCTTCTACACCCGCGAGCGCCGAGTCGTAAGCACCCTGGGAAAGCTCGGTATCGTTAGTGCGTATTTGCTCGTTGAGCATAATCTGCATGAAGCTCACAGTCATAGTCACCAGTAGTAATATCGAGAACATGACAATAATAATCGAGGTGACCCCCTGTTCATAGCGACGATACGTCATACATTTCCTCCTGCTCGCATTATGGCGTCAAATTCAATCACGGTACAGTACTCAAAGTTGGCTGAATTATCAGTTGGCGGAAGACAAGTGTAGGCAGCAAGCGTCGGATCATAGGTAGTTGTACCCGTCTCGTTTGTACCAAGTGTCATGCTGATACGATACAGCCCCTTTCGCTCGCCACTACGGGCCATCTCCACGATAGAAAGCGTGTAGGCAGCCAGCTCTCTACCCTCGCCTTTGAGAAGCTCGGTCGAGGTCATACCAGCAATAGCTTTGTTGTATCTACCTGAGGCGTCTTTTGTGCACAATGTCTTGCCTGGGTCAACAACTCTACGGAACACAACCGGCACCGCGCCGTCCATAATGCGGTCAGTTGAACTTGTGTTTTGCAACAGCGCTGCGGTGTTCCAAACATAACTGACCTGGCCGGTACACATCCTACCCGCATATGCAGGACTGAGAGCTGGGTCGGGCGATGGGAGCGGTATCTCTATCGCTGAAACACTTGCTGCCATAATATCGCGACGCATCGTGTCAACAACCTCTCGACTGACTTGATTCACTCCCTTATACGTCACACCCTTGGCGTAGAGTTTGCCTGCTTGAATCGTAATGTAGAGAATTGCGAGGAGCAACACAGAGATAAAAGTGATCGCGAGCGAAAGCTCGATCAATGTAAAGCCTTTTTTTCTGCTATCTAAGCTACTATTGTCCATACAACCTCACGATCGTTCCGAGTGTCATAGGGGTAGCAACCCCTATACTATCCCAACAGGCATTGATATAGAAGTCATAGGCATCCAGGCTACTACTTCCGGAGATATTTTCTGCTTTCATAACCTGAACCCACATCCCTTTTGCAACCCGTGCCGAAGGGGTATAGTCGATCTGTGCGTAAGTGGCTGGCTTTTGATAATTAATGCCTGCGCTTGAAATAGCACTGACCGCAAACTGGCCAGTTGTGTCTTTTGTGACAAAGAAACCTTTGACAGCTCCTGCACTAAGGTCTGTTGCCGAAGGACAAGTGCCCTGCGGCACTGACAGCGGCTGTGTTACCAAGTGGCTAGACACGATAGTCTGCCATGCGGGGTCATTTGTCATGCGTATATAGCGTATTATTTCAGCTTGCGAATCAATTTGCTGGCGAACCAAGCTCTTTTCGAGACTTCTCTGCGATATCGCAACACCTTGGTTCAAAATAGTGATCGTTGAAACTGCCGCCACAGTAAAGATAGCGATCGCTAGCATTACTTCAATAAGAGTATCGCCTCGTTCCTGCTGTCTTGTTAACATCCGGCACCATCTCCTGCAAGCGTCACGCCGCTGCTATTGACCGCATCGCGCGAAAGTTTCACACCAACTGTAGGAGTGGCCACTAGCCCGACAGGGTCGACACACATGATAAAGTCTGTGTCTACATATGTTTGGCTAGGGGCAACTATTTGAGCTGGCGAAAGATTAGGGTTTGTAGTGACAAACGTCCGCATGGCTCCACTAGTCGGCATGCGCACAATCAAGATGCTGAATATATGACCTGTCCCGCTCTTTGCATCGACTAATCTTGCATCCCAGTTAAGTTGACGCATTTCTGGCTGCACACCTATCACTAGTCCTGCGCTGGCCAGTACCTCTGCATCGGTATCGTCAGGGTTGACGGGAAGCGTCCGTGCATCAACTGTGGCATATACAGCAGAGGAAGTCACGCTTTTTCCATCGGCACTACTATAGATCACACGGCCGACAATCGTGCAGTCGCTCACTCCCTTGGAACTATCGGCGGCTTCTGATCCATCCTGCACAATTCGTCCTCCTACACAAGGATTCTGAATGTCTCGGTTATTGACGACATTTGTCGCGGAGTTGTACTGTCCCTGCCAGAAGTCAAGATACGAATTCACTGCATCGCGGTAACGCTCACGGTTGATACCAGTTGCCACGCCTGTCAATACCACAAGCATGATAAGTCCACTGACTGCAAGAAACAGCATGACTTCAATAATCGTAAACCCTCCCTGCGGCTTGCTCATAGCTACTTGTGATTATAGCATAAACAGCAAAGATGGTGCATTCATCACTACTAAAAAGAGACGTATCAGCGACTCGCCCCAGAGCATCGTCACAACCGTACCAAGTATAAGAAATGGGCCAAAAGGAATATGAAGTGATCGGTGGAGCTTTTTTTGGAGAGCAAGTGGCACAAGCGCAAGACAACCGATGAGATTGGCGAGAAATAACGCAAACAATGCATACTCCCATCTCCCTAATAAAAGCGCCAAACCCACCCCCAGAATACTATCCCCCAGCCCGACCCAGCCAAATAACGAGAATACGTAGTAAATACCCGCTAGTATCGCGAGCGCCAGCAGCACGGACATAAGGCTTGAGCCCGCCCATCCAGCCTGCCAAAGTTGCAGCGCTGCGAACACCATCGCTACACCTATGAGACTCACGTTAACTACAAACGGTAGTAAATACCAGCGAGCGTCATATACAAGCAGGATCGCCATCAAAACACACGCAGAAAGCCACAGCAAAAATGAAATCCACGCTACAGGCGTGT
The DNA here is from genome assembly GCA_964585675.1 of uncultured Candidatus Saccharibacteria bacterium. Taxonomy (GTDB): domain Bacteria; phylum Patescibacteriota; class Saccharimonadia; order Saccharimonadales; family Saccharimonadaceae; genus Saccharimonas. Next base: position 23,034 of record CAZPEO010000005.1, on the reverse strand, counting down.
TGAGCGCTACTGGCCAAAACACAAACGAAAATGTGAACACGACGCCAAGGCCCAGCTCCACGAGTACCTCAGTGATGCCGATGGGCTTCCGGCAGTATCGACACCTGCCACCTAGCATCACCCAGCTGATAACCGGTACCAGATCGTACCAAGCCAGTACACGACGACAATGGAGACATTCTGATCGATCGGTTGCGACTGGTCGGATCAGTGGCGCGAGACGAGCTAGCTCTCTCTTACTTACCTTTTCTCCGTGGGTGTTATCCTCTACCAACTGCCGCGCACGCAGCCGCCACACCTGAGCAACCGCGAAACTACCAAAAAAAGCTCCAAGAAGAAAAAACCAGCCAGCCCCAAGCAGTATCATACTATCTATAGTAGCAACCTACCCAACCAAACGCAAAACCCCACGAACAGCTCCGCGGGGTCTTATTGCTATATTTCTTTACATTAGACTTCTTGACATACGACCGAATCACCGTTTTCCATCTCCATCAAGATGGCAGCCTGGCGCCCTGTACCCAAGACAGCGCTATCGCCTGTAGTATTGCACTTTGCACCCGTGACAACATGCACCACATCAGTACGGGCAACTGTCGTAAATGGTGAAGTAAACGCCGTAACACGAACAATGTATTGATTGTCGGCATACCCATCATTTGGTGTTGCGGTAACAGGTGAAGGTGTAGTATCAACAGACTGCTGATTTGTCGCAGCAACACCGTCAAAATAAGAAGCGAAGTCTTTACCGGTCGCTGGCAATGAATTTCGCCTATTTGATTGGTAGGTTGTCACAGCTGAGGAAACCTTGCTTTGGAAGGTCTTTCTCGCTTGGTCGCGCTGATTGCGCTGGAGCGCCGGAAGCGCAATAAATACCATGAGGAATATCAACCCGGCAATTGCCAGCACTAAGACCACTTCGATAATCGTAAACCCTCTTCGCTTTAGTTCTGCTTTGCTCATTGTCGAAATTCCACCTTCCTTATCTGTTGAGCTTATTGCTTATAATTAATCATACCCTACGACTCTGCTATTTGTCTAGTGCCTAACGAATAGTTCCGACGAGACTGTAGATCGGAAACAGGATCGCCCCTACCATCCCCCCCGCAAAGACCGCCATCACGACCATCAATACAGGCTCGATAGCTGTAGAGATCGTCCTGATCTCTTCATCCAGCTCATCCTCATACACTTGCGCTGTCTTACCCATCATCTCGTCGATCTTGCCCGACTGTTCACCAATCTTTATCATCTGAGGCACCATCGGCAATATATAGTCCTCTGGCTGCAGTGCGGCTGATAGCGCTTTGCCTCCTTTGACTTTTTCGGCTGCCCTATCAATACTTCCGCTCACCACTACATTGTTCACGCCTTGGCTCGAAATACGCAGCATATCGAGCATGGCTACACCCGTTGCGAGAAGAGTCTGTCCAGTTCTCATAAAGCGCGCCATGTAGAGTTTACGAAACATGTTTTTAAGCAATGGTACGTTGAGTTTAATCGTATCAGCAACCTTTATCCCACTCTCTGTTTTTGTATACTGAAACAAAAAGTACCCGCCGATTCCTAGGAGGATCAGCACTAACCACCAAAAATGAATTATAAAGTTTGCGACGGCAATCATCGCCGCAGTGAGCATCGGCAAAGGCTTATGCATATCTTTGTAGAGTTTATCTACCTGAGGAACCACGGTGAGTAGCATAAAAATCATCACCCCCATAATCACCACGAGTACAATCGCCGGATACATCATCGCCCCTTTAATCTTACTCATCGTAGCAGCGTCCTTTTCTTTCTGAGTCGCAACACGCTTGAGTGCATCGTCGAGTGTACCCGATGCTTCTCCGGCGGCTACAAGGGCGAGCACAATCTTGTCAAAGACATCAGCATGTTTGCCGAATGCATCGGACAAAGTGCGGCCACCTTCGACATCAGCAATAATCTCCTCAACGACGTTTTGCATCTTTTTGTTCTGAGTCTGCTCGAGCACTGTGCGAAGGCTTTGAGAGAGCGGCAACCCCGCACCAATCAAGGTCGAGAGCTGCCTCATAAACACAATCTTATCTTTATTAGTGATGCGGTTTGATAGCTTTGCCAGGAGTGACCCGCCTTCGCTCATCTCTTCAATCTTGAGTGGAGAAAGACCCTGCTCAATCAGGACTTTTGCGGCCGAAGATTCGGACTCTGCTTGCACCATAGAGTCAACCAGCTCGTTGCTGGCCTTATCTCTGGCCTTATAATTATATTTGCGCATCGATTACCCCCTCATTAGCCTTTCGAATTCTGTCAAATCAACAGCAAACTCACGAGCATTATCGTACGTCACTGTCCCGCTCTGAACGAGAGTAACAAGTGTACGATCCATCGTTTGCATCCCTTGGTCAGCGCCTGTTTGAATGATAGCGTCGAGCTGGTGGCTCTTGCCTTCGCGGATGACGTTGCGAACCGCTGGATTAGCAACCAGCACCTCCGCAGCCACCACCCGTCCGCCACCAATTGCAGGCACCAAGCGCTGACTACAAATCGCCATCAAGATATTCGCCAACTGTGCACGAATTTGCGCCTGTTGATGAGGAGGAAACACATCAATCATACGGTCAATGCTCTGTGCCGCGGAGTTGGTGTGAAGCGTGGCAAACACTAAGTGCCCCGTCTCGGCAATTGTAATCGCCGCGCTAATTGTCTCGAGGTCACGCATCTCACCAATCAGCACGACATCTGGGTCTTGGCGAAGCGAACTACGCAAAGCGGCTGAGAACGAGTAGGTATCGTAGTGGACTTCACGCTGAACGACAACCGATTTTTTTGATTTGTGCGTGAACTCGATAGGATCCTCTATCGTGATGATGTGTTGTGACTTTTCGGTGTTGATTTTGTCGACTAGTGCTGCGAGGGTGGTTGACTTACCACTTCCTGTCGGACCCGTAACAAGCACGAGTCCTCGAGGATAGTCCGCAAAACTCATCACAATCTGCGGCATACCAAGTTCGGTGACGGATTTGATTTCGTTGGGAATGAGACGAAGAGCAGCTGCGAGATTACCGCGCTCATGGAACGCATTTACACGAAAACGTCCTAGTGCACCAAACGCAAAGCTAAAGTCGAACTCTTTGTCTTTGAGCAAAATCTGCTGCTGGTCCTGGTCAAGAATCGCAAAAATCAATGCTTCAACCTGCTGCTCATCGAGCGGCCCATAGCCTGCAATTGGCGTGAGTGAACCGTCGACACGCAGCATGGGAGGCAATCCCACCTGAATATGAAGGTCACTAGCTCGCTTTTTGACGACTTCCTCTAGTAGTATTTCGATTCGTAGTTCCTGTGGCTGCATGTCTCTTTCCTTCCTATTGTGTATCTGATGTTACGCGATTGACCTCTTCGAGCGTGGTGACACCTGTCAGGGCTTTGAGGTAACCGTCTTGGCGCATAGTGATCATCCCTTGCTCAACTGCCTTGCGCTGGATCTCCGAACTAGTGGCATGAGATACGATCAGTTTCTGTATCTCTTCGCTCACATCCATCACTTCATAGAGACCCGCACGGCCTGTATACCCATGGGGTGTCGCTGGCGTGTCGTAGCCTTTGACTAAAATATAAGCAGTTTGACCCGCCAATGGCAAGTCTTTGTAGCCAAGATCAGCCGAAACTTGCGCAACCTCTTCTTTCGTTTTCGGCAGGAGATGCCCGACAGTTTCTAAAATACTTTTTGTTTCGAGAGGACTCGACCAATACGAATCACGCTTTTCGGCTACCCTACGCACTAGCCGCTGACCAATAATCGTATTCACTGTGCTGGCAATTAAGAACGGTTCGATATTCATATCAAGCAGACGTGGCAAGACCCCTGCAGCTGAATTGGTGTGCAGCGTGCTAAACACCAAGTGCCCGGTAAGCGCCGCCTGCACCGCCAAGCTGGCTGTTTCTGCGTCGCGAATCTCCCCTACCATTACGACGTTTGGGTCTTGACGCAGGATACTTCGTAGCCCGTTTGCAAACGTGAGACCTACCTCTGAGTTAACCTGTATCTGGTTGACGCCGTCCATTTTGTATTCGACTGGATCCTCAAGTGTGACGATATTAATTGATTCGTCTTTGATCTCCTTGATGAGCGCATAAAGACTGGTTGACTTACCACTTCCCGTTGGTCCGCTTGTCAGGAGCATACCATTTGGCTTTTTGATGCCTTTGCGAATCGTTCTCAGCGCACGGCCTGCATAGCCCATCTGCTCGAGATCAAACGTATTGCCTGATTTGTCGAGCAAACGGATCACGACTTGCTCCCCCCACACCACTGGGCTAACCGCGATACGAAGATCTACTTCCTTACCACCCACCTTGACTGCAAACTGACCATCCTGTGGCACGCGATGCTCATCAATCTTCAAATTGGATAAAATTTTTATACGGCTTACCAATGCCGGTTCGATGCTTTTTGGGAGTTGCATTACCTCTCTCAGCACACCATCGACTCGACAGCGAATCTTAAGAGCCTTTTCAAGTGGTTCAATATGAATATCACTTGCCCGTGATTTGACGGCATACTCAAGAATAGTGTTCAGCGCACGACTAATCGGCGAATCTTGGACAATCGTCTTAATATCACTTGATTCAGACTTCGCTTCTTCTTGTGATACTTGAGCTGCCTCGTCAACACTCGAAAGATCTGTCTTGTACTGATCGAGCACATGCCGCACACCTGCCTCAGATGCCATAAATACTTTCAACGGTCGCTGGATACGGTTAGCCAAGTAGTCTACTGCCTGAACATTATTGGCGTCAATCATCGCAACAGCTAGACGATTTTGGACTTCGGCCAATGGCACCGCCATAAATCGCTCGGCAATATCAGCCGGCAAGAGTGAAAGAATTGATTGGTCAATAACGCTATTTGTAAGATTTACATATGGCACACCCGACACCTGTGCAATTCCGTGTGTCAGCAGCTCATCATCGATCACTCCTGTGCTTGCAAGTGTTTGGAGCAGTGTTTTACCAGATTTCACACCATCAGCATTTGCCTGATCAATAGCCGCCTTGCTAACGAGACCTTCTTCTTGTAAGAGGGCAAGGAGTTTTGCCTGTATCTCGTCAGTCATTAACGCCATAGTGACTCCTTTTAGTTACCGCTCGTGCTGCCACCGATTACTGTCTGGATCGTAGGGTTGATAGACTGTGAATTAAACACTTTTTTGTCTACCTCTGGTATATCACTTTCAATGGCAGTGGCCGTTGGCACCGACACGCCTTTTGGATCAGGTTTGAGAAACGTCAGCTGATTGCCGATAAAAAACGCCGCAAGTGCTGACATAGTTGCGATCAATATTATCATTGCGATATCGTTTTTTTTCATTTTGGCTTTACCACCTCGTTTCCTAGTTGTACTACTTTGCCGGGTTTATAGTAAGCATGAGCTGACACTGTCATGGTGTATTTGGAGGCAGATGTCTCAAGCACCAGATTATCTATATCAATAACGCGCAGTGAGCGCTCGAGTTGAGTCAGAAAATCTTTGAGACTGTTTGGGTTATCCGCTGTCGCAATAAACGAAATCGGCATCTGCTCAACGTCAGCCAACTCTGGCAAAGAGCTGGTTGAGGTTGTAGTCACTTGAGATGCTGCAAGATTTGCCGCATCTACTGTCATAGACTCAATCACTACCCCATTCACGCCAGTCAAAAGTTTTTGTTGCAGGGATGACCCTAGTGCAAGAGCGTTCTTGTCAGCAGGCAAAGCATCCAGAATAGCTTGAAGCGGCTGATCGTCGGGCCGAGCTTTAACCGTACTCAACCCCTCGTCTGTACTTCGAACTCGTAGATTATCCATCAGTGCAGTCGTGAGTTTGTTGTTTTTTTGCAGAGTGGATGCGGTTTTGTCTAGTCGATTACTTACTTCTGTCCTAAACATCAATTGTTGGAACAAGAAGATGCACAGCACTGCACAAACCCCCACCACGCCAGACATTCCCGCCACCCACAAAAACATCGTTCTGCTAGAGTTTGCGATAATTTGTCGCTTTTTCATTGATGGTTGTACGCTAGCCATTAGTTTGACCCCTCTTTTGCTTCAGACTTTTTTACTGCTTCGCCAAACAGAGAGCTCGGCACTCTTGTATGAGAATCAGTGACATCTATCTTGGTGGTGGGTGTTACGACTCGTACATCAGTGACACTATTATCAAACAAGCCGTCCGGATATACGAACGTAGCCCTGAAGCTCAGCACGCGTTGTCCGTCGCCATTTTCACCATAGCTTGCGTCAGTAATCTGCACATCATCGGTTAAAGGAACGGTGCTCACTTGGCCATCCCTACTCGATTCAAGATTGGTGTTCAAAATAAGTTTACGAAACGTATCAGTTGCAACATAGCTATTTGCTGCGGTAGCTTCAATCATGATTGTCTTCGCGGCGGGGTCGAGCTTGATGGATGAGTATTTGATATCATTAGGAGCTGGAGGGTTAATCGCCGCAACCACATCAAACATTCGAGAGTTGATGGTTTTTTTGTCGTTGATCGCAGATATAGCGGTCAACTGGCTCTGAATCGTGAGAGCTTTTTCAATATCTTCAGTTGACTGAAATGTTGAAAATTGCTTTTTTATCTCTGCACGAGCCATGTTTTCACGAAGCGCTTGCACCCCTACCAGTACACCAAGAATCGCTACGACAGCTCCAGCTACCAGCGCCACGAGGATTGACAGAGAAATGGCAGTGTTGCGCATTTTCTGCGCACGGATCATCTCTTGTTTGACATCGGGGATAAGGTTGATCTCAATCATGCGACGCCACTCCTTTTTGCAAGTCCGATCACCGTCGCAAACTCAGTTGCGACAGGGCCAAGCTGTTTCTGATCGGTGTCTGTCATTTGTACACCTTGCCAAGGATTCGCGAGATGTGTCGGCTTGCCTACTTTGCCTGTCAAATAGTTGTCAAACTGTGGAATAGCCGCTGCAAAACCCGCCAGCAAAACGCCTTGCACCGGAACACTTGGGTAGCGAGTTTCGAAAAATTTTATTGATTTGCTGATCTCAGCTGCAAATGAATCGAGAGTCGACTCAAGCGCCCGCAGCACCTGACCCTCAAGTCTATCTTGAGCTAGTCCAAATTTCAGGATAAATTGGCGCGCCTGGTCGTCCTGTACGTTCAAATTCGACACTGTCGCTTTGACAAATGTTGCAAGTCCCGTCGGGATCGTCCGTACCAGCCTCGGCGTATCACCGTACACAATTGCAATATCTGTCGAATGCTCACCCATATCGAGCTGCACTACCGCACCGTTACTCCCGGGTACTGTCAGAGCGCGCACCATAGCGATCGGATCAGGCTCAGCTGCAATGACATTGAGCCCCAGTGTTTCTACTAGCTCTAGGCGCGATTCGCTATAATCCTTGGCGACACTTGAAATCAACACCTCCAGCTGATTCTGCGCACGCAGAGATGGTCCCAGGAGCGCCCAATCAACCTTCGCCTCATCAACTGACATCGGGATGTACTGATCGATCTGATATTTCATGGTTGACTTCAGCTCGGCAGGATTGGTGTTTGCGACATCAACAACTGTCGTGAAAGTTTTGCTAGAGGGCAGCCCAATCACTACATTTTTCGTTTTGACGCCACTCTGGCCTACAGCTGTCATGATAACCTCTGCGACTTTGCGACGCGATTCCTCTGAGTCACTACTGGTGAGCTTGCTATCGATCGGCGCATAGCCATAATGGTCAAGATTCCATCCTGCACCAACCTTCCGAAGTTGCACCACACGAATCGCGTTGGTACCAATGTCTAGCGCGAAAAAGGCGCCCATCCCTTTTAGCATTCCCATATCACCTTTCAGTATACATAAGCATAAGTAGTGTTGGCAAGTGTTTCAGGAAAGAAATTAGTAGCGAGGTGGCAACTCTATCACTGCACGCGTTGTCCATGTCCCATTTTGCTCTGACACCGTGCGAGCCCACATGTAGGCATCTCCACGAAGATTGAGGATTTCCGCAGGTTGGAGACGAGTGGTCTTATCGTTGCCAGCGGTACGACGAAGGTAGACGGAAGTCGCCGTGAGCGCACCGTTAACTTTAAGCGGTTGATTGCATACAGCACTCGACAGCGCAGCTGCTACCGCTACATCCGAGCAAGTGTTGATACTGTCGCTCGCAATCAGCCACGCATCAACTTGGGTCACGTTACCTCTTATCTCGATATCAGGAGCAATGATGACCACTTGACGCATATCGCCCACCGTGCCGGCAGCGTTATACACAATATTATCCGCAATCGTGACTTTTCCTGTCGCGACCAGCACACGTCCACCGGGCTGCGTAAGGTCGCTCGGCTTGTCGCTCGATGTATTGCCAATCGTCACCGCACCAGTTCGACTGATCTTTTGTCCAGGCATTGATATGCCGGCAAAATACCCAGCGATATTTGGGATCGTGCCCATAGCAGTGGCGCTTGCAAAGCGCCCATAAGGAGAGGCTGCGTTAGAAAACGTTAATTTACTCCAACTCGCTTGATTTGGAGAGCTATGCTCTCTTACTAAACCTGAGCCAGTTGCAGTATTTCGTATCGCTCCAGGAGCAAGCGCTCCATATTCAACCCACGATCCGGTTGTTGCACTCGTTGCTGGAGGGTACTTTGGAGGAAAATAAAGTAAACTGTACATTACTCCTACTCCGACATCAGAAACAGTAGGAGTTGCGATCTGATATTTGTCAAAGTCAATGACAGTTAATACGTTACCTCGACTCACGCCATCCGGACCAGGAGCATTGAGCCATGTCTTGTCAACTGCAACTGCAATAAACCGCCCCCCCTTACTCACCACGTTGCCACGCGTCATACCGAGCACATCACTCGTCAGCCTATGTCCATTGATATACCCAGCAGCAAAATCATCTGCTACCATCGTGAATAAAATGAGCCCTGTCGTCTGCTGCTGAGCTGGGTCAGTGTTCGCCACGGCGGCGTAATCAATGTCAAACGACTGCCGAAATACAGAAGCTCCAGCTGTACGGTCACTCATGAGGTGCACGATCTGCTTATCTTGATACCTCGTTTCATCCCCTCCTACCGCCCAAATCTGATAATCAAAATAGTCTGTGTAGGGGCTTTTCAGCGATCTAGCGGTGTAGACTGGATCATAGGGCGCAATCAAATTGGAGAAAAAGCGCGCCCAGATATTTCCTGGTAGCGGCGCAAGGCCATACACACTTCGGAAAGAAGCAAGTTCATTCCTTGGATTTGTTGTATATGTGCGTAATGTTGATCCTGAATCACCCGATCGGAACGCTGTTTCCGCAAAAGAGTACCACAAATCTCCTTTTGATGGCTGTAGGTGATTAAAGTCGTCAAATATATAACTGCTTCCGTTACTTTCAAGGCAGGTATTGTCACTATAGTTACCATAAGACGGAATCGCACCACTGCCTGAAAATACCAATGGCGATATATATCGCACACTGAGACCTGGACTATCTTTTGAGCTTGCCAGCACTGACACCGGGGGTCCATAAGCCTGTTTCAGCTTTGCCAATGATCCCGATGCGCCAAAGATTACATTTGCGTCTCCAGCTGACCATGCCTCGCAGCTCCCTCCTCGGACGAGGGTGTCAGTACTGAGGATTAGAGGTGTCATGGGAGGTGGACTAGTGGTAATCGTCGTAGTCAATGAGCTTATTTCGGATGTATCATTATTTGTTCTAAGCTCATTTCCCCACACTTGGACACTAGGGACTTTACCAATAGTGATGCATTTCCATACCGGGTTTGGGCTGCCAGTACCTACCATTCTTGTAACAGATTCGATGTACCAATCGGCACAGACCTTTCCGCCTTTTGTGATATCGACCGCGCGCGCATCGCTGAGGAGTTGTGCAACCGTCGTGTTCTCAGGCACAGTAGCAGCTCCATCTGCACCCCCGCCGCATCCAGTAGAGGCTTTCTGGAAGTAAAGCGAGTCAGTCCCGCTCTCGTACGTCGAGTTGGGTGTGGGTGATTTTTCGTACCAAATTCTCGCACGATAACATATATCTGCTCTTGTTGCTGGGTTCGTATCATTGGTAGCACCGAAATCAAACCGTAAATCTGACCCATCAGGGATTCTTGAGCCCGTAGGAGTCATGGTGAGTTGCGGCGTAACAGTTCCGATGCCAACTTTTACACAAAGCAAATCAGTGTAGCCTGTCTCACTAAACCTAAAGACCCCTTCGCCTGCTTGAGTCTTGGGATAATATTCCAATCCATGGCAAACAGTTTTACCAATATCAGATCTTGCAGGTATAAATGGACTTCTACAAAACCGATAAGTATGGCCATCATTTATTGCTACAGTGCCGGGACTAGTAAACATATAGCGAGAGGTGGGAGGATCATCTCGCAGACTCATCCCGTCGATCTCGCAAACAAAGGCGTAGTCAACTGTCCTATTACTAAATGGCCCGCCATTTTGCGTAGTAGTGAGCCCATATGTCCATGTCACCGTATCTCCCACTCTTACGATAGTATTGTTTGGAGATGGCGTGCTTGCGCCGTTGATAGTCATCTTCGCTGTTGCGCTGTTGGTGTAGGTACTCGGGTCACTTATATAGACCACATTGCCACAATCAGCCTTAATGACAAATTCTATTTGATTACTTGCGTTGTAAAATATAAGTGAATTAGCGGACCCTGTGTTTGTATTAAATATTGCATCGTCAGCACCGTTGTCAGGTTTGGCGTAGCCTGAGTTATAGGAAAATGCATACGACTTATATTCAATCGTATGATAAGAATTTACGAGCCTTTCCCAAGCAGCAACGTCGGGGCTCCTCGATGAACGCATAGGCATGTGCATCATCGTCTGCATGATAAACGCCGCGCCAGTTTTGTTGCGAGTTTTATCGTAAGCACTATCACTACTACAGCCAGCTTTCTCTTTGTGTCCATAGTAGAGGTAGTTCTTCATCCTCGTGATAAATGCTGATTTATCTGTAAGTGCACTCGTAATAGGTAAGCCTGCGCACGCGCCATCAAATAGTAATTCACCAAACCCGGTTGTTGATTTTGTATCGGCACCGTCAAAATAGCCCTTATGATACACCCAGCTATGCGGCAGCGCTGCAGCGGACACTTGGCTAGCCGTCTGTATGACCACAAATACCGCTAGCAATAGTATCTGCGAGGCAGTACGTAGGCGCTTCACAGCCCTCCTCCCAACTCAATGATTTGCTCTTCAATATACCTACGCGCACTGTTCGCCATCTGATCATCTTGTGATATCCGACTCAGAGATATCTTGTATTGCTGTATCGCCTCGTCTTTGCGGCCAAGCTGCGCCAACATAGCAGCTATTTGGTTAGAGCTCGATAGTGTCGGATCGAGCGCTTCAGATTGCTTAGCTAGATTGAGACCCTCTTGAAATTTTCCGTTATTACCAGCGAGCACCGACTGACGTAAATATGCAAATGCCTTTTCAACTTTACCAGTAGTTGTATCGGTCTGTTGCTGTAGCTGCTGGGCAGCTTCATTATATTTTCCGTTGTTCGCCAGTGTGATCGCTTCGTTGTAAGCATCTTGGGAACTTACAGTTGGTGCCAGCTCTTTTGTGTTTGATTTTTTAGTTATGAGCGAAAAGTTCATTACCGCCCATGCCGCAAGGCTGCATACTATGAGCACAGCCCCAATACCGAAAGCTCGACTGCTTTGCCACCACGCCTTACGCGTCTTCTTTGTCTCTTGTGTAGAAATAATTTTTGCCACGCGTCATCCCCTTTGTCGTAATTATTGTACCACATCTACGCTTATGGTTAGACGAATTATATCTCTCGAGTAGGTCTATCTGTTAAAATAGTGTTATGAGCCTAAGTATCGGTATCGTCGGTCTGCCAAACGTCGGGAAATCGACGTTGTTTAATGCGCTGACAAACAACGATATCTTAGCTGCCAACTATCCTTTCGCTACTATCGAGCCCAATACCGGCATCGTACCGGTGCCCGATGAGAGGCTCGAGGTGCTTGCCAAACTCTACAATACCGAAAAGATCATTCCCGCGACCGTGACATTTGTTGACATCGCAGGCCTCGTAGCTGGAGCCAGCAAAGGCGAAGGTCTGGGCAACAAGTTCCTCGCTAATATCCGCGAGTGCAATGCGATCGTGCATATCGTACGGGCGTTTGAAAATGACGATATCATCCATATTGAGCAGCAAATCAACCCTGCACGCGACATCGAGACCATTGAGACAGAACTCATGCTCGCAGATATAGAAACGATCGATCGGGTGCTACCGCGGCTCCAAAAAGACAGCAAAGCCGACCCCAAACAGCGCGAGACCGTCACTCTCCTTGAACACCTGAAGGTATCGCTCGAAAAAGCCGATGCCTCGCTCGCCAAGCAGCATGCCGTAGAGCTTCAGGCAGCCGGTCTCCAACTCGTCAGTGCAAAACCAGTAATCTACGTGTTTAATGTCAACGAAGATATCCTCGTCGACACAGCAAAAAAGGCCGAGCTGACTGCACTCGCCAAACAGTCAAAAGCTCTCTTCATCTGCGCCAAACTCGAGGACGAACTCAAAGGCCTCGCTCCCAGCGATGCACAAGAACTACTCGACAGCTACGATATTCCTGAAGCTGGCCTGGTGCAAATGATTCATGCCGCTTACGAAACCTTAGGTCTGCAAAGCTACCTAACGGCTGGCCCCAAAGAAGTCCGCGCCTGGACTATCAAGCAAGGAGCCACCGCGCCTCAAGCGGCTGGTGTGATTCACACTGACTTCGAGCGTGGGTTTATCGCCGCCCAAATCGTCGACTACTATGATCTCGTGGAAGCTGGTAGCGAAACTGCCGCAAAAGCCGCTGGAAAAGTCCGCACCGAAGGCAAGGACTATGTGATGCAGCCCAACGATATCGTCGAGTTTCGGTTCAATGTATCAAAATGAGAAATACCTCTCCTACTCGTCACGACAGTGACTTTCAGAGAGGCTTTCTCGACCTACGGAGTAGCAGTGGGGCGCGTGCCCACGTACTGCCAGGCGATGACCACGTTGCGCGATGAGCGCAGTGCCATATCGTCCGGCTGCAGGCACGCGATGGTCAGCAGGAGGCCAGGCTTGGTTTGGCCATCTGCCCCCCAGATTTCGCTACTATTCATCAGGCTGTCAGGCCCATCTCCCTTGGCGGGAGTGTAGGTCTGCAGGGCCCGGTACACCAGCAGCCGATCGCCCGACGTGTCGGTTTTTAGCCACAGCTCGTCGCTAACGCGCACGCGAAATGCTTGTGCACGCCAGTCGTAGAGTGGGTTGAAAACCGCTTCACCAGTACGCCAGGTATGCCCCGCCAGTACCGACAGGTCGCTCGTCGAGCTACCTGGCAGCTGATAGGGCTTATCTGGCGCCGTATAGTAGCATGCCTCGCGGTAGGTCGCTGGCGTCAGCGCACCGTCTTTGAGCGGGCACGGTTGCGCGTGGATGCGCGCCTGGAGCCCGATCGACGGGATACGCAGTTCGGTCGGACGACCAGGTACGACCACTACCGCTGGCGGCACCGAAGACGTCGCCGTGGTGGTGCTCGGTGATGGCGCACTAGGTGACGATGCAATCGTTGGCACGACGCTTGCCGTCACCGTGACGGGCGCTGGCGGCATGTCTATAGCGGTCTCAACGGTCAACCGAGCGAGGCTGAGTAGACTCAGCACCGCTACGGCGATAAAGCAACACCACCCCATACGGCGAGCCTGTATGCGAGTCATGCTCTCACCTCTTTCAGTCCATAGGCCGAGTTGTCAATAGCTCGGCAGTTGCCGAGATACTAGATCACGAAGATCTTATGGTATATTATACCATATATATTTAGATATGAGAAGGGCCTCGTTCGCTGACTTGCGAACGAGGCCCTGATGGATCAGACCGCTCGACCTTGTGGGAGCGGCTGAGCAGTCTGATTCATCTCACGAACCGGCTGCCCTCCGTCGACGGAGGACGTCGCTAGCCGCCAGGATGCCGGCAGCGAAAGCCAGCCAACTAAGCGGCAAGCCGCTTGGTGGGCTGTCCTCAATACCCGTCGCGGCAGCGACACCGCGACCCTTACCGGTAGACTTGGCGACCGGTTTGGCCGTCGGCGGCGCCACAGGGGCAGCCACCGAGGGCGTGTCGGTGGGGGGGACGACAATCGGACACCCGGAGGTGTCGACTGTAGTACCGGCCGGGGTGGCCGGGCACCTGTCCTTGTCGTCCGCAACGCCGTCTCCGTCGGAGTCGGTGGGGGGGACGACAATCGGACACCCGGAGGTGTCGACTGTAGTACCGGCC
>CAZPEO010000005.1:0-8664 GCA_964585675.1 uncultured Candidatus Saccharibacteria bacterium | reverse complement strand
CCGGGCACCTGTCCTTGTCGTCCGCAACGCCGTCTCCGTCGGAGTCGGTGGGGGGCGGAGTACAGATATTCCACACCTCCAGAATGTAGTCTCCTAGGGCATAGTCCACCCCAGGCTGGAGTGCTGTATCACTGTACCTCACCCCTTCAGGGCGACTCGTCACGCGGACCGATTGGTTGCACGCGACGTTGAACTGGACGGTTTTCGAGCCTCCTGGGGGGAGGTTCAGTTCCCCGCCATATACCTCGCTTGTGAAGTATACAGGCACGACTACCGGTAGGTTTGACGTGTTGGTGATGAGGACAGACCCTAATCTGTCATTCTCTGTCGGCTGCTTGGTCAGTACAATGCTGACCGTCGGCGGTGGGTAGGGGTACTCGGCCGCGGTGACGGCCGATGCGGTGACAAGGCCGCCCACAAGGGCGACCAATGCGATGGCGGCTGCGAGGGCCGCCTTGGACACAATCGAGAGTCGGCGCATCATGGCCGAACTCCTTTCTTTGCGAGGCGGTGTGGTTTGTCCGCGGATATATGCTCTCAGTCACTGTGAGATGAATCAGATTGTTAACAAACGCCGGGAGGGCGCGTATCGACAAACTCGATTCCAGCTCACCTCAACCGACAACACACGTCCATGGATAGGACATGATAGACGTGATTATAGCATCGAGACTATACTTTTGCAATAGTCAAATGATAAAACCTCTCTTGATTGCCTTTGGCGCCATGCACGTCACTATCAGCTTTGTTGATGATCACAAACTTCTGCCTAGCCCACTGCTCAAACTCTTTTAGTATATCGCGGCGCACCCTGTCGTTTTTGATCACCCCGCTACTGCCCACTTGACCAGGATGTGCTTCAAACTGAGGCTTGACCATAGCAAGAATCGTCGTACTTTTCCCACTGATACTGGCAATATGCGGCAGTATCTGCCGCAAACTGACAAAAGATACATCGATCACTACAATCTCTGGTATATGCTCGGGTACAAATGATCGAATATCAGTTTTTTCATGAAGCTCGATTCGCTTGTCGTTTCTGAGACTTGGATGTAACTGGTCGGTACCGACATCGACAGCATACACGCTGCTCGCCCCATGCTGGAGCGCATAGTCCGTGAACCCGCCAGTACTACTACCGACATCGAGCACTGTCTTGCCATCAAACCTCACGTCAAATTTGCTCACCACACTGGCGAGCTTCAGCCCTGCACGACTCACATATCGTTCTGGTGCACTCAAGCTCAGCTGCGCCGTATCATCGACAAAAAACCCAGGCTTGGTCACCACACGGCCGTCCACCTGTACCCTGCCCAACTTGATCCAACTCTCTGCCTGAGAGCGAGTAGGAGTCATGCCGCGCGAAGTCAATGCCTGGTCGAGACGCTGTTTCATACTTCAATTATACCCCACTCTCTCTTGCCCTCGACACAGTCCTCTGTCATGCTGAGCGGTAGCTAGTGGCGTACGGGAGTCTGTGGCACTAAGGATACATGATGGTGTCGATCTGCTTGGCGACATTGGCAATATAGCCATAGGAGTAGCCTTTGGTCATAATCACAAGCACATACGTGCCCTTGGGGTTGTGAACAATCGCTGCATCATGAATATAGTCCCACAGAAACCCTACTTTGTCTTGTGTCCAGCCTTTGGTACCCGTTGGTATGCCATAACGATACAATTGGCGGCCCATTTTCTCGAGGAGTATGTCGCGGTTGTTGCCGCTTACAAGTGACCCGTTGTGAAGGCCTACTAGATACTTCGCGAGATCACCCGCAGTAGTGTGTGTCGCATCTCGAAACGTAAAACCTGTACCAGCACTAAATCCTTTGTTGTGGATATAGTTTGTCAGTTCATTGCGACCATACCGACGTATCCACTCCTCCGCACAAGGATTCGTCGAAGGCACAATCGTTCGCTCGAAGCACCCACCTGCCGTGGTGTCCAGCATCGGCGTGTCCCATGTCAATGTGCCGCTGTTGATATCGTCAAATACCCGCAACATCACATAGAGCTTGTACGTACTGGCGCTCGGAATACTTTCATCGGCACGTCCACTCGCGTTCCACCCGGGACCATCTAGTTGCTGGACTACGATTCGCACGTTTTGAGTGCTCGTCGCATAAGCGACATATGCCTGTAATCCCGCCTGGCTATTGGTATAACTGCGTGAATACGTGGCAGGAGGGACTTGTGGTTGCAGCGACACCGTGACACGCGCTGGAGCACTCCCTAGCAGGGCTGCCGAAACCCGAGCTACGACATCGTTCATATCAAGCGCTTGCCCTGGCACCCCTTGTGTCCTCTGTTGCTCCACTCCGTCTACTACTGTTACGACCGACGGCTGGGCTGCAACCTTGATGGTATCGTTGATCTTACCGACGTATGCCGCGAGCGCTTCTCGGTTGATGACAAGTGTTGCAGGCAGAGCTGTCCTATCAATAGATAGCCACGAAGCACGCTCATTTACATCTGGTGCGATATCTGGCTTACCTTCAACTGCGACGGTAATCGTTCTTGCGAGCGCGCTCGTCGCTTGTTCCTTAGCGACCGCTATATCGGCATCGTGAACTGTCGGCACTATTTCTTTCGACGCAACACTCACCTTGTTTGTGCCTATCCGATATGTCGCTCCCTGCAGGGCATTTCGCACTGCCAAGGCAGTTACTTCGTTACCAGGCTTTGCGGCGCCTACCACTACCGCACCCTCTTTGAGTTCGATCGATGCATTGATCGGTTTGTAGCTTAATTGGCTGGCGATCTCCTCCGATCTTGCAGCGATCTGCGCTCCATTCGTCGATACAACAAACGCCTGTGTACGTGGCTGCTGCCAGAGCACCGAAAAAGGAATAACCCGCTGCCACAAGGGGTACTCGATCAAAACTGCCGCCATATGGTCGCTGTTTACCGTCATTCCAAGCCTGGGGAGAGAATCAGCTACCACCCTATTGCCAC
The DNA here is from genome assembly GCA_964585675.1 of uncultured Candidatus Saccharibacteria bacterium. Taxonomy (GTDB): domain Bacteria; phylum Patescibacteriota; class Saccharimonadia; order Saccharimonadales; family Saccharimonadaceae; genus Saccharimonas. The sequence continues at coordinate 5,709 of CAZPEO010000005.1, read as the reverse complement.
TTTTTACCTCTATCTTGGCAGATTCAAACTGCTCCTGGAAAATACGCGCCAAATCTGAACGGCTCGAAAATCCCGCCCTCACCTCGCCGGCCATCGCAAGCGGTACTGCACGCTCGTACGGAAGCAGTAGCTGCCCGCAGACTTCCAGCAGCACCAATGCCCCCATCCCAAATAGCACGTGTTTTCGTGTCCACATGCATTTATTGTAGCACTAGCGTTTTGCTGTATCGGCTACTTTTTTCGCTCTCGGTATTCACCCGTTGATGTATCGACCGATACAATATCGCCCACCTTGATAAACGATGGCACTTTGATACTGATGCCTGTTTCGAGCGTAGCGTCTTTGAGGACACTACTGGTAGTATCGCCCTTGACCACGTCTTCGGTATAGGTAACTTCGAGGTAGAGATTTTTTGGTAACTCGACGTTAATGACTCGGTCACCAAAAAATTGCAAATTGAGATGATCGCCCTCTTTTAGATAGCCTTTGGCTTCTTCTACAAGCTCCCTCGGTAGCTCGAATTGTTCAAATGTCTCAGGATCCATAAAAAAGAAGTTGGTGCCGTCATTGTAAAGATACTGCACTTCTCTATTTCGTACTTCTGCGGGCTCAATCTTGTCAGCACCCTTAAACGTCTTTGGTATCACACTACCATCGATCAAATTTTTCAAGCGTACATTAACAATACTCCCGCCCCGGCCCATAACTTTCTGGCCATACTCGATGACTCGGTAGGGCTTGCCATCAATTTGACAAACGGTGCCTTTTTTTAGATCTGTTGGAGAATACATAGTTAGAATCTTGATTATGGATTATAGATTATGGAATAAACACAATCTACTCTCCAGCTCCTTTCTCTTGATTAGCTTTTCTTAGACCATAGAGCAGACGATGCGACTGGATTACCATGTCATCAATTTTTTGATACACATCATCCGACAAGTATCCGACGCCCTTTGCAATCATTAGTTGGTTCTCGACCTCTGTCAGTGAACCATGCGCAATAGAATAAAAACTGTCCTTCTCTTTGCGACCTCTTCGTCCAAAACCTTCGGCGATATTTGAAGTAACTGATATTGCCGCACGACGGATCTGACTAGTCAGCCCAAAAATCTCATCTTTTGGGAAACCTGCTGTAACTCTATAAATTTCAAGTGTAAGACTATAGGCAGCCTGCCATGCACGAAGATCTCTGAAGTTTCTTGCGGGCATATTCATTCTATAATCCATAATCGATCATCTATATTCTGCGGATAGACGCAGTGCGCTTATCCATGCGTCACAAATGGCATCAACGCCAAGTGTCGGGCGCGTTTGATCGCAACCGCAAGTTGGCGCTGCTGCTTAGCACTGAGACCAGTTTTTCCAATCGGCTCAATCTGCCCATACATGTTGATGTAGCGACTCAGTATTTTGACATCCTTGTAGTCAAAAAACACTGGTGCGTCTTTTTTAAATCGTTTCATTGTTCATTCCTTTCATTTGTGAGTAGAATTTTGAATAGAGTATACAGCGTATTCTCAATCTCTTATGCCATATTCTCTATTCGATATACTATATTCTTGTTATTAAAAAGGTATTTCGCTGAGATCAATTGGCTTGTCGTCGATATCTTCGATGACAACATCCTTTGATTTCGCATTGCTCGGTGAATTGCTGCGCGGTGCGCTTGCGCCAGCATCGTCTCCACGACTGCCACCGATGAAGTTGAAGTCTTCGACAACTACTTCGACCGCTTGGCGCTTGTTGCCATCTTTATCTTCGTAACTACGTTGGTCGAGTCGACCACTCACCAAAAGTGGCGTACCCTTGCTGGTGTACTGAGCGATGATTTCGCCTACCTTACCCCATGCCACGCAGTTGATAAAGCTCGTCTGCTCCTGCGTTTGGCCATCTTGACCCTTCCAGCTACGGCTCACCGCGAGACTGAAGTTGCTAACCGTTTGGCCACTTGGTGTCGTACGAGTTTCAACGTCGCGCGTCAAGTTACCCATCAAGATTACTTTGTTGAATCCTTTTGCCATATTGTTACTCCCTTTTGTCGTAAGTAGAATGTTGTCGATAGTGAGGTAGCGAAATCTCAATCGCTCTTGCTACGTTCTCTATTCTCTATACGATAGTCTTATTTCCCTAGTCTTCCGATCGTTCGTCGTTGTCTTCACCACGCTCCGCGGCTCGTCGTTTTGCGTCTTCGAGCAATGCCCGACCCTTGAGGTCTGTTTTTACAAGCAAGTAGCGAAGCACGTTGTCTGTAATATTGAGCACTGTACTGATTTTTTGCGGTGCGTCAGCTGGTAGACGCAAGTCCATGTAGACATAGACGGCAAAATCTTGGTTATTAATACGGTACGCGAGGCGTTTTTTGCCCCAATTGTCTTCTTTGACAATCTCGCCGCCGTTGTTTTTGATAAGTGTCCGCACTGTTTCGAGCGGCGCTTCCAGGTCTACCTCGAGATCTGGGTGAATAAGAACGGTTAGTTCATACTCGTTCATAAGTGTACCTCCTTTTGGAACCCCTTATGCGGGTGCTTGCTCTGTCTCAAGCAAACTTAGGTTGATAACAGTAGTAATTATACGCTATTTGCGCACCGCTGTCTAGTGATACAATAAGTCGTATGCGTGTAGCTATCCAAGGACAAGCCGGATCGTTTCATGAACAAGTCGCCAAACAATGGTATGGCGATTTGGTTGAAATCGTCCCCTGCACTTCGTTTTCAGACGTCTTCGCCACCTATCAGCGTGGCGAGGCTGATGCAATTGTGGCGGCAGTCGAAAATTCGATTTATGGTTCGATCAACGAAGTTTATCAGCTCATTGAAGAATGCGATGCGCCGATCGTAGGAGAAGTCAAGCTCGCAATCGACCAGATGCTGATTGCACACCCTGGCACAAAACTCGCTGATATCACAGAAATATACTCCCATCCCGTAGCGCTGGCACAGTGTCGGACATGGCTGACCACTCATCTACCAGGGGCGGCTCTCATCGAATTTTTCGATACGGCTGGTGCAGTAGAATTCGTACGTGACGAAGCCAAACCCCACCAAGCAGCCATAGCCGGAGCACAAGCTGCCACACTCTATGGACTTCCTGTCATCCAGCGCTCTATCCAGGATAGCCACCACAATATCACGCGTTTTCTCGTCCTCGAACCTCTTGATACTCCCGAGGGCGCAGACCGCGCTTCTCTAGTTGTGACTACCAGCCACAAACCAGGCGCACTCGTTGAAGTCCTCCAAGTCTTCGCCGACGCAGGAGTCAACCTCGCCAAGCTCCAGTCTCAGCCAATCATTGGACAGCCCTGGAATTATAAGTTTTTCATCGTCGTCGACGCCGCAGGCCAGAAGCTACATTCGCTTCTCGAGCAAATCGAAAACAACGATCACAGCGTCACGCTGCTAGGCGAGTATCGCGCAAACTAGACCTGCGCGATTTACTCAACAATCTCATCAGTACCTCCACCTAACTCGTCGAGACTATGGATCAGTACTTCACGTGGCCGTGCACCGTCAGCTGGGCCAATAATCCCCTGCTCTTCCATTTCTTCGATAATACGTGCAGCGCGGGCATACCCGACACGGAGTTTGCGCTGCAAAAGCGATGTCGAGGCCTTGCGGCTTTCGAGCACCACACGGCACGCGTCCTTAAACATATCATCACCGCCTTCATGGTCAAAGTCCATCACGACGCCTCCCTTGCCGTTGAGATGAACTGGCTGGCTAATGATCTCGTCATTGTACTGCGGTGCGCTCTGCATGCGCAGATGATCGGTGATTTTCAGCACTTCCTGGTCCATTACCCATGCGCCCTGAATACGCTTCGGTTTGGGCATAGTGGCTGTTTTCATCAGCATGTCTCCCTGCCCCAGTAGCTTTTCGGCTCCGATCTGGTCGAGGATGGTGCGTGAGTCTACCTGGCTCGCCACGGTAAAGGCAATACGCGCTGGCACATTGGCTTTGATAAGCCCCGTTATGACATCGACACTCGGCCGCTGTGTTGCCAGCACCAAGTGAATACCGACCGCGCGAGCTTTCTGAGCGATACGCACGATCAGCGCTTCCACATCGCGAGCCGCCACCATCATGAGGTCAGCGAGCTCATCGATCACGATCACCACATACGGCATATGACCTTCGTCAACTTGTTGGATATTACCATCTTCGTCAGCCACTCCCACCGTCTTGTTTTTCACCTTATCATTGTAGCTCTTGATATCACGAACTTTTTCTTCAGCCAAGAGCGTGTAGCGACGCTCCATCTCATTGACCGCCCACTTGAGGGCGCTGATGGTTTTTTCTGGTTCGACAATCACGGGAGTGAGTAGGTGTGGGATGTCGGCATATGGTGCCATCTCAACTTGCTTCGGGTCGACAAGAATCAGCTTCATATCACTCGGTGCGTTGCGGTAGAGCAAACTACAAAGCAGCGTGTTGATCATCACCGATTTACCAGAACCCGTCTGGCCTGCGATCAGTACGTGCGGCATTTTGTTGAGCTCGCCTACCACCGCTTGGCCCGCTATGTCCTTGCCAATCGCAAAACTCAGCGGCTCATCGGCTTTGCGCCACTCTGAGGTATCAAGAATCCCCCGTATACGCACGTCTGCCGCTTTCTTGTTTGGCACTTCGATACCCACAGCTTTTTGACCAGGAATTGGCGCTTCCATACGCAGCGTGCTAGCAGCGAGATTGAGTGCGATGTTGGTCTCGAGGGCCGTGATACGACTGAGCTTGATACCCGCTGGCGGCTTGAGGGTATACTGCGTCACTTTTGGACCGATATTGGCGCCCTCCATCTCGACATCTATACTAAATTCGCGCAGCGTATCCTGAATAATATGCGCATTTTGCTGGATATCCCCTGCATCGGCCGGACTTTGCTTCTTCTCAAGCAAATCAATACTTGGGAACTTCCAGTTGGGATCGCTCACCGCCAGCATAGCCGCTTTTTCTTCGGCTTCTTTGTCGGGTTTGACGCTGTTTTTGAGACTAGCGAGGCGGGCCTTCTTCTGCTCTTCTGGCGTCAGCATCGGTACACCCGCGTTGAGCTTGAAATCATTGAGCGGACCACTCTGTTTAGCATCCTCGGCAGCTGCTTTACGCATGATATCAACGTTTGCCTTGTCCTCGTCTTTGGCGCCGCGACCAAACAATTGCGCCAGCCAACTAAAGAACGTACCAAATGACACACGCACCACAAAAAGTGTCGTCACTACGATAAGAAGAATATAGATAAACGCCGCTACTGGTACGTTGACGAGTGAGGACATGAAACTGTTGATCGTATCACCTATTGTTCCACCCGTGCTCGCACCATGATCTTGTCGAAAAAGCCCAAACAGTGCAGAGCACCACGCTACGAGCAGCAGTGCTGCAAATTTCATGACGAGGGGCAACTTGTTGTTTTCGACTCGAAACACTTGCACGCCGACATATACCGCGATCACCGGCAAGACATAGACGGCATACCCAATAGTGCGTAGAGCTGCATCACGAATCCAGGTAAAAACCGGCCCGCTCCCACCAAACCATGAAACGACCAGCAGTAAAGAAAAAGCGATGAGCGCAACTGCAAGTACTTGCGACCAAAAACCCGTGGGCAACGTATGCTTCGGCGCTTCAGGTTTCTTATTTTTTCGTCCTCTAGTGGTTGGTTTTTTTCTAGCCATAAGTGTTATCTATTGTACTCTGTTTGTTATCTGAAGAGTA
>CAZPEO010000004.1:33464-36711 GCA_964585675.1 uncultured Candidatus Saccharibacteria bacterium | reverse complement strand
CACCGCCACTCATGCGACCTGAGGCAAAGCTGTTGGTTTGCACCCATGTGTTGAGAGTGCCGTTGGAGTTAATTTTGTTGTAATAAACAGAGCTGAGAGGGGCTCCACCAACAGTACTAGCACCCCCAAGAATGTAGAGGCGGTCATTGTAGACTTGAGCGCTATGGCCGTATAAGTTTGACGGTAGCGTCGTAGAGGCAGTCCATGCACTAAGCTGTCCCGTAGGTGTAATATCGGCTATTTCAACGGTGTTGACTGGCGCGGATGCGGTTCTGCCGCCAATCAGATACATTCGGTTATTGTAGGCAACTGCGGTCAATCCCGAGCGCGCACTACTAATCGCCGTGTCTTGATACCAGTAGCTCCAGGACGTTTTGTCGCTGTTCGTTGGGTGCCATAGCTGAGGTTCGCCGTTGGCTCCAAGTTTGGCGACATAGACAGTACTTTGCGGAACACCTGCGCTGTTATTTCCGCCGATCACATAGAGGAAGCCATTGTAAGCTACGATAGTGTAGTTAGTTCGAGCCTGGGGAAGTGCGTATACCGAATCGGTGCACCATCCACTACAAGCGCCACTGCCAGGATTGGGGCTTTCAAGTGAGCCGTCGGTTGTCGAAAGATGTATCCAGTTGAGCGTGCCAGTAGGAGTTGCGCCTCCAGCGCCGTAGCTGATAACGATGCTACCGTTGCTTCCAGCACCCCCCAGGCCATTGATCGCCCCCGCTGTTCCTCCTTGTCCTGCGCCAGCGCGGTCAACATCGGTATTATTGCCAGGGTTTATACCACTTCCTGCCGTTGAGGCGAGGCCGCTGCTAACAAAGCTAGACCCGCCACCACCGCCACCACCACCTGCGTTGGTGCCGGCACCCGCACCACCGCCACCACCAAAGTAGCCACTGGCACCACCGCCACCACCAGCACGAGATTTTGATATAACACCACCACCCGCTCCTCCACCGGTTAAACCTCCGATTGCCCCGCTACCATCGGTTGTTGCTGTAGAGCCATCGCCCCCAAGTCCACCAAGGAGTGAGCCGCCAGCTAGTCCGGCATTTGTACCCGACCCCGCGATGCCACCAGTGGTAGCTGTTCCTCCTCCTCCGCCAAGATTGGTTCGTGAAGCGAGACCTGCGATCCCGTTTGTGCCACCACCTGCGCCACCTGCGCCTCCAATGTGAGTTGCGGTAGAGCGCCCACCACCGCCACCGCCACCGCCAGCTGCAAGTGCTACAAGGGTGGTCCCACGATAAATACTCGTATATGCGCCGCCTCCACCTCCACCACCTGATATGTTGCGAGTGCCGGCAGCGCCTCCTCCACCTACATAGATATCAAGCGTCTCGCCAGGGGTGACCGCGATCGTGCCTGCAACGTAGCCACCGCCTCCACCTGCACCCCCTGCCGCCGCAGATCCACCCGAGCCACCACCGCCTCCACCACCCCAAGCCTTGAGACTGATGCTGGTGACGCCTGCTGGTACCGTAAAACTGCTCGCACCTTGAGCACTAAATACTTGTCCGTTGAGGGATGAGCCGCCAATCGAATACAAATAACCGCCCGCGACGGCTGTTCCGCCCGACCAGTTGGCCTGTGGGAGCTTTGTGGCGGTATTCCATGAGTCAAAGCGCGCGCCAGTAGTGCGACCTTTTTTAATCAATTTATTTGCAACATCGAAATTAATATTCGTCTCGTTGTTGCCATTCATAAATTGTTGAGCAGTAACGATATAGATACTCGGGTCGATTGTCAGCGGATATGAGGCACGACCCAGTCCCGATGCTTCGACAGTCAAGGTGGTGCCTGTAAGTTTGTATGATGCAGAGACAGATGATTGTTGCTTGCCTGATTCGATAACAACAGGTTTAGGGATAACGAATAGAAGAAGAGTTTTTGCGGCAGTCTCACGGGCTTTTTTTAGGAGTGCTGCGTCACTTTCGGAACCAACAGCGACATTATTGATAAAAAGTTCGTTGCCATAAATACCAATGCTTCCATCAACTTCTTTGCGTGCTTCGACGCCATCGGGTAGCTTTAAGGTATAGGTTGCCGAGAACGTGTCGCCAGGAGATTGCCTCAGTACGATGTCTTCTTTAATGCCAGTACCTTCGGTGGTATAGACGAGCCAGCCGTTGTGGTCTCGAAAGGGGTAGACGATACGATTTTTATCTTGCTTGCCCTCGGTAACTGCGAGTTTAGGAGTCATGGTGATGGATAATTTATAGTTTGGGTCGGTGACGGTCACTCCCTTGGCTGCGTCACTCGGGATGGTTGCAGCAACTTCCGAGGCACCAGTTCGCTTGCTCTCATTGCTCGCCACGCTCCCATATGAAAACGTATAGAGCTTCTTTGCTGCATCGTATTTGAGATGCTTGCCGAGCGCATCGGTCGGTGCAGATAATACTTTGGCCGCCGCCGCGACATTATAGTCATGGGGGCCATAGTAGTGGTAGAGCGCCATACCAACTATTGTTACGAGGCCGAGAATAAGGCCGATAATTAGCGTTCGAATAAGTTGCTTACGGGTTGGCACAGGAAAAACTAGGTATCGTTTGCCAGAAGCCGTCGACTTTATGAATAATCGAGTCCATGAAGGAGACGCTCGCTGCAGGAGCCGATGCGGTAATTTTACTCGCGATATACGCGGGACAGTAATTTTTTTTATCTTCATACCCTCATAATCCACCCCAGGTGGCTCTCTGTTAGTATAGCATAACCAAGATACGGAGAACTACTTGTTACTAAAGGCGAAATTGAGGTTTCCGACGTAGGCGTTGGCGTTTTTGCTTGTAGCGACATCGATTTTAAAGACAATGCTGTTACCCGGTATGAATCCACAGGTTGACGGATCGGCCGCACCGCTGGCGGTTTTTGTTTGCCAACTCGTTACTGTGCCCGAAGACACGGTCGAGCTGGTGCCGCAAGGAGTGAGGCCTGTGCCGCCATTGCGATACACTTGATAACTTACGCTCGCCGCACCGCCGCTCGAACCGCTGTCAGTGCGTGCCATGAGCGATGTCTGGCCAGAATTAAAACTCTTGAACGTATTTGGTAGCTGGTAGGTGACGTAAATGCTATATGTTTGGGTGGTAGCTTGAGGGCTCGTCCATTTGTAGAAGTTGTAGGTCTCGCCCGCACCACAAATTGTTGGCTGACCGCTGCTGCCATCGTTAATAGCAAGTGTCGAGCTACAGAGGTCACTTGTCATGGTGCCGATACCTGTACCATGCAACACAGCGTTGGTGTATTC
>CAZPEO010000004.1:31844-33364 GCA_964585675.1 uncultured Candidatus Saccharibacteria bacterium | reverse complement strand
GAAAGTGTGAGGCTAAAGGTATCAACGTAAAAGGTGCGTGCTGAGCCGGCGGCTTGCGTGAAGTATATATACGGGTTGGTTGCGGTAGTACCGTCGGTAGTGATATAGCAAGTGACTTTCGTGAAGGCACTTGTACTGGTCGATATTACCTGGGTGTTGTAGTCGGCGCAGGTCACAAAGCTCGTGCCGCCGTCTCTCGAGTAGCGAACCGTGAAATCGTTGAAGGTATTTGTACTCGCTGCGTAGACGGTGACGCGGTAGAGCGTGTTAGTCAAAGGATTAATGCTCAGTTTGTTGCGCACTCCTTGGCCGGCTGTTGCTGTTGTCACGACTTGCGCACTATCACTGGCGTCGTTGCCGGCAGCGTTTGACCATGAAGTGGTAGCGCCCGCGACAGCAGACCAGTTAGTCGCAAAGTTCACGCTGTCGCCGACACTTCCATCGGTGGCAAGGTTGTAGTCGGCAGCAATTGTTACGCTGATATTGTCGACATAGAAGGTACGAGCAACGCCAGTTGTTTGGCGAATCAGTAGGGCATTTGATGTAGTGATGCCACTAGCTGGGGCCGTGAACGTACAGTTGACCTTGGTCCAGATGCTTGTGGCTGAGGTCTGAGATAGTGTACATGGTACGCTAGCGGCAGTGCCGTCGACAGAGTAGTAGACGTTCATGTCGGTGAAGATACCGCTCGCCAGGCGAGTTGTAAATGATACGTTGTAGTGCATGTTTGGGGTGAGAGCAGAGGTTAACGTGTTTTTGACACCAACATTAGCTGCAGCTGTTGTGTTGATTGCAACAGATGCTTGGCCCGTCGCGATAAAGTTTCCAGGCGTATTGTAGCGACTCACTGTTGCCGCTCCGACAGCAGACCAGGTAGAAGCGGGAAAGGTGGTGGGTGTGCTGCCAGCTACCTCTGCGCCACTGTCTGACGTGTACTCGGTGACATTGCTGTTGACTTGGAATAGCCCGGCGGCGCTCGATGATTGAACACTTAGCAATGTTCCGTTGACGGAGTTGGTGGCGCTATCTCGGATGGTGAGGCCATTGGTGGCCCCAGTTTTGCTGACGACGAGCTCGGCGCCTCCAGCGCTCTGCAGAGTGTTGTCATAGGCTGCTTGGAGCGTCGTCGAGCTGCTTGCTCCCGCTGCTGTCCAGTCTGCTCCATTCCAGATCATCGTGGCCGTGGTGTTTTTTCGCATGGCAATTTGATTGCCTTGTCCGCCGGCATTGACGCTAAGGGTGAAGTCGAGGCTGGTGTTTGATGCCGTTACGTACACGACACGACCAGGAGTCGGGACTGCTGGGTCAGGCAGGGTTGCTGTTTGACCATCGGCGCTGAATCCTACAACGATGGCTGAGGTGCTGTTGACTGAGGTTTGAGATATCGTACATGTGGTAGCCACGGGTGCTCCTCCTGTAAAACAGTTTGGATCTGCCATTGTGGTAGAGAATGTCGGAGTAGTGATGACCACGAGGCCAGGAGCGCCAGTGCCGTTGCCCGCACCACCGCTCACGGTCAC
>CAZPEO010000004.1:18142-31744 GCA_964585675.1 uncultured Candidatus Saccharibacteria bacterium | reverse complement strand
TTCCAGTCGACACTTGAAAGTGGCGAGAGGGCACCAAGCTGTACAGACATATAGCCGTTTTTCACCATGACGCCATTACCTCCTTGATTAAGCCAGCTCTCTGTCCATTTGAGCGTGCCGCCAGGGTTACCTGCGGTGCTGCCTGTGCCGTCTTGGTAGATCTTAAACTCTAAATTGTAGTAGCCGTCAGGCACAGTGGCCCCCGATGCAGTCAGGAGTCGACCCTGGAAATTGATTTGCTGGTTAATGCCTGTACCGGCATTGACGTGAGAAGATCCAACCATAACGCAAAGTACGCCCATCAAAAGGGCGCCAGGCAGGATTCGGCGTAGTGCACGAAAAATCGTCATGGTATTTTTTGTATTTTGTTTTCAGGTTTTTGAATCACCACGAAAAAATGCTAGGGGTATAGCGAGAATAACTCCTGGCGGGTGACACAAAAAGCCGTCAAGGTGCGAAAGGTGGTTTTAGATTTGTTTGTGCTGTAAAGCCATTTTTGTCTCACACATAAGGGTTTACCTTTTTAGCATAAACAGTTTCTTCAAAAATAGCAAGCACTATCGGCTAGAATTATGTCGCCAAAAGACCTTGCCGGATCAGATTGCGTCGCTCGCGCCATTCACCGAGCCAGAAGCTGATAGTCATAGCAAACACTGAGGCGTAGAGAGGCCAGAGTGCCAGAAGCATCGTCGTGGTTTGGTTTGAGGTAGTCGCGGCTATCACCTCTGGATCAGGCTGTCCGTTGACGATACTTGCAACCGTCAAAAAAGCCACTCGTCCGTCAGCGTCAGTGGCCTGGATGGACAGCTGATAAGTACCGGCTTTTGCATAGGTATGAGCGACGCGAAAGGTAGCGTTGTCGGGACGAGACACTACTTTGTTGGTGCTGTCGCCCCATTGTACGTTGACTGCATATGGTGCGCGGCCACCCAGGACGTCGATAGGGATCGTCATCTCTTTGTTGGGAAACGCACCGCGAAATACCGCATCGGTATTGATGATAAGCTGCGGGCCGCCAAAGTTGAGTGATGTTATACCGCTGGCATTTGCAAAATTTGGTGCATAGGTGACAAGTACGCTATTGGAGTCTGGTCCAGCTTGGTTGAGCGCATCATAGACGCGGGCAATCAATGCATTAGAGCCAATCAGTAGGTCAATTTCGATACTAAAGGTACCTTCAGTTGTGCAAGGGGTAGATCCTGCGAAAATATCGTTTTTAAACAGCTCAACCAGTGTATTCACCGGACAAGTACCGGTGATAACGACGGGTGTTTGGGCAAACGATTGCCCAGGAGTAGGTGTTTTTATGACGGCACCTTTCGTCGGTGGTTTGCCCGGCATAACACCAGTGAGTCCTATAGAACCCGCAGCAGGACCTGGTCTATCCCAAGCAATGACCGTCACATCAGTCAAAAGGAAGCCAACGATGAGCAAAATCAGTGCAAGCGGAAGATAAGCAGTGTGCTCGTGACCACGTATTTTTCCAGTGTGATGTTTTTGTATGAGGCGCTTGCGCACAGGCATAAGCATAGTATATCACGAAGTTGGAGAGAGTCTAACGGATAGCTCTGCTCGGTCATCTCAATGCGGAGGTGCGACGAGTTGTTCTATCGTCGTTGTTCTAGCGTCGGCGAGTGCCACGCGATTTGCCGACAACACGATCGGTGTATCGCTTCATAGCTACTCGTCCGGCGATAGCAATGACGATAATTACCGCCAGAACAAGTACAATAAGCCGCCAGGGAATGACCCAAAAACTAATTTCTGAGGTAATTTGCTTATTGCTTTCACCATAATTAAGGACTAGCTTCGCATGATAGAGCCCAAAGAGTATTCGGTCACCTATATTGCTTTTATCAAGTGGCTGGTCGAGTCGTCTCGTGGTGCCAGGTAGGATACTACGACGCTCAAGGTTGACATTTACGTTCGCAACTAGGTTGCCAAACATATCTCTAACAGCGATTTGACCAGTTGGCTGTTCGTAGACATTGCCATTATTTTTAATGCGTTGATTAAAGGTTATTGGTTGCTCTTCAAACAGCCAAGACGACTCATCTTTGTTGGTTTTACTTGCGTAAAATGCATCAAAGACAAGAGATTCGTTGGCAGCGCCGTTGACACGTATGAACACTAATGCGCCAAGGCTTGCGCTCAGAGATACACCAGAAGACTCCATTCCAGGAGGGGTGGCAGTAAAACGAATCACACCGTAGTAGCCACCGGGTGAGGCATTAGCGGGTACTTTGATAACGATAGGGAGTGCTTCTATTTGCCGAGGCTTGAGTGTTAGCTTGCTGAGAGGTTGTACCCAGGTCTTTATAGAGTAGGGTGTTGGCTCGTTGGCATCGAGCAAGATTTTTGGCACACCATCTTCGCCATTTGCAGTGAAGTCGTCGACAGTACCAGTGACTTGTAGGGCGCTACTGGAAATATCGCGGAGATTAATTGTCGTGTTGATAGTCTCGCCGGGATTTGCTTTTAGGTTGAGAACAGGTGGAGCTATTTCGAGAGCTTGCCCTGGTGCTTGGTCGACAGCCCGAGCGAGCGATACAACACCAAAAACACTAGCGATGAGGAGACCGAATGTGGTGGCAAGAATTCGATTCATAATATTAATACGTAGGAGTGCAGATGTAAGTTAGGGTTGCGACATAGGTACCGGCCATCTGGTTACCGGCTACGTCGACGATATAAGACGAAGTGAAAATCTGCGCATTTGTTGGGCCGGCGACATTGAAGTTGCTGGCAGCAACGACGTCGCCTGAATTGTATTTAAAGGTGTCGACAGTATTATAACCTGGCTGTGCTTGCCCGCGAAGGTCGGTGCCGTTTGGTGGCAGATCGACTTCTGCACCGATGGCGACCGTCGAGGTGGCTGTGGTGTTGAGCTTGAGATTCATGCCAAATTCGCTTTTGCCTCGTGTGCGTGTGGCTGCTGTCGTCATAGGAGGGATTGTATTGCTGCCAGAGGTAAGAGTCGCACCATTGACGGTAATTGCATAGCCAGATCCAGCATTGGTACTCGCGGCCATCTGCGAGGTAGCCGTAGCGGTGTCGGTGGGCGAAAAGAGTTGATTGAAGCTGATAGCTCCTGATGTGGCAGTGGTGCAGTCGGGCACACTGGCAGTTTTGCTCACTGTGCCACCAGTACAAAAGATCAGTGTTTCGGGCATGACGCCTGTGAGGACGATTTGAGTAGCCGTACTGGCTGCGACAGTGCCAGCATCGACTGCGCCTGTGGCTCCATCGGTGCCAGTGTAGGAAGTGATGCGCACAAAGAATGTGTAGTTGGTCGGGGTAGGGTTGGTGACGCTATTGAGCTGAATTTTAACGACAGCATTTGCGCCAGTAGCAGCTGCGGCACGAGTCGCGATAAAGCTATTAGTGGTAGAGCTAAGTTTGCTAAAACCTGTTACCGTACTACCTGTTTCGTTGCCGAACGTTGCAGCAGATGCGTTCATCCCAGTTGGTGCGACGCACGCCACCTGCACCGCAACGGTACAATATTCAAACTTGATAGATCCGACAGTCCCAGCGGTCGGTAGCGTAAAGGTAAAGGCATGGTTAACGACACCACCGGGCTTTGATCCACCATCAGTCGCTCCTGCTACAAGCTGTAAACTACGATCAGTAATTTGTGCTGCCTGAGCGTTTGGGGCTTCAAACGCGGAAGTGACTCCAGCGAGCACCAAAACGGCACTCATCAAATAACGCTTTGCCCTCACACTTCTCATATAGTGCAGTGTATCATAAGCGCAAAGAAAGGGTCAATTTTTCGCTCATTTTAAAAAAGTGGCTGTGGATAACCAGTTAAACCAGTAAAACCGCGCATCACCGAGCGCGGCATTACAGGCTAGCGTGGTGGCCTAGTAGGTTGGAGTACAAATATAGGTGAGGGTGGTCGAGTAGTTACCGGCGGGCAAGCTACCAGGGACATTTGCGATATAAGTAACTGTGTATATCTGGGCGTCGGTTCCACCGAGCACGGTATTGCCGCTATTTGCGACAGGGTCACCAGAATTGAACTTGAAAGTGTCTACCGTGTCGTAGCCAACCAGGGGTTGGCCTCGGTAATTCGTCGCATTAGAGACAGGTGCCATTTCTGTGCCGATAGCAACGGTGTCAACCGTGTTTGCCTTGAGGTTGAGGCCAAATTGGCTGGTACCATGCTTGCTTGTATCAGCGCTCGTGAGTGCTGCGATAGTATTGCTACCAGAAGTAAGGGTTGGGCCGTTGACAGTGATAGAGTAGCCAGAGCCGGCATTGGTGCTCGCAGCCATCTGAGAGCTTGAAGTTGCGGTTGCCGTCGGCGAGAATAGCTGGTTAAAGCTGATCAAGCCAGATGTCGCAGTACCGCAGTCGGGCACGCTGGCAGTCAGCCCAATCGTCGCGCCAGTACAGAAGACGAGTGATTCAGGCATTGTGCCGTCAAGGATAATTTGTTCAGAGGTTGAGGCTGCAACGGTACCACGGTGAAGGACCGGCCCACTCGTATCGAGGCTGGCGTAAGCGGTAATACGCACAAAGAATGTTTTGTTGCTATCAGGAACTGCGCCATAGTTTGGGTTCGTTACATTACTCACGGTATAGGTAGCAGTGGTATTTGAGCCGAGTGCGTATGCTGATCCGCGTGAGAGGTAATAGCTATTAAAATTGGGTCCAGCTGCCGGATGCATGGTCATACCAGTAATACCTGTTTCACCACCAAGCGTCACTGTCCCCGCGTTCATACCGGTCGGAGCAACGCAGGTGAGCGCACCAACGTCAGCGGCTGTTGTACAATATTCGAATTTGATAGATCCCACAGAACCACCAGCAGGAAGAGTAAAGGTAAATTTGTGATTTACGACACCTCCTGGTTTTGCGCCACCATCAACTGCACCGGCCATGAGTGTCAGGCTGCGGTCTAAAATTTGTGCTGCTGAAGCCGGTACCGGCTGAAAGATGGCAAATGTCACAAGGATAGTTGCCAGAGTATAGAGCCCAAGGGCCCGAAACAGGTGTGGTGATGTTAATTGTTTCATGTGGTGGTTTTTGTTTACGGTTGGTGATTTCTGTTGGCACTTTAGCATGAGCAGAAAGCCCTGTCAACATAATGATGTCAATTCTACAATGTTGGCATACGCTGCCGCAGTCTTATTTGAATACAGAACTGCCGCGCAGCCGCTAGTAGGTGCCTGTAACCACGAGCGTCTGGTTGGTGGTGTACTGTCCACCGGCTGTAAGGGCTGCCACATTTGCGATATAACTTAGCGTATAATTTGTAACACCACTATCTTTAGTAGACTGCGCAATGATATCGCCGCTTTGGTAGTAGTATTTATTTGGCGTATTGTAATTGGCGGTGACAGACCCGTACCCAAAAAGCCCATTATCTGGGTTAGCGCCTAGGGATGTGGGAAGGGTATTCGCCACGAGGTTGACTCCAAACTGCTCGACACCCGTCTGAGATGGGCCGAGAACAGACATAGGCGCAAGGCTACGAACGCCATTCGTCGGTGGCGGGCCGACCAGCTGCACGACATAGCCATAGGTCGTGTAGTTCAAAACAGTGAACGTGGCGGTAGTAGTAGCCGTCGTGCTGGCACTAAAGGTACCAAACCCAGCACCACTAGAAGTAACAGCAAATGATAGAGATGGATCGCCTGTTGTTTTGCTTCCGGCGTTTACCTGGAAATTGTCTGACTTTGAGTTGCCGACCCCGGCATCGCCCGTGGCCTCGGTGATGCCGTAGTTGGCTGATCCAGAGTTGATGAGCCCCGATGTCCCTACGCTTGTTTCATCGAATTTAAAATTGTTTGATTGCAGTGTTTCGGCGTGTGCGGCTTGAAGAAGAGTGGCACTAATTAGTAATGCCACCAACACACCTCGGACTCCGATATGCCGACTCATGCCTTCATTGTAGTGATAGCCAGGAGCTTTTTGCAAGTTATTGGCATGAGCGGTATACTCTTAGAGGAAGATGGGTAATATAAACAGATGAGCGAAGATTCACCACAGAGCGACGGCAGCCACGCACCTGCTCCAGAGGTGCTAACGGTTAGTGGGGCAGAATCAACCGAAGCAAATCCATCTGAGCAGCAAGCGCAAACGACTGTGACGGCGCCCGCAACGCCTAAAAAACACATTGCTTACAGGCCGAGTCACAAGGGTACGTTTATCGGTATGGCAGTGGTAATTGCGATTCTCGCTGCAAATGCAGGTATCATTGCCTTTGTCATGCGCAATCAAGCAGCAGCAGAGGATGAAAAGATAAAAAATGGCGTGACGCTCAGCGCAGGCACACTCGATAAGCTAGGGGTGAGTCGCAACCCACTAGGCAACGAAGAGACAGAGCTGGTGGTGGGGCCGCGCTCGCAGTTTAAGGGCAATGTCCAGATGGCTGGGACATTACAGGTGGGAGGACAGCTGATTCTTAATAGCAAATTTACTGCGACTGATGCCTCGCTGACGAAACTACAGGCAGGCGATACCCAACTCCAGCAACTCAATGTCAACGGTGACGGTACGATCAGCACCCTAAACCTCCGTAAGGATCTTAAGGTTGCCGGCACCACTCAGCTTCAGGGTGCACTCACGGTTAATCAGCTGACAACGATCAATAACAATATGAACGTGGCAGGAAATCTTTCGGTAGGGGGTAGTTTGTCGGTGCGGAACTTCCAGGTGAGTACGCTCACAGTAGCGGGACATTTGATTAGTACGGGCGCGCGGCCATCGGCTAGTGCTGGTGGCGGGACGGGGAGCAACGGTACGGCAGCGATTAGTGGTAATGACACCTCGGGCACAGTGTCGGTGAATACAGGAGTTGGTGCGGGCAATGGACTGCTCGCCTCGGTAACATTTACGACTAAGTATGCCGATACGCCGCATGTTGTGGTGACGCCTGTTGGCCGTAGCGTACCAGGCATGTATATCAACCGCACTTCAGCAGGCTTTACGATTAGTGCCGACGGCGTGTTGCCGCCAGGCGGCTATGCGTTTGATTATGTGGTTGTCCAGTAGCCATGCACAGGTATGGTATAGGGTGTTCTCATAAAACATCTCGTCTTACATGTTCACAAATAGCATGACTTCGTCTGATTTGACGGTGAGCATACCACTGTAAATTTCAAACGAGATATCTTCTTTTTTTGTAGTGAGCGTGACAGTGCAAGGAGCGAGCATACTGAAAAAATCGGCGTGACCAGGGAGAATGTCAAATGCCCCGACGCGGTTCTTGGCGCTAAGAGATAGGGCAGGCCCTTCGTAATAAATATGAAAGGGTGCTCGGGCAATGATGTTGAGGGTGGGAGGAGAGGCTGGCTTGCTCACGACTGGCACCTAACGTGATAGGCAATTGAGCCAAGAAGGGATTGCTGTGGAGGGAAATAAGAAAAATGGAATATGAAAAATGGAAGAGATGCAATTTCTTTCCTATATTCTATATTCCATATTCTATATTCCATGAACCTACTCCTTCTCTTCATCAGGCGTTGTAGGTGCTGTTGTAGGTGCTGTTGTTGGCGTCGCCGCACCTTCTTTCTTCTCTGGCTCACTGCGCAAAATCTCTTCTATGCCGCTCAGTGTTTGCTCGAGCGTAAAATATTCACCTGGTTGGCCAGAGAATTTTTCTGCCACGGCAAAATTTTGTGAAAAGAATTGAATCAATTTTTTGGCATTTTGGTAGTCGGCACGGTCGGCGGGCGAGAGCTCATTTTCGCCGACGATAGCGATGATATTTTTGAGGGAGTCGTACTTTTGCATGATTGCTTGCACGCGCTCAGCCAGGCGGTAGTGACGCTCACCAACAATGTCAGGAGTAAGCAAGCTCGAGGTGGTTTTGAGCAGGTTGACGGCCGGGCGGATGCCTTGCTCTGCGATTGAGCGGTCGAGTACCAAGACGCTGTCGAGCTGCTGAGATATTGCCTGCACGGCAGGGTCAGACAGGTCGTCGGCAGGGACATAGATGGCTTGGACACTGGTAATGGTGCCCTGCTCTGTGCTCGCCAGGCGGTCTTGCAGGCGGCGCAGGTCGGAGAAGACCATTGGACTGTAGCCACCCTCGCTAGGAATTAGTCCGAGGTTGGTGCTCATTTCGGTCATCGCCTGAATATGTCGGTAAATATTGTCGACGAAAAACAAGATATCACGCCCCTCTGTATCACGAAAATACTCAGCGGAGGTGGCAGCAGCTGGTGCTACCATACTGCGAATCGCTGGTGTGGCGTCCATCTGCCCAAAGAACATCACGGTGTTTTTGAGCACGTCAGTGTCTTTGAGCGTCTCGTAGAGCTCGTTTCCCTCACGAATTCGCTCGCCGACACCACAGTAGATCGACAGGGATTTGCTTGACTCGCCTTCGCCTTTGTCCATCGTGACATTGTGAATCATTTCCATGGTGAGGACGGTTTTTCCGACACCTGCACCGCCAATGACACCAATTTTTCGGCCTTTGACAAACGGTGTCAGGAAGTCGATGACTTTGAGGCCTGTTTCGAGCAGTTCGAGCTTGGTGCTCTTGCGGTAGCTTTTTGTGCCGGTTGGTTCGCTAATGATGCGTCGGTTTTCGGCGATACCCGGTCCTTTGTCAAGCGGTTCACCGAGGGCATTGAACACGCGGCCCATCGTCGCCGGCCCGACAGGTACACTGACTTTTGTGCGGGTACGATAGAGTTTTTGGCCGCAGCGTACGACCTGGTCGTTGTTAAGGTTGAGGCAGATGGCTTTGCTACCACGGAAGAAGTTGACCTCGATGAATACTTCTGGGTGGCCTTCGAGCGAGAGGAGCTCTTTGGCTTCAGGTCGGTGTTTGATAATCTGAACCTCAACAGTGAGGCCGCGTAGGGCAGTGATCGTACCGACGTATTCGGCAGTTGGGTCGGTTGCTAAGGTAGATTGAGGAATAGGGGGCTGCATTATCGTTTACTCGCTGCTTCTCGGCGTTTCTTTTTGATACTGACCAGCACTTCACGAAGGCGACGGTCTGATTCACTGCGTTTGGCACGGTGAAATTCTAGCTTGTATTCTCCGAGGAGCTCACTAGCGCGGTCCTCGGCGACAGTCATGGCGTTAAATCGACTCGCGGCCTGTGCGAGTCCTGACTGGAGAATGGTTTGCGAGAGTGCTAGGCTCATCATCGTTTCCTCCATCTGATCGGCAATTTGTTCAAGGGAGGGCTCAAAAATCGTATCGACATCGGTCATTGTTCCATCGTCTATTCCATCGCTCATGTCTTTCATGTGAGTGAGTAGGTCGATACGCCGCACCTCTTGTTCACCTAGCGACAGGTACTCTTCGTAGTAGACGGCGATCTCGCTGTAGGGGCGTACCGCTTCGATAACTGGCGTGACGTTGATATAGTTGTCGCTTTCTGGCACCTGGAAAAATCGTACATAGGGTATTTCTCGCTGCGCTAATAAGCTAGCCCCGTGACTACCAAGTACCACAATATCTGTATTGCCGGCTCGGTACTCGTCTTGCATCACTTCTATCATGCGCATGTCTAGGTCTCCAGAAAGTCCAGCCTCGGCACTAATCAAAATAAGCACTTTTTTGCCATTATCACCCACGCCTTCGCGTACCGCTAGGCGCTTTTTGGGGTCAATACGAATGGCGGTATAGCGCTGCCAGAGCAAGTTAAAAAACTCCTGGCTCAGTTGGGCTTTGTTTTTGACTTTGGCGACTTGCGTACTTGCCAGCGACTCAAACACATTAGTCAAATCTTTGAGCGTGCCAATACCCGCCATATCTTTTTCGATGACATTCGCCCTTCTCACTTCTTTTTCCCTTTCTTGTTTTTTTCCTCGGCTTTTTTATCTTGGTCGGTTAATTGACTCTCAGGGTTCGGCAGGGTAGGAGCCTCGACTAGCACTTTGGCACCAAATTGTTCGAGCAGCTCTTGCTCGATGCGGTTATAATCTTCCTCGGTCTTTGCTTCGCCTGCACGACTTCTGATCGCTTGCTTGAGCCCAGCCACATCGATTGCGCGGTCATCATCGGGTAGCATAATCGTCTCAAGCATCAACTGCTGCTCAACGAGACTAAATAGCTGGTCAGGTGGTTGCTGCAAGGCGGCATAGAGGTGCTTACCAAGTGTCAGGTCGCGCCGAGTTTCTTTGCTCAGTTGGCTACTAAAGTGCGAAAACTCTTCTGCTTGGTGGTAGCGAGCGAGCGACTTGAAGAGTGCGGTCGAGAGGCGTTTCTGGCGTTTGGTTTGGGCCTGTCCACCGACGCGCGAAACAGACAACCCTGCATTGACCGCTGGGCGCACACCTTTGCGAAAATATCCGAGGTCAAAAATAATCTGACCATCTGTGATGGACATGATGTTGGTAGAGAGATAGGCGGTGATGTCATCGTTTGGGGTGAGGACAACAGGCAGGCTTGTCAGGGTTTTGCCGGTCGTGAGCAGTTTGCCAGCGCGCTCCAAAAGACTGGAGTGGGTGTAGAAAATATCGCCTGGGTAGGAGTCGCGCCCTGGGTCGACTTCTTGGAGAAGCGACAGCTGGCGATAGGCCTCAGCGTGGCTGCTGAGGTCATCGTAGATGATAATCACGTCTTCGTTGTGGTTATACCACAGCTCTTCGGCCATACTGGCAGCGGCGTAGGGAGCAATATAGCTCTGCGTGAGAGAGTCAAAGATGTCCGCCAGCACCACGATCGTATGCTCCATTGACCCGTTACGCTCAAGCTCGCTGAGTAGCTTCTCTATGTCAACTTTACGCTTACCAATTAGTACGTACACCACGATACGATCGGTGCCGTGTTGGTTCGCGCTCAGCTGGCCAAGAAACGTCGATTTACCAGATTTGCTATCACCGAGAATTGCAATACGTTGTCCCAATACAATAGGGAAGAAGCTATCGACAGCGGTCACACCGCTTGCGAGTTGCTCGTCGAGCATTTTGCGATCCATGATTCCTGGCGCCGGGGTAAAGATCCCAGAGAGTTTTTTGGCGGCAATCGGCCCTTTGCCATCAACAGGTAGTCCCATCGGTGTCACGACCCTGCCAACGAGTTCTGGGCCAACTGGAACGGCCAGCATATCATACTCAACGACTGCTAGAGAGCCAAGGGGTATCGTTTCACTGTCGATGTTGTACAAAATAACACGGTCACCGTAGGCTTCGCGTACCATGCCGCGCTGCCCATCTTCAAACAGTATCTGTGAACCAAGCCGTACGCCTTCGAGCCCCTTTATCTCGACGATAAATCGGTTGATAGCAACTACCTCTCCCGTCAGGTTGCCTGCTTCGACGAGTGCCTGAAACTGGGTATTATCAAACACGAGCCAGCGCTCCTGTGATACGGTGTTGTTGGCTCATGAGTTTTGTACGAAACGACCAGTCGTAGACTCGGCTACCTACTCGCACTACCATGCCGCCCATGATATGTGAATTGAATCGAAACGCGACGAGCATAGAGGGAGAAAGCTCCTGTCGGCACCACGCAGTCAGCCGCTGCTTGACGTCAGTCGTCGCAGGTGCAGCGAGGGTGATCGTGATGACGCTTGCATGGCTTGCAGCGTACTCAAGGGCCGCTATGATCTCGTCGAGACGGGCAGTGGTGATAGGGGAAAGTTTAGCATATTCACGGATCACATCGCTTGCGATTGACGAAAGCTCTGGCGGCTCAGTAACAAGCCGGCTGCCCACGTGCTGGGCATTGACGTATTGACCAAACCATTGTGCATATGAACGGATCTCCACAATCAACGCCGCCAAGTCGCTCGGTGAGTAGACGCTATCCGGTAACTGTTGGTTCATTGCCCGATCTCCTGTTTTAGCTCCTCTTTGTGAGCCTCAAGCTGTTGCAATAGGTAGGGTGTCTGAGCGCCGAGGTCGACGTGCTGACCAAGTGTATCGGCCAGCAGGCTGAGTACTAGATCGCTGAGCTTGCTGTCGAGTGCGGTTTGGTACGCTTGACGGCGCTGCGCCATCTCGGTCTCAAGCTGTTGCTCGAGCTCGGCTTGTTTAGCGAGAAATGCCTGCTGTCGGCCTACTAATGCTTGCTCAAGTTCTGCTTGACGAGAAGTGAGTGCGGTTTCGCGTTGCTGCAGCTCGCTGACAAGCATCGACTCTTTTTGGGCAAGCTCACTCTCGAGCGCGGCTTGTTTTTTGGCATGCTCTGACTGGATTTGCTGAAACTCATGTTCGAGTTCTTGGCGTCGCTCTGCCATGCTTTTCTCGAGCTCTTGCTGGTGAGTGAGGAGGGCCTCATCCATGTCTTTGAGTCGTTCAGTGAGCTTGTTTTTGACTTCAGTAGAGTGTGCATCGATCTCACTGCCCGTTTGGCCATACTTACTCGTGGCCTCGTTGTGCAGTTGAGTCATGGTTGCTTTGTAACGGGCTATTTCTTTTCGCATGATGTCACTTGTCATTGCGGTCAGCTGTTCATTGAGCCGAGCTGTCGTACCACTTAGGTCGCGACCGAGTTCGGCAGCAGACTGACGAAGCACTTTTTCGAAATTATCCTGGGCTTGAACCAAAATCTTTTCTTCAACTCGATCAGGGAGGTTAGATGAAGGCTGCTGAGTATGAGGGCGAAAGTGTCGGCGCCAATGAGCATAGGCGGCAGCAGCCGCCACGCCGAGCAAAAACATATTGACGAGGAGTAAGGCCACCAGAAGTGTATTCCCACCAAATATATCCATCAGAGCCTCGTCAAAATGAGATAAATAGCGATAACCGATACACCGAGGATTGCCAGCACCAGTGTAGATAGTTGGATAACATTGCGGTACACTGCTGACTGCGCCATCGGGTTGCGGCCGATACTGATGATACTACTGCGGATAATCGAGTAAATGATAACAGATACCACAACCATGGTGATGATAAACAGCGCAGAGCTCAGAAGCACTGGCAGTGTACTGACTTTTTTGCCTGCTACAGTATTAGCGAGATTTTGCAGGCTAGCCGGAATGATAGTTTTTTCGGGCTGACGATAGTGGTAGGAGACACTGACGAGAACAGGCACTTGGCCGAGCGTGACTTCCGAATTTTCACAGACTGCACCCTCGACTTTTTGCTTGTCCGTACCAGACATAGTACCTTGCGCAGTGCCAACAACTTTGGCGTTTGCAGTCGCTTTCATGCCCACTCCTTTGAGAGGTGAGGCGGTGATCTGATCGCCTGGTTCGATCTTGCCGTTGCAGTCACTGACAATAGTAGGCGTCACGCCATTGGTTGCTACCTGGATGCTGGTTTTGTCGCCATTGTTGAGGGTCAATAGTGAGCTCCCTTCGTTGATGGCTACACCGATGATAGCGTCGGTTGTCTCAGTCGATACAGCTACGACGGTATCTGTGGAGTTTTTTTCGAGTGCTACTACTGAGCCGACCGGAACGTCTCCGGCGGTGAGGTATCCTTGAGACAGGGAAGTGATAGCGTATGCGCCTTTGGCAACAACAACAATGCCGAACATCAGTACGGCAAGAGCGAAAGTCGACCTCAGAAGGACGCGTCTCGTAGCTATTCTCCCCTTATGCTTATCTGTAGTACCAGTATACCCAACTATCTCACACAATACCACTAGCAATACCAGGATAGCACCAATGAACTCTCGAAGAGGCTTCCATGGGAAAGTGTTGTAATTTTACAAGGTCAGACCCTGTAGTGA
>CAZPEO010000004.1:0-18042 GCA_964585675.1 uncultured Candidatus Saccharibacteria bacterium | reverse complement strand
TTGGGCAGTCGCGCAGAGTTTGTTCTGGGTGGTACAATAGAGGCTAATGAAGCAACAAGGCTTTACTATTTTGGAACTAATTGTGGTGGTGGTAGCGATTATCATTTTGCTTGCCGTCGTATTTTTGATGCGTTTGCAAGCCCAATGATCGCACCATCGCTGCTCAGCACTTATCCACTCGTCTCCGACCAAGTTAATACTCGTGAGCTTGGCGTCATACTCAGAGAGCTTGAAAAACTGCTCGCTACTGGCAGGCATGGTAGCGTGGTAGAGTTTGGCTGCTACGTGGGGACCACCTCTTTGTTTATTCGAAGGCTCCTTGAGCACTATCGCACTGATAGCGAGTTTCATGTCTATGATTCGTTCGAGGGTCTCCCTAAGAAGACAATTCACGACATAAGTATAGTAGGAGAGCAGTTCCAGACCGGTGTTTTGTGTGCAAGTAAAAATCAGCTACTGCTTCATTTCAAAAAAGCCAACCTGGAACCACCAGTCATTCATAAACAATGGTTTAGTCAAATTCAACAACAAGATATACCACAATTGATTTATTTTGCCTTTCTCGATGGTGATTATTTTGAGTCAATTATTGATTCTTTGCGGCTTATCACGCCTAACCTCCAGCCAGGCGCTACTATCATCGTTGATGATTATGCTAACGAGGCGCTACCTGGGGCAGCAAAAGCCGTAGACCAATGGCTGTTGAGTCAGCCGCAAGCGCGTTTGCGTGTAGAGGCGAGTCTTGCCATAATAACCCTATGACACGCACCAAAACAACTACTCTCAAGCTGCGCCGTTTTCTCAGAGGCAAGGAGATTCTCATGAATAGTCTCGTAGTAGCGAATATCGGGCTGCTTGTCTATGAGCATATATACGAACCACCTCTGGCGCAGCTGTTGCTGATCGACAGCTTTGACATTGCGACAGCATTGCTGTTTATTGCAGAGTTCGTGTTTGAGTGGTATTGGGCGCGCGACCGTCAACTCTATATCCGACATCATTGGTGGTATCTTCTAGCGGCTGTGCCTATTCCGTCGGCAGCATTTGAGGTGCTGCGTGGAGTTCGTGCATTACGTCTGCTGAAGCTGCTAAAGATATTTGCTCACATGCGCTACGAGCGCAATACGCGACTATTCGAAGCATCGTCAGGCTCAAAAGTATAGAGCCTTAGCCTATCCACGGTACAGCGCGTCGCAGTAGTTGCTTGACCGAAACCTCTGATAACCCGACCATAATAAGTACCGCACAGAGTGTATTAACAAGCGCAAAGAGGGGATTGAGGTAGTAGAGAAAGGGCATAACGGTGATGATCGCGAGACAAGTGGCTTGCCGTAGTATGCTGGCGGCACGGGCTGACTGACGAAAGTAAGCGTATGCGAGCCCGAGCAACAGAGCAAGACAATAGATAGCCACACACAGCAGCTGCAAAAAAGCAACTATACCTCCCCCTGTCCAGCTATAGCTAAGGAGGGGCAGTCCTATAAGTTGCGTACATGCCCAGATGACGATCAATAGCTTCTCTAGGGGCTGAGAAGGCCATACAGCTGGCAAAAATAATAACTGTTTTTGACTCCGAGCTACGGTGATTCGGCTCAGCCCCCATATGAGCAGGAGCGACAGGTACATCAATAAGAAGCTGCCATGATAGAAATAGTTGTTGTCGCTTGTGACGAATTTACCGATCTCGTCAATAAAAAAGCCGAACCCCACGCCGCCCAGTAGCGCAAGAACTTCACGGTTGGCAGTACGTTGCAACAAACTCATCAGGAGAGCGACTGTCAGTGCAATACCTCCCCACAACATATGTGCGATATGAAACCCATCGCCACCTAATTGTGGATAACCACTCACCGCAAGAAATGACCTGATAACAATAATCGTCGCGACACTTGCGATAGTAAAACTATCAACAATATCGAGTGGCGAGGGCTGATTATCAACAGGTTTGGGCATAAATTTATTATGATAATAAATATTGAAAAAAGCAAGCAACAAAGTAGGGAAGCGGGAGCGATACTCGTAGCCGCCTCACACTGATGTGTGGGTACATTTCATGTATTCAATAAAAAATGAAACATAGGTATTGACACGAATAGGTTCCTTGTATAACATAGAACTATATAAAGCATAATATAGGAACACCCTGCCTATGAGATCAGCCGAACTCTATGCCGAAGCGCTCGCTACCCAGCTTCGCAAAGGTTTTCTCGCCTACTGTGTGCTGCGCGTTTGTTCGCACGCACCCAAATACACCAGCGACATTATCAAACATTTACAGTCTGCTGAACTGGTCGTAGTCGAAGGTACGATCTATCCGCTACTTAGTCGAATGCAAAAAGATGGCTTGCTGACGCATGAGTGGCAGGAGAGTGAGCAAGGTCCACCACGTAAGTACTATCGCACTACCCGCTACGGCGCCGACGTAATGACTTATATTGAGTCAGATATCAAGGCGCTCAATACAACAATACGAAAGCTCTAAAAAAGGAGAGGAATATGAAAGAAGTTACCCGAATCTCACTAGCATCACTTCCCTATGACATCGAAGTTGAAGCAAAAAAGGCCATAGAGAAATATCTTCATGCAATCGAAGTATCGCTGGATGCCGATAGTGATACGATGAAAGAAATTGAAGCAAGAATCGTAGAGCTACTGACAGAAAGCGGCGTGTCAAAGGAAATGGTGATCGGTATGCCAGCCGTTGAGCGAGTCAAGCAGCAGATGGGCGAGCCGAAAGAATTTATCGGTGAGCCAGATGAAGTAACTAGGATCAAGCAGCCAAAGCGTCTCATGCGGAGTGAGGGTGACGAAATATTGGGTGGCGTCTCATCGGGTTTGGCGGCGTATTTTGGTATTGATACAGTGTGGGTTCGTCTTGCCTGGGTGGTGCTGACTTTCGTGACAAGTGGTTTCATGATCTTGGTGTACATCGTGCTATGGATTGTTATGCCTCCAGCAAAGACTGCCGCCGACCGTTTGCAGATGAAAGGCAAGCCAGTAACGCTTGCGGGCTTACAGGCGGAGAGCGAACTTGTTGTGAGGAAGCGCAAAAATGATCAGATCGCGCTTACAATATTGCGTATCTCAGCAGGTATCGCTAGCCTCTTGATGGGGATTGGCGCTCTGGCAGCCGTCGTTGTTGCCTGGTGGAGTGTGACGTCCCAGCAAATCGCTCAGATAACAGGGTATAAGTATCACTGGATCTATTTTGGGCTGCTGGTAGGAGCTGGGCTACTGCTTGCGCTACTTTGTTGGCTCGGCGCTTATATGCTATTTACAAAACGCTCAAGCAAACGATTGTTTATGAGTGTAGGCGTGGTGACAGTGCTCGGGCTGACATCATTTGTTGCCGGTATTGTCCCGCTCACAATAGGACTGCAAGCTGAGGCCTCCAAAGCAGCAGCCGAATACAGCAAAACAATAGTAGCAAAGCGCCTAGAGGCTCCCAGTCTGGTTGGTATAAAAAGCATCGAGCTCGATTCAACAATCCCCATACAGGTCAACTACAACGGCGTTAATGATCGAGAGCAAGAAGCAACACTTTGGTATAACACGAGAAATACGAAAGCTCAGCCAACGGTGACATTTGATCGTCGGGGTGACGTATTGCATGTTGCGCTTGCAACAACTGACGAAAGTTGCTTCCCTGACGTCACACGCTGTCGTCAGTGGTATACGCTCACGATCGTTGGTCCGATGCTTGAATCAATTACAGCCACGCGTAGTAACGCTGTTCGCTACATGACTGATTCGCAACCGACCCTTGCTACCCTGACGCGGGCAGATGGACGTGTCGAGGTGCAGTCGACAGGGGTCATCGATCGACTTACGGCGCGGCTCGAGAACGAGAGCCGGATTGATATGACTCAGGCAAGCCTTACGCAGGTTGATCTCACAATCACAGATGCTCTCAGTAATGCCACATTTGCCACAGTGGACTCTCTTGCGATCTCTGTGCCAAATGCTTGCGCCGCAAACCATGGCGGCGGTACAATCGCGGTCACCCGAGCCCGGCTGATTAGCGTCAATGGCCAGTCTTTTGACGAAAGCTACGACTACCCATGCATCACTATTCAAGCAGGACGTTAAGGTTCTTCTAAGCAGATAGTGGCACGATACAAGAGTGAACACTGCTCTCTTTCTTCTTCCCACATCAGCGCTTAGGCTTGGTATACTAACGATATGAAAGTGTTGGTTGTTGATGATGAACACCGGATCGCCCGCTCGATCAAGCAAGGGCTTGAGCAAGAAGGCTACGCTGTTGATATCGAGCATGATGGGGAAGCAGGTTATTTGGCTGCATCGGCTGATAGCTACGATGCGATCATACTCGATGTTATGATGCCCGAAATGAATGGCTATGAAGTCGTTCGGCAGCTCCGTCAGGATAACAATCATACACCTGTTCTCATGCTAACCGCCAAAGATCAAACTGCCGATATCGTAGGCGGGCTTGATGCTGGTGCCGATGATTATCTGGCAAAACCCTTTTCGTTTGAGGTGCTGACGGCGCGGCTGCGTGCGATCTTGCGCCGTCCGGAGACTGCGCTGGACACAGTATTGTCAGTGTACGATTTGCAGCTCGATGCCGCCCGCCACACAGTGACCCGCGCGGGTAAGTCAATCGCACTTTCGGTCAAAGAGTTTGCAATTATGGAGTTTTTGCTTCGCCACAAAAACACTATTGTTAGCAAACAAACCCTTATGTCTCACGTCTGGGATTTCGATGCAGACATCTTGCCAAACAATGTCGAAGTTTTTATCAACTACTTGCGCCGCAAAGTCGATAAGCCTTTTCGCGGACCACAGATTATCCAAACGGCACGAGGATTTGGGTATGTGATAAAGGATAAGCCATGAAATATCTCGCACACGAGGCGTTCCGGTTGGCGGCGACCTACCTGGCGATTATGATGGTGATGAGCATAATCTTTTCGACGATACTCTATAGTATTTCTAGCCAAGAAGTAGGCAGGCGACCGCGAAATCTAGCAGGTGATATGCGTATGGGAGGGTCGAGTTTGCAGCAGTTTTTTGAAGATAGGGAAAGCCAGATCCGTCAGACACTTTTGGTTAATCTCTTGCTGGCAAATCTTACCATCCTGATCATCGGAGCTCTTGTCAGCTACTTGCTTGCCGAACGCACATTGCGCCCGATTGAGCACAATATGGCGACTCAAACACAGTTTATCTCAGACGCCAGCCACGAACTACGTACACCCCTCACCTCTCTTTTGGTTGCAAATGAAGTGGCGCTACGCAACAAAAAGCTCACACTGAGAGATGCCCGCACTGTCATCAAAGACAATGTTACTGATGTCGTACGTTTGCAGTCACTAGCCGACTCGCTCCTTGGTCTCTTGCAGGACGTCAGGCAACCACATGAGCCAGTTGATCTACAGCAGGTGATGCGAGAGGCGATACGTCTTGGAGCTGTCTCGGCAGCGAAAGCACAGGTGAAAGTTATTGACGAAACCTCACCCGTGGTTGTTAATGGCAGTCACACTGCACTGACGCAGCTGTGTACTATCTTGCTAGACAATGCGATTAAATACAGCCAGAAAGGGGGTCGCGTGATACTCTCTATCCAACCTCAGGACAAGCATGCACATCTCATCGTCAAAGACGAAGGTATCGGTATGGACGATGCTACAAAAAAGCAGATTTTTTTACGGTTCTTCCGTGGTGATAGTTCGCGATCGACGACGGGCTACGGCCTCGGACTCTCGATCGCACAAAAAATCGTTATCCATCACAGGGGGAAGATTGCGGTTGAAAGCGCCCCTTATGCAGGCTCGACATTCATTGTTTCCTTGCCCAAATACTACCCTGCGAATTAGTGAAAATAGTTACATCGTTTCTGCCAACGAGCCAGTATGATAATGACAAGTCACTAATAATAAAGGAGAAAGAAATGGACTTAATGAGTATCGTAATTTGGATTATCGTCGGTGCACTGGCTGGCTGGATCGCTTCAATGATTATGAAAACTGACGCGCAAATGGGTGCTGTTGCAAACATCGTTGTCGGTATCATCGGAGCATTTGTCGGTGGATGGGTGCTGAGCTTGTTTGGCGCTGCGCCTGCTGCTGGTCAGCTAAACATCCCAAGCATTCTGACTGCAATCCTTGGTGCTGTTATCTTGCTCTTCGTTCTCAAACTTGTACGACGCTAGTTTCTAGAACTC
This sequence comes from uncultured Candidatus Saccharibacteria bacterium, assembly GCA_964585675.1. Lineage (GTDB taxonomy): Bacteria > Patescibacteriota > Saccharimonadia > Saccharimonadales > Saccharimonadaceae > Saccharimonas. The sequence goes on along the minus strand of CAZPEO010000004.1, from coordinate 11,855 downwards.
GTCTGTTACACAACCTACCGCCTATCAATGAGGCGGTAGGTTTTCGTTTAGTGAAAATAATCACACCCTTTTTTCGTCATTTCGAGTACAATAAAGTTATATGGCACACACCACTCCTTCAGTGTTAGTCGTCGAAGACGATGCTGCGTTAAACGAAGCATACTGTATTATATTGCGTAGCGCAGGCTACGAGGTATCAACGGCGTTCAATGGCCAGGAGGCACTAGACCTACTCGGCCGTATGAGTACACTTCCGCAGGTCATACTATTAGATCTTCGCATGCCAGTAATGGACGGTATCGAATTTTTACGAGCTTTCCAACCCGCTACTCACCCTGAGAGCACGGTGATTGTTTTTAGCAATTATGACGCGCACAAAGATATTGACGAAGCCTATGAGCTCGGGGTGGAAAGATATGTCCTCAAAGCGAGGGCTGCCCCAAAAGACTTACTCCACCTTGTTGAGGGTGTCGTGAAAGACCCTTCAGTCGTGCTTGGCTAAATCGCGGAAGCTGTCTTCGCCAAGGTACGATTCAAGCTGCTGTAAATGAACGAAATACGTCGAAGAGGTATACTGCACAACACCCTTTTCTTTAAGGATGCGCAAATTTTTTGCGGTTGATTCACGGGTCTGTCCGATGAGATTGCCAAGCATGCTTTGGGTGAGCTTTAGGTCGATTTCATACATGCCATTAGGACGTTCGAGCCCGTAGCGGTAGGCCAAATAATACAAAGTATAACAGATCTTTTCAGTTGCGCGCGACTGACAGAGGCCTGTCACTCGGAGCAAAAGTGAGGCTTGAGTGCTTGCCATATGCACGAGATACTCTTCCATGTAGACAGGGTTGGAGCGGATTGCTTCCCATAGATCATCTTTTTTGATGCGCAGAGCTCTGACATCGCTGACGGCGTGATAATTAAACAGCGACGTTGTGGCTTGGTTGTTGGCCCAACTAAGAGGCATCATGGTGCCTTTGCCAAACAAATTCACAATCATCTCATCCCCTTCCGAAGAAATAGTATAGCCTTTGACTACTCCATCGATGGTAACGGTGGCATAACGCGGCACCTCGCCCTGGAAATACAAACTCGTGTCTCGACGATACAGGGTAGGAGTGCCGATCGTGCGCAGATGAGCCAATAGTTGCTTCATTTACTCTAGTATACCGTTCCAAGTGAAATAAATCACAATAGTAGAGTACTTTTTTCAATATTTTTCATCTGACCTCTGTAAAAAACCAATGTATCAGGTCCGCTTTTTGGGTGATTTATATCACAGCGACTTCTCGAAGGAGTGATTACAATGGGTACCATAACAAAACAGAGGAGAATCACAATGAAGAAAGTACTATACCTCAGTGTCATCGCAGTTCTCGCAACCATGCTGGCGCTCGACGTGAGCGGTTTGTTGCACGGGTATTGGATGGTGGCCGGACACGGCTTGCTGCATAGCCTCGCTCTGGTTGCATGCGGCGCAATGATCGCGTTGCTGTGGATAGTGCAACCGCCGCGGCCTATGAGTATGCGTGTCGTGTTGGCAGTCGTCTCGGTCGTTATCGGCGGATCAGTGATCGCACTGGCGGCGCGCTATCAGCTGGGTGCGCTTGACGCAGTGATCGGTATAATGATGGCGCTGTTGTTGATGACTGAGGCGTTCGAATACACCCCCTCAAAGATCACCAGCCTTGGTACTGCCCAGGCTTAGATATACTTCTTGAGCGTTCGATCACACTGCTGACAACGGCGGTCACCACAAACAATAGTCCCACTGATCCAGTGAACCACTCTGGTGGTTCAACATGGTAGAGTTTCGCGAGCATTATGAGCCCGAGTGCGAGAATAGCCCAGTGTGCTCCATGCTCCAGATACTGGTAGTGGCTGAGTGTCTGGTTTCGAACGAGGTAGACAGTTAGTGATCGTACCCACAGTGCTCCCACTCCTAGCCCAGCCATAATCAACACAATATCATGTGTGATGGCAAACGCTCCGATCACGCCATCCAGCGAAAATGATGCATCGAGAATATTGAGATATATGAACGATGCGAACGCTGCCATGCCTACCAAATGCTTGGTAGTGGTAGCTTGCTTGGCGGCAAAGTAACGGTTAGCAAGGTCTAGCCCGATGTGCAACATAATACCGATAATCGATGCCACCAATACGACAACCTCATATCGCTGCTCGACGCTCATATAAGCAGCCATCGCAACACTTAACATGACAAGTATCTTGAAGCTCTCGTATTGGCCGAATTTACTGAGCCATTGTTCAATCTTGCCCAGCCAGTGTACGTCTTTTTGACGGTCGAGAAAATAGTTAACACCAATCATCAGTAGGAATGTCCCACCGAAAGCATTTATCATCGCAGCAGATTCATGAAGTGTTGCGCCGTAGGCGGCTGCATCATGAAGTGCCATAGTGAGGACAGCCGTAAAGCTCTTGCCAGATGAAATCATGACAATCACCACAGGCAGCACGAAGCGCACGGCAAACACTGCAATGATAATTCCCACTGTCAGGAATAGCTGCTGCCAGAGCGGAGATAGTTTCGTGAGTACTTTGCTATTGATGACCGCGTTGTCAAAACTAAATGTCACTTCGAGGATAACCAAGATAATAAAGAGCCACAGCATAGCAGGTCCAAGCCCTGCGCCCACAGCGATGGCCACAAGAATCGTAATAAGTCCAGATACCCAAAAAATACGAAGTGGGTGTGAGGGATGAGTGGCGTGCATACTGTTTACTATACCAAACTCTAGCGTACGAGAGGACGATACTTTAGTATGAGTATATGCTAGCGGCGTATCAGACACATGACACAACGGGTGAAATACACGAAGTCACCGATGTTAATGTAGGTGATTGGCTGAGGGCCGAGCGTCCCAACGAAGAAGAGCTCGCTAGGTTGGTCGCGTTAGGTATCGATGCAGACTTGCTGAAGGATGCGATCGATCCACATGAGGTCCCGCGGATTGAGTATGATGATGGGTGGACATATTTTATCACTCGTGTTCCTGATGTTGCTGATGACTTCAACGACTACACCACTCCTATTATGTTTGCTCTTAGCGATAGGCAAATTGTCACTGTAAGTCGTGATTTGCTTGGACGACTATGGCAGCCATTTCTTGATGTGGGTGGCGTAGACACTTCACAGCAAGCGCAGTTATTTATCGCAATGGTGGAGAGGGTGTTGCTCACCTATCAAACACGTGTTTCAGCGATAAACCGGCAAATGCGAGCAGCAACTGGCAATATTTCCAAGCTCAGTCCACGTGACATCGCGACATTTGTTGAATACGAACGAAAGCTCAACGATTATCTTGATGCCTTGATTCCCACCAATACCGCACTTGAGAAAACTCTAAACGTAAAATACAAACTTATCCGTCTCGGTGAAGAAGATATCGAAAAAGTTGAAGATTTGTCGGTCGATATTGAACAGGTGATTGCTCGCTGTAAGTCGTTACTTCGTACGATTACCAACGTACGTGATAGTTTTCGGGCAGTCATGGATACGCGGCTCAACGAAACGATGCGTATCTTGACTGTTGCCACGCTGTCGCTGACTGTGCCGACGATGCTTGCTGGTATTTTTGGGATGAATGTTGATTTTCCTTTCAATCCTCACAGTGGCGCAGCATTTTGGTTTATAATAATCATAAGCATGGTCGCCGCGAGTGCGATTAGCATATATTTTTTACGAAAGAGGTAAGTATGAAACGGCGCAGTCACTCTGAAGTTGCCACGAAGCAGCAGGCACGATTCTCTATCGGACTTGCTGTGGCATATCTGCTCTGTAGTTTGTGTAGTATTGGATTTATCAAACTTGCTTGGGAAGTGCGAGAACGCGAGACGTTGGCCTTTGACGAGGCGGTGCTCACGACGATCAATCGATATTCAACGCCATTTTTTGATATTTTTATGCCGATCGCCACTGATATTGGTGGAGTGATCGGTGTCACTGCGCTAACAGTGCTGTTCGTTGCGCTTTTTATATACAAAAACGAATACCGCAGAGCATTGATGGTAGTGGTGAGCGTGGTGGGTGCAGTTGCTCTCAATATCGTGCTCAAATCAATCATAGCTCGCAGCCGGCCGGATCTATGGGAGCAACTGATCCATGAGACAGGGTACTCGTTTCCGTCTGGTCATGCCATGGCGAGCGCAGCGCTTGGTCTTGGTCTTGCCGTCGCGCTCTGGAATTCTCGGTGGCGCTGGTGGAGTTTTGGATTTGCGACAGCCTATATTCTATTCGTTGGATTGTCACGTATGTATTTGGGCGTACACTACCCGACAGACATCCTCGCAGGCTGGTGTGTGAGTGGGTTTTGGGTGCTGGCGGTGGCATTGATGATGCGCTCAAGGCTTGGTCATCAAGCGCTGCGCGGCGTCAAGTAATAGTTGACACTATAGTTATACAAGTATAACATGTATAACTATGACATTCCATAAATCCATACGACTAGTAGGTACAGTGACAGTTGGTCCGAAGGGCCAAGTGGTGATTCCTGCTGACGTCCGCGAAAACATGCAGATACAGCCGGGTGACAAACTGGTGGCGCTCTATCTCGATGAGAAACAATCAGTCGCTTTCATCACCGAACGCCAAGCACAGGAATATGTGACAAAAATGGCCGAAGAGTTTACTCAGTTCAAAGAAACATTTGAGAAAAGAGCAGAGGCCTAGGTGCTGCATCATATTACCAAACGCGAGAAAATTATCGTCATGCTCGCTGTCATGAGCGGCATGTTTTTGGTGGCACTCGATCAAACGATTATCGCGACAGCGCTCGCTGCTATCGTAAGTCAATTCGATAGCTTTAGTAGCATAGGATTTATTGTGACAAGCTATTTGCTCACGAGCACTATCACGGTGCCGCTCGCAGGCAAGTTGTCCGACATGTACGGTCGACGACCAATTCTGATGGCCGGTGTAGCGACGTTTACGCTTGCCTCTTTGTTGAGCGGCGGGGCACAGTCTATAGAGTGGCTGGTTGCTGCGAGGGCACTACAAGGCATCGGTGGTGGCATGATCATGGCAAATGCCTTTACGATTATCGGTGACCTATTTGAACCACGCGAGAGGGGTAAATGGCAGGGATTTATTGGCGCTGTCTTCGGGATTAGCTCGGTGATTGGCCCGCTTCTTGGCGGTTGGCTCACTGATGGGCAGCAAATCTTGGGCGTATCAACAGACTGGCGGTGGACGTTCTTTATTAATATCCCCGTGGGGATTATTTCATTCTTCATCATTTCTCGCTACTGTCCGACGACATCGCATGGTAGCCAGCACAGGCCCGACTACAAAGGTGCGGTGTTTATAACGATCGCTTTGGCTAACTTAATCTTGGCTGTCGACAACACCGAAATAATATTCAAAGATTTGATCGACGGAGGCGCAAGTCTGGGGCTTATCCGGGGTGTGTTAATCGCAGTCGCCGTACTCTCTGGCGCAATATTTATCGCTGTCGAACGACGCGCCAAACAACCGATTTTGCCGCTACGTTTCTTCGCTAACCGCACGTATTCTCATATGATGATCGTGACATTTTTGTTTGGCGCAGCGTTTCTCGGAGCGATTCTCTACCTTACTCAGTTTAATCAGCAGGTATTTGGCGCTAGTCCGAGTGAAGCTGGCATGATGCTCCTCCCGATGATGGGGGGCATGATGGTTGCGTCGATTGGCATCGGGCAGATCGTGTCGCGAACAGGGCGATACAAGAGGTTTATCATGATAGGTTTTGCATTAGCCGCAACCAGCGTACTTGGTCTTGTCACGTTGCAGCCTAGTTCGCCATACTGGCACGAAGCAGCGCTGATAGTATTTGTCGGCCTCGGCCTTGGTATGGGTATGCCAATTATGAACCTTGCCGTTCAAAATGAATTTGAGCAAAAAGACCTTGGGGCAGCCACGTCGAGCGTACAATTGTTTCGAGGGCTGGGGTCTACCATAGGTACCGCGCTAATGAGCAGCGTGTTGACCGCGGGTATTGTTTCGTCGATGGGTACGCCAACTGATATCCCCTATATACAGACGCTCAAACAGTCACCGGCAGCTGCAAAGATATTTACAGACAGCGAGATCACAGCGGACACTATGCTGCAGATAAATACCCAACACTCGACAATCGCCACCAACGCATATAGTGCAATCGACAAAGCGGCGCTACCAGCTGCAATAAAAGAGATGCAAAAATCGAAGTTTAAATCACAACAAGATGACTATAGCAACAACATCGTCAATGCATTTACCGACGCGTTGCATGATATTTTTATGATTTCTTCACTGTTGATGTTGGTTGCGTTTGTGGTCGTTATGTTTGTCAAAGAGCGGCCGCTCCGTGCTCGTGCTCACACACCGGCTGGTGACTAGTATTTCCCTCATGCTTGCCCCAAAATGCTTTCCTTTGCTACCATGACAACTGTCCTAAACATGTGCTACGAAACAAATAGGAAACTAAAGGTCGAGCCGCACATACGCTAAACGGGACAAGACGTTGTACGGGTAGAAGTACAAGGAGAAAAACACATGCCAATAGCAATCGAGTTTGCCCCAAGTCGGCGCAAAAAGATCGCGGTGGATGTGGTGCCTGCCAAATGGCAGCTGTATATTGCAAGCTAAGTAGTGAGGGTTTCCATGCCCGCTATCTATCAAAAACACCCCAAGGCACCGGGGTGTTTTTTCATTTAGGCGTTTTTGCTAGTCAACCGAGATACCGTTTTCTTTGAGAGCTGGTTTGATAATGAGGGTTTCAAACGCAGTAGCATCAGCCCAAATTAGTCGAGCGCCCTCAGTGTTTTTGTTGACGATTTTGTCTCCCAGATAGTATTCATCCCCGACACTCTTGCCGTTGATATAAAATGCTGGTGTTCCAGATACATCTTTTTTCTGTCCGAGGGCTTTGTCAAAATTGATTTTTTTCTGAACCGAGTCACTATCAAGATCAGCGAGCCATTTGGTCGCATCTACTCCCATTTCTATCGCTACTGATTTGAAATAGTCCGTTCGTTCTTGGCCTGACAAGTCTTTCCAGGTCGCTTGCGACTCAAACAGCCTGTCGTGGACTTCCCAGTATTTGCCCTGTTTGCCAGCAGCTTCGGCCGCAGATGAAGCAGCTAGTGCATTTGGGTGAATCGTGCTGAGGGGGAAGCTACGAAAGACAAAGCCGATTTTGTCTTTGTATTTTTCGACCACTTGTTTGATCACAGGATGCGCCGAGCCGCAGCCAGGACACTGAAAGTCACCGTACTCGATCAAAATCACCTTACTCTTGGTGTTGCCAAGAGTGTGATCGCCGATGTTGCCGTTTTGGTCAGAGGCAGCTTGTACGGAGTTAGCATCAATGTTTGCGATATCAGCTTTGTCGCGCTGTGACACAAAAATCAAACTACCCAGCAGCCCCGCGCACAGTATACTAAAGATAATCCAGCCATTTCTTGTCATATTTTCTCCTTTGGTTTCCTCTAGTATAGCGTATTGTAGTGGTGGTGCGCTACAATAAGCTCATGCAAACAGTACTTATTTTCGGTTTTTTTGTACTTTTGTTGCTACTGGTTACGATTGCGAGCATGGTGCCGCGCCGTAGTATATTATCGCTGTTTGAGCTAGAGCGTCGTAGCGCAATGGGTGAAGAATCGGCCAAGCACGAGCTTCAGCGTGAGGCGCTGCTTGATGACATGCTCTCTATCAAAAAAGTGCTTGAAGCGCTCTTTTTGGTATTTTCTGTGATAGCGGCTGTTGCTGCATTTGGATCTGTATTTGGCGTCCTGGTGTCTGTCGGAGTGGCGCTTGGCTATGCGCGGGTGGCTCGCATGGAGCTGGTACAGAGCATCGCATCGCGGATTCTTGAGCAGATCGAGCCTGCTGTACTGGTGTTTCTCGAGCAGCATCCCCAGCTTGGCCGTGCGCTGCGCACCGCTGGTGTTTCGCCAAATACTGTCGAAGTAAGCTCCCGTGAAGAGCTTGAGCATCTAATCGAAGAGTCAGGCCCGGTGCTTACGGTAGATGAGAAGAGATTTCTCACCAATGGTCTTCATTTCAATGAAAAAACAGTCGAATCAATCATGACGCCACGCGGTGTTGTAGAAACAGTCAAAAACACAGATGTACTCGGTCCGCTCATGCTTGACGAGCTCCACAAAACTGGCCATAGCCGCTTTCCGGTGATCGACGGTGATATCGACCATGTAGTAGGTGTGCTGCATATCAAAGACCTCCTGACACTTGGCAAAAAAGACACAGAGACGGCCGAAAAAGCTATGGAAAAACGCGTCTTTTATATCAACCAAGAGCAAACGCTCGACCGCGCTCTTGCGGCGTTCATAAAGACACGCCATCATCTATTCGTAGTGGTAAATGGCTACCGTGAAACAGCGGGCATCTTGACGCTCGAAGATACGATTGAAGCGCTTTTGGGCCGAGAGATTGTCGATGAATTTGATGTGCACGATGATTTGCGAATCGTTGCGGCGCGAAGCGCGAAGGGGAATAACGACTCGCCCCATGGCACGAATGTGTAGTGCACTTCCATACATGGATGATAGAGTTGCAAAATTGTATCGCAGGTACGTATTAGACAGAGCTCCGTAACAGTGGTAAAATACCATCAATGAACTACATCGGTCACTGGCACAATAATAATTAACGGGTCGGCAGAAAGCCTGGCGCGCTTTTCTGTGCATGCGACCCTTAATTCTAGCTACGACCGACAATCTTAAACAAGGAAAAATATAATGAAACGAACCGTTGCAATCAAAGCGCCGCAGCATATCGGCGAGCAAATCAGCGTGAGTGGTTGGGTGCATTCTCGTCGCGATCATGGCGGACTTATTTTTATCGATGTGCGCGACCACACGGGGCTTGTGCAGCTTGTAATCAACCCAAGTCACCCTGAGTCGTTTGCCGTCGCCGAAGAGCTGCGAGATGAATATGTCGTTAAAGCTACGGGTACGATCAGCGAACGCGCCGATCACTTAAAGAACGACAAGATCCCCACGGGCTCTGTCGAGCTGGTCGTAACCGAACTCACCATTCTTAACCGAGCCGACACGTTGCCAATTCAGCCATTTTCTGATGCCCAGGCAAATGAAGAGCTGCGACTTAAGTATCGTTATCTTGATCTGCGTCGACCCAAGATGCAGCGCATGCTAGAGCGCCGAGCCCAGATGTTCACCCGTATCCGTGACTACATGGAAAAGCATGATTTTACGGAAGTAACGACGCCGATATTGGCAAACTCAAGCCCAGAGGGTGCTCGCGATTTTTTGATTCCCTCCCGACTGCACGAAGACAAATTCTACGCATTGCCACAAGCACCTCAGCAGTTCAAGCAGCTATTGATGGTGGGTGGTGTGCCACGTTATTACCAATTAGCGGCGTGTTTTCGCGACGAAGATCCGCGGGCTGACCGTCTCTACGGCGAATTCTACCAGCTCGATACGGAAATGAGCTTTGTCGAGGACGGCGAGGAAGTTCGTCAGATGTTTGACCCGCTCATAAAGCAGCTTTCGACTGAATTTGCTGGCAAAACTTTGCACACCCAAGATATTCCGCGTATTCCGTACAGCGAAGCGATGGAAACATATGGCAGCGACAAGCCTGATTTGCGATATGAGATGAAGTTGACTGAGCTCACCGATGTGTTTGCAAATACTGAGTTTGGGGTATTTAAAAATGCTGAGTGTATCAAGGCGATTTGTGTGAAAAATGGCGCGAGCCTAAGCCGTAAGCAAATTGATGCCTTTACGGACATAGCAAAACAAGAAGGTGCTGGCGGACTCGCGTATATTTCTTATGAAGATGGTGAAGCCAAAAGCCCTATTGCAAAATTCTTGACCGAAATTGAGCTCGTTGCAGTCAAGGAACGGCTCAGTGCGGGTGATGGAGACGCGATTTTCTTTGGGGCGGATACGCGCGCGACGGTCAACAAAGTCCTCGGCAAACTACGCGTTGCCTTTGCAGATCACTTCGAGCTCAAAGACCCAAGCGTTGTGGCGCTATGTTGGGTTGTCGATTTTCCATTTTACGAATGGGACGAAGCACGCAAACGAGTCGACTTTGGTCACAACCCATTCACCATGCCACGCGGTGGACTTGAGGCATTGGCTGCTTCGACCGATGCTGAGAAACTTGCGATTGTTGCCGACCAGTACGACATGGTCATGAACGGCTATGAAATCTGTAGCGGCGGCGTTCGTAACCACAATCCTGAAGTGCTTTACAAAGCGTTCGGTGTACTAGGCTATGACACTGATTATGTCGATGCGAAGTTTGGTGCTATGATTAACGCATTCAAATACGGCGCACCGCCACATGCAGGCTGTGCATTTGGTGTCGATCGCATGTTTATGGAGCTTATGGGCGAAACAAACATTCGCGAAATCATCGCCTTTCCAAAAAACGGTAGCGGTGTCGACGTCATGATGAACAGCCCATCGAGCGTAGACTCAGCACAGCTCAAAGAGCTTGGGCTGTAGATTAATCTTGTTAATAAAAATATAAATTCTACACTAAATGCATGAAGTATGTCGCGCAGAAAGATGGGTTCGGCTGTGGAATTGCATGTGTTGCAATGGCAACAGGGCTCAGCTATTGCGAGGCAAAGAACTATTTCAACAAGCAATATGCAATTCGTCGCGGGTATCATTGCAAAAACATCGTTGCCGCTTTGCAAACGATAACTGGACAGTCGTATCGTTTCAAAAAGTTTCGCAGTGATGATATGTCGAAATTTGATGATGGAACGATAATATTTGTCTCAAATCCTATGCTTTATGATAACGGACATTATTTAGTAAAGCTGGGTGCCAGGTGGGGAGATTCGTGGATAAATTGCAATGAGCAGAACAATCTCGCCGTGAGCGCGGGTGGACGCGCTACGCTTCCCGGTAGTATTGAGTGGATTATTTATAAAAATTCGTAAAATTTTTCGGCTGTCTTCTCCGTCCACTTGTCGACATAGTCTTTGTCAGCGTCAGACAAAACTCAACCATGCATGGTTAAATTTTGTAACTTCCTACATTCTCACATAACTCAGCCCAGCCCAGTCGCAAGAAGCCTATATACAGCATGAGTAGTATGGCTGCAAGGATATATCCGTGCTAGACTGGCTATATGACAGCAAAAAAGAAACGTACCAAAAAAGCTCAATCTAGTACCTGGTTCAAACCGCTACGAGGCAGCTACATTCCGACGCATTGGAAAGGCTGGTTGACCTATGCACCATACCTTGCGTACCTTTATGTTACGTACGCGTTGCTTGTGCCAAATCGCTCGCCCTTTGAGACGATTATATTTCTCGTACCGTATTGGGTGGCAGGTGTGGTTGTGATGCATTGGATCGCAAAGCAAAAAAGCTAGCACTTGCGCTATATTGGTATCATGAAGTCCATTCCAAAACATACGCTTACATTTATAAATTCATGGTTAACACTCCGTCAAAAATGGGAGACATATCCAGGCTTTGTAGTGGCAATCGCGAAAGACGGAAAGCTGCTATTTAATAATGCATACGGACTTGCGAATCTCGAAGATAATATACCAATGACACCGGATCATGTTTTTCGCATTGCTTCGCACAGCAAGACTTTTACTGCTACGGCTATTATGCAACTTCACGAGTCGGGGAAGTTACAACTTGACGATTTGGCGGTAAGCTATCTACCGTGGTTGCAGCGGCACAAAGATGAACGCTGGAAAACAGTTACTCTCCGGCAGCTGATGAGCCACAGCGCTGGTGTTGTTCGCGATGGGCTTGATGCTAATTACTGGCGGCTGCAACGAGACTTTCCCCTAAACTATACCCCCAAGTGTCCGGTTTCTCAGTGAGTAGTTGTTAATGATTTGCTCTCAG
>CAZPEO010000003.1:47617-64336 GCA_964585675.1 uncultured Candidatus Saccharibacteria bacterium | reverse complement strand
AGATAGATAGATAGATAGATAGATAGATAGATAGATAGATAGATAGATAGATAGGTAGATAATGCATCAGTCTACAAGATATGTGGCGGGCGTTTCAAAGGTGTCGATCTGCTCATGTCGCTTGATATATTCAATTACTTTCATTGTAAGTGGCGATATTATGACCTCTGTCGCTATTTTGATACCAAATACTGTGAAAATCAACTGAAGCATGGCATCCCCACTCACCGTGCCCGCAAATGCTAGTAGACTAAACACTGTCGTGTCGACCAAGCTACCTACTACCGAGCTACCGACTAGTCGTTGCCATAGCATTTTGCCCTTGGTTTTGATTTTGAGATGAGCTAGCAGGTAAGAATTGATCAGTTCTCCAACAAAAATCGCTGCCATGCTCGCAAACGCAATTCGCCAGACCACTCCAAGCGTTGATTCGTACGCTGCCTGATTGTGCCAGTCAGCAGCAGACGGCAGTACCTGCACCACCCACAGTGTGAGCATTGTGAGAAGGAGCGTCGAAATGCCCACATATAGGAGCGAGCGCATTTTGCGGTAGCCATATACTTCTGTCACGATATCACCGACGATATACGCGAGTGGAAATAGTATCGTGCCTGCGTCAAACACCAGTGGGCCAACCGCCACGATCTTCGTGCTGGCGATATTACTGACGATAAGCGTCATGACAAATAACCCCGCGAGGAGCTCGTACGCATGAACTTGCTTTTTTCGCAACCAAAACATCCAGTGTTGTATTGTACGCTACCTACAAAATTGCTGCAAAGTGCTCGAGTACCTAAACGTGAAACATGTCTTTATTTCACCGCTGGCACTGTCTGCTCTGGGCATTCACCGAGTACGCGCTGCATGGCATCTTTCTCGGCCTGCGTTACCCAGAGGTTGTACTTGGCTTTGACGGCGATTTGTCGGGCAATATACTGGCAGCGAAAGGCTTTGTTGGCAGGTAGCCAGGTAGCCGCATCTCCGTCGCCTTTTGCCTGGTTGGCCTCACCGTCAACTGCCAACAGCTCGAGAGGGTCGTTGGCAAAGGCAATCCGCTGCTCTAGTGTCAACTGCTGCGCGCCCGTTTGCCAAGCGTTACTCAGAGCCACCACGTGATCGATTTGTATCAGCGCGCTACTGCTCGGACCGCGCTGAAACATAAGGGTTTTTCCCGTATAAGGGTCAATCAGTGTGCCACTATTAACTTTGCAATCGCTGCTAATAACTGGACTTTGCAAATCGCGATTGAGGATAATGTTGCGCGTGTCACAGCTACCGACTAGTATCCAGCCGTCGCCAAATTGAACCCGTCGATAGTCAGTTTTGGGAGCACGACCTTTGACAGCGAGAGTCTCGAGCACGACACTCGCTTGTTGAAGCGGGAGAGTAGACTCTGGAGCGGTCGGTTGTTTCGTTTGGGCTGAAGAGGGCTGAGGAACAGGTTGACTCGTCGTAGCCATCGGATACGCATCAGAAATGTAGGCTATCGCAATCGCAATTGCTACCAATAACACTCCTAGCACTCGTCGCCGACGTTGTTTCATGCATCCAGTATACCTCTGTTTGTTTGATACAATAAGTATATGACTACAGTTAGCCGTTTACTCGACCAATTTATTCCTCATCACTATACTCTCACTCTCTCTATTGACCGCAAAGCCCGTAACTTTAGCGGCGTAGTTGTCATCATAGGTGAGTCCACAGCTGGTTCTTTGGTGGTACATGCGCATGAGCTCGCTATCGATTCGGTGCAGGTCGACGGACAGGCTGCGATGTTTGAGCTCGGTATCGACGACCAAGTCACGATCACCTACCCCAACGCATCACCTGGTGCTCACACGCTAACGATTGCATACCATGGGAGCATCAATGATTCACTACATGGTCTCTACCCCTCTTATTTTACTCATGAGGGCATACAAAAAGAATTGCTTATCACGCAGTTTGAGAGCCACTATGCGCGTGAAATGTTTCCTTGTATCGACGAACCGGCAGCCAAAGCCACATTTGACGTGACAGTGGAGACCGAGACGGGCATCACTGTGCTCGGCAACATGCCAATCAAACAGCAGCACGAGGCCAAAGGTCGGCTCATCACGACATTTGACACCACGCCGCGCATGAGCACCTACCTGCTTGCGCTCGTCATGGGTGAGTTGCAGTCAAAAACCGCGACTACAGCCAGTGGTGTTGATGTGGCAGTGTGGGCGACACCTGCGCAATCTCCAGCAAGCCTGGACTTTGCGCTCGAAGAAGCCGTAAAGACTATCGAATTTTTTGACGAATATTTTAGCGTGCCATATCCTCTCCCCAAAGCCGACCACGTAGCTGTGCCTGATTTTAGTGCTGGTGCTATGGAAAACTGGGGGCTTATCACCTACCGCGAAACTGCGCTCATCGTCGACAAAACTAATAGCAGTCTCGCTGCTCGACAATATGTAGCGTCGGTAATTGCGCACGAGCTGAGTCACCAATGGTTTGGCAATCTCGTCACTATGAAATGGTGGAATAACCTCTGGCTCAACGAGAGCTTTGCTAGTATCATGGAAAATATCGCCCCAGACGCGCTTCATCCTGAATGGAATGTCTGGCTTGACTTCGACACAGGTTCGGCGGTGGCGGCTCTGAGGAGGGACTCGATCGACGGCGTGCAATCTGTGCAAATAGTGGTCAATCACCCTGATGAGATCCAGTCGCTATTTGATGGCGCGATCGTCTACGCCAAAGGTGCGCGCTTGATTCGTATGATGATTGAATACATTGGAGAAGACGCATTTCGAGCTGGGCTCAAAGCGTATTTCACGCAATTTGCCTACCAGAATACCGAGGAGACTGATCTCTGGCAATGTCTCGACACCGCCAGCGGCAAGCAAGTCAGCACACTCATGCACGCCTGGATATCTCAGCCAGGCTACCCCGTTGTCAGCGCCAAACTCACAGACGGTACACTCACGCTGACTCAGCAGCAGTTTTTTGTAGGCACGCACCACGATATGGGGCGCAAATGGCCAGTTCCCCTAGGAGCAGCTACTCGTGGCGTACCACTGCTGCTTGATGAGGTCCCAATCACTCTAGCCTATCGAGAAAAATACCTCCAGCTCAACCACACCAACAGCGCACATTTCATCACACAATACGATGATACTCTGCTCTCCGCGCTCCTCGAGCAACTCACAGCAGGTCACCTTTCGACCGCACAGCGGCTTCAGCTCCTCAACGAACAAGTGTTGCTTTCGCGCGGCGGTCGCATCTCGCCGGCTTCACTAGTTGACCTACTCGATTTTTATCGTCACGAAACACAAGAACCAGTGTGGGACACCATGATTATGGCGATCAATGAACTAAAGAAGTACGTGCTCTCCGATGAAACAGCAGAAAAAAAGCTCCGGACTTTCGTAGGTTCGCTCGCCCGAGAAAGGTTCGATACGCTAGGGTGGCAGAGTCGGGACGGTGAGCCAGACAACGACCGCAAACTTCGCGGCAAAGTCATCGCGCAGATGCTCTATAGCGAAGAACCGAAGGTGATTGCAGAAGCACTCGCACTCTACCAGTCAAAGCCGATCGAAACGCTCGACCCCGAACTGCGCGCACTACTACTGAGCACTGCTGTTCGCTACGGCGAAGATTCTTCACTACTCACTACGCTTTTGGACCGCTACAAGGTTGAGATACTGCCAGAAATCAAAGACGACATCAGAAGTGCCATCACAAGTGTCCGTAGTGCTAGTGATATCTCGCTCGTTCTCTCGAAACTAACCGATACGTCTCTGATTCGCCCACAAGATACCGTACACTGGTATATCTACCTTCTCAGCAACCGCTTCGCACGCGACGATAGCTGGCAGTGGCTGCGCAATAATTGGGGCTGGATCGAAACCACCTTTAGTTCAGACAAAAGTTACGATTATTTCCCGCGCTATGCTGGTCAATTGTTGATGAACCGTCAGCAGCTTGTAGAGTACCGCGAATTTTTCACGCCGATGCTCGCAGATATCGGCCTGAGACGAGTCATCGAAATGGGTGTCACAGACCTCGAGGGTCGAGTCGAACTCATCGAGACACATCATGCCGCTGTGTGTGAGCGGCTAAGCCAGCTCTAAGAAATCTACTACCTCTGGCGGCTGTCCCGTCGTCGCGATAGCAGCGAGTTTGAGGTCGATCAATGCTCCGTGCAGCTCGGTATGTGCATAGAACCGCGCAGCAAATGCCATCTGGTTTTGCTTTTTTCTCGTGATTGCAGCTAGACCGTCGCCAGATTGGGCATTTCTGCGGTGCTTTACTTCAGTGAAGTAGAGGGTGTTGTCTTTTTTACTTATTATGTCCACTTCGCAATATTTGGTGCGCCAATTACGTGCGATGATTTCGTGACCAAGGCGGAGGAGGTGGTTGGCCGCGGCGGTTTCGCTTTCGTCACCTATACTGCGTGTGTTTTGCTTGTGTGGCGCATCTGCTGTGCCGACGTCTGTCATCACGACTCGTCGTGGGGCGAGGTCGTCATTTGGAGCATATTTTTGCAGCGGCGCAAAACTCAGTCGATGCTCGGGCGTAACACCTAGCTTATCTATGGCTGCGCGGTGCGCTGCTACTCCATAGCCAGCATGTTTTGCAAATCCATACCCAGGATAACGATCGTCAAGCTCTGCCATATAGCGATCGCGCTCTACTTTTGCTACGATTGACGCTGCCGAAACACTCGGTATGAGCGCGTCAGCTTTTGCGAGTGTTGTGACATACGGCCCCTTGCTCGTTTCAGCTAGAAAGTTGATGGTGCCATCGATGATGATTTCGTGATACGGAACGCTCACTTGCTCAACTGCGCGCCGCGTCGCGAGGCGTAGTGCGGCGCTCATCCCTACTTGGTCGAGCTCGTCTGCACTCACCCAGCCTGTCGCCGACGTAGCGTGAGTTTTGATCTGCTCATACAGCTCTTCTCGGCGCTTTTTCGTCAGTTTTTTGCTATCAGCGAGGCCCTCGATTGTTATCCCACCGAGCGCCACCGCTCCCACTACGAGCGGCCCCGCCCATGGTCCGCGACCTGCTTCGTCTATGCCTAATATCATGAGGATGGAGTATAAAGATTATGGATGATAGATGAGGGAACATTCGCACAGTTTGAGTACATGGCTTCATTATACTCTGCCGTAGTAATCCCAACTAGACGGGTTACATCGCTGATGTCATGCCTGTCAGACTATCCAACAAGAGGCATATCATGCAATAAACCCCGCTCTATTGCGGGGCTTATTCTTTTCTCTATCAAGAAATCTATTGATTTTGTTTGTGTGCAGCCTCGACTGCAGCTTGTTTTGCCTCTAGCTCTGCTTCGGCAGCGGCCTTTTCCGCGGCTTTTTCCTCGGCAGCCTTAGCAGCTTCTTCTTTCAGGCGCTCGGCTTCGGCTTCGGCTTTGGCATCATGCACATCGTTGATACCTTCGCGGTCAAACTGTACGGCTATCAAGCGAGCTGACTTACCGCTACGCTGGCGAAGGAAGCTGAGGAAATTGCGGCGGACTTTGCTGCGGCGAACAACTTCGACTTTTTCGACAAGTGGACTATGGAGCAAGAAGCTCTTCTCGACACCAACACCGCTGGCGATCTTGCGTACAGTGATACGGCTCGTATGTTGGTCTTTATTGTCAGTGCGGATCACCACGCCTTCAAACATCTGAATACGCTCTTTGGCGCCTTCTTTAATCTTCTGGTATACCTTCACGGTGTCACCGCTACGGACATCGACTACTTGCTTTTTCTTCTGCTCATCGTTGACTTTTTGGATCAATGCAAAACTCATCTGTTACTCGCTTATTAACTTATATTTACAATCAATTGTTGATTATAACAAAAAAACTCTCCTTTTTCAAGAGAGTTTCGTGTGCGAGGGGCAATACTGCATTGCGGCCAACAGAGGTAATATTTATCATATCATAGATTTTATAAATTGCAATAAGCTATACTAGACTCTATGGATTATAATCAACTTGCACTCGACCTGCACAAACAACACAAAGGCAAAATCACGACGAAGCTCCGCGACCAATCGGCGCTAAACCGAGAAAAACTCAGCGCCTACTACACTCCAGGGGTGGCTGAAGTGAGCCGCCAAATAGCCGCCGACGCGTCGCTGCTGCCAGTGTATACCTGGACCAACAATCTCGTGGCGGTCATCTCTGATGGCTCAGCAGTGCTAGGTCTTGGAAATATCGGCCCTAAAGCCAGCATGCCGGTGATGGAAGGCAAAGCATTTCTGTTCAAGGAATTTGCCGGTATCGATAGCATACCAATTATCCTCGACGTCCACACGCCAGACGAAATTGTCGCGACTGTTAGGGCGATTGCGCCGAGCTTTGGGGCAATTAACCTCGAAGATATCGCAGCGCCTCAGTGCTTTGAAATCGAAGAACGACTCAAAGCCGAATGTGACATACCAGTGTTTCACGACGATCAGCACGGTACTGCGGTAGTGGTGTTGGCAGGGCTTATCAACGCTATGAAAGTGACGGGCAAAACTCTCGCCGAATGCAAAATCGTGACCATCGGTGCAGGTGCAGCCGGTACAGCCATCATGAAGCTGCTTAATCTCTACGGAGCCAAGCATATTATTGCCGTCGATAGCAAAGGAATCGTTGGCAGCTCACGCACCGACCTGAATGACGAAAAAAAGGCTCTTCTAGATTACATCAATGCAGAGCACAGCGGTACACTCGACGACGCAATTACAGGTGCTGACATATTCATCGGTGTGAGCAAACCTGGCTTACTTACCGAAGCGATGGTCAGCAAAATGGCACCGCAGCCGATTATTTTTGCACTGTCTAACCCAACCCCGGAGATAATGCCCGACCTCGCAAAAGCCGCCGGCGCAGCAGTCGTTGCAACAGGGCGCAGTGACTTCCCTAATCAAGTCAACAATGCTATCGCCTTCCCGGGCATCTTCCGCGGTGCACTGGACAATGGCGTCAAGCAAATCACCGACCAGCACAAAATCGCTGCAGCAGAAGTCATAGCAAGTCTCGTAGACCAGCCAACTACAGATGAAGTAATTCCGAGTGTATTTGACGAGCGTCTTGTGCCAGCTATTGCTGAGGCAATCCAGTAACCATAGGGGCTCTAAATAATGCGACCAATTTCGATGAAAGTAGGCGCTTATTACGAACAGTCGACCGCATAATTATGAGTAGGGACAGGCGTGTATACTTACCGCTTCTTTACTTCAACTACCATTTGCTTTTTCTTGGCGAGACTATAGCAAGGCTTACCCTGGTATGCTATTCGAAGAGCATCTTTGACTTCGTACATTTCACAAGTAATAGTCGCTACGTCCTGCACTCTCGTCGTGAAATAATGCCATACTTTATCTTTACCAGAATAATACATTGCACGGGAGTTGGCATTTGTCATAACTCCTGACCCAAGTGGTCTTCGTTCAGCTACCGACCCAAGCGCTATTTCCGCTAATAAATATCCCTCTGCCTTACTGCTCTCGATAGCAGCATGTCCAATAAGCCCTGTTGGTACACTGATAGATTGAACTGTCTGGTGAGCCTGATAGAAAGGATCTTGTTGCTTAGCATAGTCGTCGTACAGAACGATATCTGCGCATTTTACTTCCAGAAACGTAGGTGCGTTCGGCGTAGTTGGTTTGTAGCTCTGAATCTGGCAAATCACGTCGTCTCGTATAAAATCAGCAACGTAATTATTGACACCAATCCCATCTGAAACCTGGAACTTAAGAAATTCGTCATAATCAAGTGATTTTTCCAGTGCCGTAATATGAGGTTCGACTTTCGCCTCGTCAAGATTCCCTCCTATGCTCGTTTTTTTGACCATCTCAACATCGGGGATGATAGTATAGAAACGATGATCTTTGGTTTCGATCGCGGTTGAGAGCGATGAACGCGCAGTCTCTGTACCCTTGAAATATACCCTTAGATGATCGGTGACGATTGCAGCGGTTAACGTTTTTTTGGGTGTGCTTTTTTCGGCTACAGGTGCAGTCTTTTTTCTCGTAGACGTCGAAGTCATCTGCAATGCAGCTATGACAGCGAAAACAATTCCTAGCAGTACCACAGCTACGATGATAGAGAGCGCTATCTTTACCTGCTTAGGGTGATACCTGGAGGCTTTTTTCTCATACACTGGGTGCGAGAAATCCGGTTTAAGAGCCTCAGAATGAATGATTGGTTGAACGCTATCTTCGTCTTCTGCTATCATGTTTCAATTATACTACACCATGCGCACGCTTAGCGCTATAATAGTCACGCTAGATCACGCGCCCCACTTCGTCAAGTGTAGTTAGTCCATGTAGCGCAGCGAGCACGCCCGACTGCTCAAGCGTCAGCATGCCTTGATTACGCGCTGTCTTCTCGATCGCTTCTGGATGAACATCTAAAATGTCACCACGAATATATCTTTGAATCTCTTCGTTGACAATCATCTGTTCCATTATAACAATACGTCCCTTGTAGCCGAAAGGATACTCTAACGTTGGAACAGGCTTCCAGAGCTTGAAAGTAGCGAGATCTGGGCACTCAACGGAATCTGGTAAATCACTCAGTACACTCTGGACGTATCGACGAGTTGCCTCATCTGGCTCGTACTCCTGCTTAGTTTCATCAACTAATCTTCGCACAAGACGCTGGGCAATTAACATACGGACCGCCGAGCTAAATATAGGGTTGATACCAATCATGTCGATAATACGGCTAAAAGCTGCACTCGTGCTGTTTGCGTGAAAACTTGATAGAACAAGATGGCCTGTAATTGATGCCTGAATGGCTGTTTTGGCTGTGTCAACATCTCGAATCTCCCCCACCATCACCACATCTGGATCCAATCGAAGCACGCTTCGCAGTCCATCAGCAAAACTCCTGCCTCCTGTCGTGTCGATAGGAATTTGTGATATCCCAGTCAGACCATACTCGATAGGATCTTCGAGTGTAATCAATTTTCGGTCCACTTGGTTAAGCGCATTGAGCATACTATACAGAGTTGTCGACTTTCCGCTTCCCGTAGGCCCCACCATCAACACGAGACCTCGAGGGTGGCTAATGACGTCATTGATCTCAGATCGCTGCTTATCAGGGATACCAAGAAGATCAAGATTCAGCATGGATTCATCAAAATTAAATAAGCGAAGTACGGCATCCATCCCATAGAGAGTTGGTATGGTTTCAACACGGATGTTAAGCAAGTGAGTTGTATTGTCTCGCGTGATGTCTTTTTGGATATGTCCAGACTGAGAAGATGATGAGGCACTCGAGATACCTGCCCTACTGGCTAGCTCGCCTTGAATAACGCGATACTTGTCTCGGCTCAATATCGCCACGGGATGAAGTGCGCCATCAACGCGCATGCGTATCCGTATGTCCGTTCTCTGGTTCTCGATATGTATGTCACTTGCCCCTAGCTTGTCAGCTTGATCGATGATGAAATCAAAAATCGCTTCACTACTCACCGAGTTTAATGTTTGGCTAACTTGGGCAAGCGTTTCGCTATCGCCTTCTTGAGCTATCTCTATATCGTTATATACGACTGTTTTTGGCGGGTCATAACGCAGCATAAACGCAGCATAACCACTGTCACTAATGAGGTAAAAAGCTGACATAACCCCGATGTCGTTATATTTCTTAGCCAATGCTTTAATCGTTGTTTGAGGTGTATGCGTAGTCACGCCAAACTCTGTCAAATGATGCTCGTCGCCGATAGCGAGAGGAATAATCTTGTCATCCTTCATCTCTTGGACACTGATGACGTCATGTATAAGACCTATCGTTGCTTCGATTGGGCGTGTGTCGAGGTAGCGCAATCCGAGAATCCCAGATCGTTTTTCAGTCATTCTTTCCTCGGCGTCACGTCTGCGTAAATTGTTTTCTTCTTCGTTCATTAGTATTAGTGTAGCAAATTGCTTGCGGTTAAAACAGTTTACAGTGAGCGATTTTCAGTTTACAATACGTTTTTAGTAGAGAACATACTAGTGAAGCAGCCTGAAATCATCGTCATCGTCCATAATATTCGCAGTACTCACAATGTTGGGTCGATTTTTCGCACCTGTGAAGGATTTGGGGTGAAAAAAATTATCCTCAGCGGCTATACACCTGTACCGCTCTCATCTACAGGGTCTGACCCTGTAGAGAAACGGCTACCTCATGAGGCTGCAAAAATCACAGCCCAGATACATAAAACTGCTTTAGGCGCAGAGACAATGGTGCCGTTTGATTACCACCACACGCTCGATCTAACCTGTCCAGAATTTGTGGGGTATACCTTTGTCGCCCTTGAGCAATCGGACCGATCAGTCAACCTACAGCACTACCGTCCACCAACAAACATAGCCTTGTTACTCGGCGAGGAAGTAGATGGGATCAAAGATAAGCTACTAGCGCAGTGCGATAGTGTCATCGAGATACCAATGCGTGGCAAAAAAGAATCGTTTAACGTATCTGTTGCGACGGGAATTGCGCTCTACGCAATCACGACAGGGGCGGCATCTCGGCATGAGGCGCCACCAGGGGCTACTTGACAACGATCGCATCGCTGCCAAGCAACGCTTTGAGCTCTTCATCGAGCGAAGACTCGAGTTCTACCCGAAACGGCAAACGGACCGCTGATTCTCTGGTGGCACCAAGGACAAGAATTACATCAGACTCACCAGGGTAGGTGTTGCAGGCTTTTTTGAGTGCCAAAAGCGCGTGGTGGTCGTCGGGATTAGCGATTTGCACATAGAGTGTTTTTGGCACCAGCGCTGCCGGCTCAGATGCAGGCGTGGGAAGAGAAGCAGTTTTGGCGACAACTGCCTCTTTTTTGCCAGGATAGCGTTTGCGAGTGACGGTCGCACGACCTGTTGGGGCGGTCATTTTGCGGCCGTGACTTTCGTACTGAGACAACTCTCTATCTGTCACGATGCTTATCTCGTCGGCGATCAACTTGGCCTCGTTTACTATATTGCCGTCGCGGTCCCGCGCATTGACCGCTCCAGTAATCTTGAGCACGACATCTGCCTTCAACGAATCACCCAGCTGATCGTACAGCTTGGGAAACACAATAATCTCACACTCACCCGTCTTGTCCTCTATGCCCACAAATGCCATCTTGCCGCCACTTTTCGTGACGATAGTACGAATCGTCGTGACAATACCGCCGACCGTCACTTTCTGCCCATCGATATGCTTACCAATACTATGGAGCGGGATCGTTTGTTCTTCAAAAAACGCGTCGAAATTGTCGAGAGGATGCGCCGAAATATAAAGCCCCATAAGCTCTCTTTCCCACATCAACTGCTCTTTCTCGGTATACTTAGCGGGGGAAGGCTTGAGCTCGATAGAGGGCATGATCTCGCTGCCACCATTTTCGATGAGAGCGCCAAAAAGGTCAGTTTGACCACTAAGCGCTTCTTTTTGGAGCTTGCTCGCAAACGCTAAAATACCCTCAAGATTAAAGAGGAGGTCGCTCCTGTCACCAAGATTGTCAAATGCTCCGGCTTTAATCAGAGCTTCCCATGACTTTTTATTAACGCGGCTACTGCTGACACGCTTTGCAAAATCCTGTACACTTTCAAACCGCCCATCACTGTCACGTGCACGTATAATCTCTTCGACAGCTGCAACCCCTACGCCTTTTACCGCTGCCATACCGAATCGCACTTGTTGTTTGCCGGGCACCACAGCGAACTCCACGAACGATTCGTTGACATCGGGTAGCAGGACCGCTAGCCCCATGTGCTTGCATTCGTTGATTTCGATGGCCAGCCGATCAATATTGTCGGCATCACTCGTCATAAGAGCAGCCATGAAAGCATCTGGGTAGTGGGCCTTAAGATACGCTGTCCAGTAAGCGATCAAGCCATAACACGCGGCATGACTTTTGTTGAAGCAGTAATTAGCAAATTCTTCAAGCTGACCCCAAAACATCTCGGCGACTTCCTGCGAAGCACCGCCCACTTCGACGGCACCTTTAACAAAATCGACTTTGACTTTGCGCATGAGGTCGATTTTTTTCTTGCCGACGGCTTTTCTCAGAGTGTCGGCTTGGCCGCCGGTAAATCCACACCACTCTTTACTAATCTGCATGAACTGCTCTTGATAGACCAAAATTCCATAGGTACTCTCGAGTGAATTTTTCATGCCATCATGCAAATACGTAATTTTTTCTTCACCATGTTTTCGCTTAATAAAGCTATCGATAAACTGCATTGGGCCTGGTCGGTACAAGGCAACCATGGCAATAATATCATCAAATACACTTGGCTTCAGCTCACGCAGATAGCGCTTCATGCCCGCTGACTCAAGCTGAAATACGCCCGTTGTGTCGCCGCGCTGAAACAATTCGTATGTTTTGGTGTCGTCGAGCGAGATCTGCGATAGGTCGATCGTTGTGCCGTACACTTTGCGGATAATACGCATGGCGTTGTTAATAATTGTGAGGTTAGAAAGCCCCAAAAAATCCATTTTAAGCAGTCCGAGCTCTTCTACAGGCCCCATTGGATACTGGGTTGCAACTACTCCTTTTTGCGCCATTTCGAGGGGTACATAGTTAACAATATCGTCAGGCGCAATCACCACTCCCGCAGCATGAACCCCATGACTTCGAATCGTACCCTCAAGCCGAATCGCAAAATCAAAAACTTTTTTGGCAGTGGGATTTTCTTTGTATTCTTGCCGGAGATCGTTGTCTTCGACGATACTTGCACTCAGTGGAATATGCCTTCCCTGCACTGGCGGGGGAATCATTTTACTCAGTCGATCGGCCTCAGCATAGGGTACTTCAAGCACGCGCGCGACATCACGAACGGCGGCTCGTGCTGCCATTTTTCCAAATGTCACAATATTTGCAACTCGCGCTTCACCGTATTTGTCGGCGCAATAGGCGATCACCTCATCGCGGCGTGTGTCTTGGATGTCGATATCGATATCAGGCATGGAAATACGATCAGGGTTGAGAAAACGCTCGAACAGCAGATCATATTTGAGAGGATCGAGGTCTGTGATGTTGAGTGCATAGGCCACGATCGACCCCGCCGCACTACCCCGACCCGGCCCAAAAATGATACCTTGCGACTTGCCCCAGTTGATAAAATCTTGGACAATCAGGAAATAGCCGTTGTAGCCCATGCGGTTGATGACCTCAAACTCCATCTCAACTCGCTCGTTAACTTCTGGCGAGAGGAGGCTGCGCATCGTTTCGATAGAAAGTTGCTCAGTTTCCTCAGGCTGCTTAGCCTCATAGCGATGCAATAACCCACGATAGACAAGGGTGTCGAGATACGATTCTTCCGTTTCACCGTCTGGCACTGGAAACTTAGGGATGAGAATCCGCCCCAACTCGATACTAACACTGCAGCGATCAGCAATCGCTTTAGTATTTGTGATGAGCTCAGGATGGTCTTTTCCCCAGCGCGCAATGATGTCACGTGGATCAGTAACATGCAACTCAAACTCCTTGAGACTCATGCGTTTGGGGTCACTGAGGAACGAGCCTGTCCCAACACAGAGCAGTATCTCATGCGCTTCTTGGTCATCGTGAGTCAAGTAGTGCCCATCGCACGTCACCACACAAGGGATATCGAGCTCTTTGCTTAGCTTCATGAGCCCATCGTTGATTTTGGCCTGTATGTCCCAAGTATAGGGTGCGTCGGGGTGGCCGTGGTCCTGAACCTCGAGATAGTAACGATCGCCAAACACACTTTTGTACCAGCTAGCTGTTTCTTTAGCCCCATCGTAGTCGTCACCGCGCAGTTTTTCGCCTACTTCACCACTCGCGCACCCACTCAGCGCGATCACTCCTTCACTGTATTGCTCGAGAATCTCATGGTCCATGCGCGGCTTATAATAGAAACCTTCGAGGTTTGCGAGCGTGCTCAGTTTCATGAGATTACGATAGCCCTGGTCGTTCATGGCAAGAAGCGTCAGGTGAAAACGCGCCTTGTCTTTGGCGGGATCACGGTCATGACGACTGCGCGCTGCGACATAGGCTTCGATCCCCAAAATAGGCTTGATCTCTCCGTCAACAGCCGCTTTATAAAACTCCAACACGCCGCTCATCGTGCCGTGATCGGTCACGGCAGTGGCGCTCATGCCATAGTGCTTAATTTTGTCTATAAGTGCAGGGATCTTTGTCAAACCATCGAGCAGCGAGTGATGAGTGTGGTTGTGCAGGTGAACAAAATCACTCGGCGCGAGTGATGATTTCGCCGTCTTTGATGCGCTTGATTGGTCCCCCATTTGCTATTCTTTATTATAGCACCCAAGTGCTGGGTGCTGTTAGTGAAAGAGTACGACTCCGTTATTTTTTGGCTGTCTGCATGAGTTCAACCACGTGATCGATAAATCCAGCCACGCTCGGCACTAGATGACCTGTCAGGTTGAGTAGCCACGCCAAGAGACCCAGTACGACCGTACCGCCGAGTACCGAACCGAGCCCGAAGAAGATGCCCCGAAAAAAGTTAAATTTATAGATTGAAAACCGATTGCGGTTGAAGTCATTGAAAAGCTCTTCGAGCACCGACTGTCGCGCACCCCTCTCGCTATCATCCCTCAGTCGTTTTTTTAGTTTTTTCCAAAAAGATAGTTTCATGCAAATGTTCCTTTTTTACTATGATTAGTGTCGCAGATTTTGAGAAAAAGCACAATGAGAATGGGAAGGACATGGAGTGTGGAATGTGGAATATGGAATATAGAATATAGAGTGTGGAATATGGAATATAGAATATTGAATATTGAATACGCAAAAGCGCCTTGTTTTACCAAGACGCTTTTGGCTTTTGTGGGTGACTAAGATCAGCGATGTTAGATTTACTTGTCTTTTTTCTCGTCTTTGAGCTCGGTCTTAGCGCTATCTATCGCACGCTCTGCTCGACTACGGTAGTCATCGACGGTTTTTTTGCCTTCTTTGACAGCCGTTTCGACTTGCTTGCGGGTTTCGCCGTAGACTTTTTCACCTTGCTTTTTGACTTCAGCAGCTTTTTTATCAGCTTCTTTTTTTAGCTCGTCAGCTTTGGTTTTGAGGTCTGCACGAGTCTCTTTACCTGATTTTGGTGCAGTCAATACACCTGCGACTACGCCTGCTGCTGCGCCAAGTAGTGCGCCGAGTGCAAATTTACCTTTTGACATATCTGTTGTCCTCCTTATTTTTTACGATCACTGATGAATGATTTTACAATTTTCGCAATAGCGACGGGTGACGTGAAAGTCGCTGCGTTACTAGCTGCGCTCTCAAACTTCATCGCGGTGCGTTCTGCCGTGGCGGTGATTGAGCGGATTTGCTTGGTAACTTTTATGAGCAATCCTACAAGGATGATCGCCAGTAGCAAAAACAGCGCTAAAAATACCGACAAAATGATAACCAGTACTTGTGCCCATTCCATGGAATGCTCGCTCCTTTTCTTTAGATGCCGCTGTGATACGCGCCACTTCATATAGTATAGCACTGCTGTGCAATTGATGCATGTGAAATACATCACTCTTTGCTATAAATCACGTCTCACTTTCGAGTATTGATCGCACCTACTGATGGCCAAGTCTCTGCTCGAGATGTTCACGCAACTCTTTGCCGAGACTTTCGTTTGCAAGCCCAAAATCTATCACTGTTTTTAAGTATTCGAGTTTGTCACCCGTATCGTAGTATGTGCCGTTTTTGATCTCGCACGCATAATAACGGTGCCCGTCGTCAATCATAGCCTGCATGATCGGCTGAAAGGTGAATTCACCCTCGCCGGCATAGTCTGTCTTTGCTTTATCGAGATAACTAAAGAAAACTCCCGGTAGCAAATAGCTACTAACGGTGGCCAGGTCGCTTGGTGCTGCATGTTTGCCGGGCTTTTCAACTACAGCCTGCATCTTGATGACACCATCGTCTACCACTTCGCCCGCCACGTAACCATACTTAGTGTATTCCTCGTCGCTCGTCGATTTTTTGCAGGATAGCACAGCACCGTCATACTGCTCAGCAACATTTGCCATTTGTGTAAAACGATTTGGCGTGGCCATGAAGAAATCATCGGCAAAGGTATAGTAAAACGGCTCATCAGCCGAGACTAAATGTGCCGCACAAGCAAGCGGTGTTGCATTACCATACGAACCTTTTTGACGCAGGTACACAAAGTTTGCCATGTCGGCAATCGACTCGATCTCATCAATAAACGGCTGTTTTTTCTCCCCTCCTGCGCGCAGATTTGCCAGCAGTTCTTCACTTGGCATATCAAAATGGTCTTCGATGGCGCGCTTGTTACTCGATCCAACGATGATAATATCTTTGACGCCTGCAGCGACAAGTTCTTCAACAACGTATTGAATAATTGGCTTGTCGATAAGCGGCATCATTTCTTTTGGCATGGCTTTTGTTTGTGGCAAAAACCTTGTTCCGAAGCCTGCAGCGGCAATAATGGCTTTCGTTGGTCGTTTCATAGGTCGTCCTCCTTAGAGCTTTTCTCGAATTAATTTCTGCGCGAGAGCAGGATTAGCTTTACCCTGTGACTGTTTCATGACTTGACCAACAAGATAACCAATGGCCTTGTCTTTGCCAGCGCGAATATCAGCGATGGAGGCAGCCGAAGCTGGGTCGGCCAGTACGGCACCGACAATGGCTGCGATAGCGCCCTCATCGCTCACTTGCAGCAAGTTCTTGGCTTCAGCAATCATGCGTGGTGCATCGCCACTGCGTAACATCTCAAATAACACAGTGACGGCCGAGTTGCTGCTGATTTCACTTTTTTCAGCCATACTAGCTA
>CAZPEO010000003.1:0-47517 GCA_964585675.1 uncultured Candidatus Saccharibacteria bacterium | reverse complement strand
TAGAACGATCGGCGGGATATCGGCATCGGGCATATAACGATAGTCCTGGGCATCTTCTTTGCTGCGCTGACTCGTCGTCACACCGGTATCATCACTCCAGCCACGAGTTTCTTGTACGACTCTCTCGCCACGCTCGAGTAGCTCCACTTGGCGATGGAACTCGTAGTCTGCTGCGCGCTCGACGCTCCGAAATGAGTTGAGATTTTTTACTTCAGCACGTTTGCCAAGCTCCGACGCGTCTTTTTTTGCAACACTGATATTCACATCAAAGCGCATGTTGCCATGATACAAGTCTCCGTGCGTCACTCCTGCATAGGTCATGAGTCTATGGAGCTCAGTCGCATATGCCCGCGCCGCCGCAGCCGAATGAATATCTGGCTCGGAAACAATTTCGATGAGTGGTGTACCGGCACGATTGAGGTCCACAAGACTATGCCCCGCAAAGTGAGTTAACTTACCCGCGTCTTCCTCCATATGCGCATGGTGAATCCGGACGCGAACGGTCGTGCCGTCTTCGAGTGGCGCATCGACGTAGCCTGCCAAAATAATTGGCTGGTACATCTGCGTCGTTTGGTAGCCTTTTGGCAAATCAGGATAAAAATAATGCTTGCGATCGAAACGCGAAACACTGGCGATCGGCGCGTTAAGTGCTTTGCCAGCGCGAATGGCGAGGTCAACCGCATGACGATTGAGTACTGGTAGCATACCGGGCAGCCCATAATCTATTGGATGTACTTTGCTATTCGGCTCGGCATCGCGAGCGTCATTGTCGGCGGGGCTAAATAGCTTTGTCTTGGTCGCAAGCTGCACATGACACTCGATGCCGATCGTCATAATGTATTGATCGAGAACTGTTTGGTCTATTTTTGTCATAGCATACTCCATCTAGGCGTAAGATACGAAATATGAAATAGACCGTAGAGAGTAGAGAATATGGAATATGGAATATGGAATAGAGAATATAGAATATAGACAAGTTTAGAGGCATTTACTGTCTGAATACTATTCGATACTCCATAATCCATACTCCATACTCCTTCTCTCATATCGCCCCCAAATCTTTCAAGCCTTGCTTAAATGCCGCGAGTGAGCGTGAGGCGATTTCATAACTTACTTTCGCATCAGTTTCATGAGCTAATTGGTTACGGATTTTGTGCGCCGTCCAGACATGATTGGGGTGTTTCCAGGTCTTCTGAGCAGACTTCATGCGCTCACCCATCGTGGCACCTTTGAACCGTCGTTCACGTAGCGCTTGATCGAGTAGCTTATCGGCATTCAGTACTGCTAGTTGCCATGATGCGGGGTTATTGCGCTCGAGACCATTCTCGATAGCTAACCACTTTGACTGATATCGTTCGACAGAGAGCTTTGTACCGGACTTTGCTCCAATCATCAGATACATCACCCCGACAACCGCTACCAGCAATACGCCGATAAGCAAAAATATCATCGAAGGACTTTCCATCATCTCACCTCCATGCTACTAGCAAGAGCCAACAGCGCTGCATCAGATTTCATCGGACCGATTAACTGCACGCCTATTGGCAACCCGGCTGCATTTGTGCCCGCCGGTACACTGATGGCGGGTATTCCCGCGAGGCTAGCTGGTACAGTCATGACGTCACTCAAGTACATTTTGACTGGGTCGCTGATGTTTTCGCCAACCCCAAACGCTGCAGTTGGTGCTGTTGGCGTCAAAAGAAAGTCATAGTGCATAAATAATTCATTACATTCGTTTATCAGTAGTGTGCGCGCTTTTTGCGCCTGTTGATAGTACGCATCAAAATACCCTGATGAAAGTACATAGCTTCCGATCATGATGCGGCGTTTGTTTTCTGTGACAAATCCTTCATCACGCGATTTGCCGTACAGCTCTGCGAGCGTCTTAACTCCACTTGCTCGCCTCCCAAAGCGCACGCCGTCATATCGCGCCAAATTGCTCGACACCTCGGCTGGAACGATGATGTAGTACATCGCTAGGGCCAACGTGGCGGTTGACATAGTGACTTCGTCGACGGTGTGCCCTGCAACACGGAGGCGATCTACGTATTCATAGGTGATTTTTCGAACATCCTCGTCAACATTGTCATCCATGGTTTCTTTGATAATACCGATTCTGAGACCAGACGGTACCTCTGCGGATGGCACAAAGAAATCTGGCAATGTCGTCATGTCTTTTGCGTCTTGCCCTGCCATGACACTGAGCACCAGGGCAGCATCATCGGCCGACTTCGCAAAACAGCCCATGCAATCCGTACTGCTCGCCATCGCCACCACTCCAAAACGACTAGTCATACCATAGGTTGGCTTGACACCGACGATACCGTTAAAGCTCGCGGGCTGGCGAATCGAGCCGCCAGTGTCGCTGCCGAGAGCAAATGGCACAATATCGAGCGCTGTCACGACCGCAGAGCCTCCCGACGAACCTCCAGCAACTTTTGATGTGTCGACAGCGTTATACGTGACACCATATGCAGAGTTTTCTGTCGAGCCGCCGTGCGCAAATGCATCGAGATTCGACTTACCGATACAAATCGCTCCGGCAGCTTCAAGTTTTTCGACAACCGTTGCTTGCAGAGGTGCCTCGAAATTCTCGAGTATCCTGCTGGCGGCAGTTGTGGGAGCCCCAAACGCCAAATAATTGTCTTTGACGACGAAGGGTACGCCCGCCAAGTCACCGACTTTCTCGCCCCTAGCTATCCGTGCATCGATTTCATCCGCTCGCTGCAACGCTCGCTCTTTGGTGAGGCTTAGAAGCGCATGATAGCTGTCCGCCGCTGCAGCTTTGTTGAGCGCTTGCTCAACTTGCTGACGAGCGGTTGTAGCCCCGCTTGAAATTTGTGCGACTAGTTCAGCAATATTCATAATACTTTCGGTACCTTTACGCAGTTCTCTACTTGCTCGTGAGCAAGTGCAAGCAGTGTCTCGCGCGAAACACTTCCCTCATCTACCACATCATCTCGCCAGATATTCTCAAGGCCAGTCACTTGGTAAGTAGGCTCAACCCCCGTTGTATCGAGTTTACTAAGCTGCTCGATATACGTCAAAATATTTGTCAAATCTACTTGCAAATCAGTAGCCTCATCGTCACTCAGCTGCAAGTTGCTCAAAGCGGCGAGGTGCCGCACGTCATCAGAAGAAATTGTGCTCATTACCTGTTATTATAGCGCAATCTCCACGTCTCATAAAGATGTCAATCATCTTGTCTATGCTTTATACTGAATACTAAGTATGCCACATCAGATAAAAAAGAACCTTGGTGTCACGATTCACGGTAAGTCAGCCGAGTTTCGGCTGTGGGCACCGTTTGCAAAAGCCGTGTCGATCAGCGGTACGTTTACTCCTGAAGGTCCCGTTCAGCTCACGAGTGAGCACGACGGCTATTGGTCAACGGTGATTGAAGGTGTCGAGCCTGGTCAGATGTATAAGTATTCACTACAAACTGCCGATGGCAGGTGGATCGAAAAAAATGACCCGAGAGCTCGGTCTATCACGAGTAGCGATAAAGGGCTTTCAGTGATTGTCGACGATCGTTTTGATTGGCAAGGCGACGATTTCATGCCGCCATCTCCTGATCAGCAAGTTATTTATGAGCTGCACATCGGTACGTTTAACCGTCCAGACGCCGCCACGCCTGGTACTTTTGAGACCGCGATCGAAAAACTCGACTATTTGCGCGACCTAGGAGTCACTATGATCGAACTGATGCCCGTCACGAGCATGGCGTATAGCAACGGATGGGGGTACGCGCCAAACTATATCTTCAGCGTAGAATCAATGCTCGGCGGTCGCTATGGGCTCATGAGCTTTGTACGCGAAGCCCACAAACGCGGCATAGGAGTCATTCTCGACGTCGTATACAATCATTTCTCTGGCGAAACAGACCTTTGGCAGTTTGACGGCTGGAGCGAACAAGGTCGCGGCGGTATTTATTTTTATAACGATGAGCGCGGCGATACGCCATGGGGCGGGCGGCCAGACTATGGACGAGCTGAAGTTCGTCAGTTCATCCTCGACAACATCACCATGTGGCTAACTGATTATCGGCTCGATGGTTTGCGGATCGACTCTACCATCTACATGCGAAACACTGAGGGTCGCGACAATGACCCCGCACACGACATACCTGATGCATGGTATCTGATGCAGGATATCGTAGAACTGGCGCACAAAATCAACCCGCGTGCTATTATCATCGCCGAGGACTGTGCCAATAGTCCCGCAATCACTCGCTACCGCGTCGATAGCGGCTGTGGGTTTGACGCCCAGTGGGAGCTCGGGTTTCCGCACGCCATCCGCGATGCGCTCGGTGTGCGCGACGGAGCTCCAAAAACCCTCGCAGGAATTCGCTATCAACTCGAGAAATCATACAATGGCAATGCGTTTGAAAAAGTTATCTTCAGTGACTCTCACGACACTGCTGCCAATGGATCAGTGCGGCTCAACGAAACAATTGCGCCTCGCGATCCGACCAGTGTGATCGCCCGGCAAACTCTCCTACTGGCAAGCGCCCTCACCTTGACGTCACCCGGAATTCCCATGCTGCTGCAAGGGAGCGAGTTTCTCCAAGACGGAGCGTTTAACGACTGGCAAGCGCTCGACTGGCACCATACCGACAAATATAGCGGTATCGTCACTGCACACCGTCACTTAATTGACTTACGTCTCAACAAACACACTAACTCAGCTGGGCTGACAGGTCAGCACACGGCAGTCTTCCATCAGGATGACAACAACGGCGTCATCGGCTATCATCGCTGGAGTATAGGCGGCGCAAAAGACGACGTAATCGTCATAGCAAATGTCAGTGAGCATACCTTTGAGCGGTATCAGCTCACACTCCCGCGCGGTGGTGTATGGCAGATCAGGTTCAACAGCACTTGGTCGGGATATTCCGAAGGTTTCGCCGACTTGGAGACGCTATTGATCGAGACAAACGAGCAATCTCTCGCTACCATTTCTTTGCCACCCTACGCAGTACTTATCGCTTCACAAGACTAGAGGCGTCCCAGCAATCCGTAACGATATCTCTTGAACGTCACGTCGCCGCAGGAAGCCTACTTCAGACGCATGGAATTTTCGATAGAGTACATTTTTTGTCGCGATCGGGACAAAAAATGTACTCTTTTGTTTCTCCTGC
Source organism: uncultured Candidatus Saccharibacteria bacterium (assembly GCA_964585675.1). Lineage (GTDB taxonomy): Bacteria > Patescibacteriota > Saccharimonadia > Saccharimonadales > Saccharimonadaceae > Saccharimonas. Next base: position 42,377 of record CAZPEO010000003.1, on the reverse strand, counting down.
GATATACAGTAGACACTAGTTACAGCTTTGCTTTTATCTCAGCGATAAGGTCGCGTAGCTCAGCGGCTCGTTCGAACTCCAAGTTGGCGCTAGCGAGTTTCATCTGACCTTCGAGATCTTTCACAAGGCTCCCATACTCATCTTTGGGGATTTTATTGAGGTTCAGCTTGTTTTTGGTGTCTTCTTTTTGCGGAATAATCGCTCGCAACCCTTCGTCAATCGCCTTATCGACACCTCGAGGCGTGATACCATGCTCGAGATTATACGCATGCTGGATAGCTCGACGGCGATTTGTCTCACCGATCGCCCGCTTCATGCTGTCTGTCATAGTGTCGGCATACATAATCACCGAACCTTCGATATGTCGCGCAGCCCGCCCAATTGTCTGGATCAGGGCACCTTCGCTGCGGAGGAAGCCTTCTTTATCGGCATCGATGATAGCGACAAGTGACACTTCTGGCAGATCGAGACCTTCACGCAACAAGTTGATCCCCACTAGCACATCGTACACCCCCATGCGCAAATCCCTCAGGATATCTCCGCGCTCCAAGGTGTCGATATCACTATGAATATAAGCGGTCTTCATACCAAGGTCGATCAAATGCTGACTAAGGTCTTCGGCCATGCGCTTGGTCAGCGTCGTCACGAGCACGCGCTGATGCTTGGCAGTCCTGTCGCGAATCTCTGCGATCAGGTCATCGATCTGGCCCTCGCTCCCCCTGACCTCGATCGGCGGGTCGAGTAATCCTGTCGGGCGAATAATTTGCTGCACTGGCTCAGGCGTGTGCTCGCGTTCATAAGGGCCAGGTGTGGCCGAGACAAATATGGCTTGGTTGATATGACGATCAAACTCCTCAAATTTTAATGGCCGATTATCGAGTGCGCTCGGCAAACGAAATCCGTACTCAACGAGCACTTCTTTGCGTGCACGGTCGCCGTTGTACATGCCGCGCACTTGAGGGAGCGTCACGTGACTTTCGTCGACAAAGAGCAGAAAGTCGTCAGGGAAATAGTCCATCAGTGTGGCCGGCTGCTCGCCTGGTTCACGGTTGGTTAGATAGCGGCTATAGTTTTCGATCCCCTTCACGAACCCCGTTTCTTCCAGCATCTCTAGATCAAATTTTGTACGCTGGCTGAGACGCTGCGCCTCGAGGTATTTATCATGCTTTTCAAACCACGCCAGACGCGATTCAAACTCGAGCTTGATATTGGCTATTGCACGCTGTACTTTCTCTTTTGGCGTGACATAGTGACTCGACGGAAAGATTTTGACATGTGGTGGCTCCCCGAGAATCTCGCCAGTCAGCGGATCGATATTGGTGATGCGCTCTACCTCGTCGCCAAAAAACTCGATTTTATATGCAGAATCACTCCCCGCTGGAAACACATCAACCACATCACCACGCACCCGAAATGTCCCGCGCGCAAAATCAATATCGTTACGGTGATACTGAATATCCGTCAGCTGCCGCACGAATTTATCTTGCACGCGACGCTCGCCTTTTTCGACAGTAATCGACATCTCTGCATAATCGTCGGGCGAACCTATACCATAAATACAGCTCACACTTGCCACGATGATTGTATCCCGTCTCGTCAACAAAGCACTAGTGGCTGCATGGCGCAGACGATCAATCTCTTCGTTGATCGCACTGTCTTTTTCGATATACGTGTCGCTGCTAGCGATATAGGCTTCTGGCTGATAATAATCAAAGTAGCTTACAAAATAATGCACTTCATTGTCAGGGAAAAACGACTTGAATTCACTGTAGAGCTGAGCCGCTAATGTCTTGTTGTGCGCCAGCACGAGTGTCGGCACTTGACGCTTGGCAATGATATTTGCCATCGTAAATGTCTTGCCACTCCCTGTCACCCCAAGTAGAGTCTGCTGCTTCTCACCCTGCTCAAGACCCGCAACCAACTTCTCAATTGCAGCTGGCTGATCGCCAGTTGGCTGATAGGTTGAAGAAAGACGAAATGTATTCATCTCTATAGTATACGATATTACTGCTCGCTATACGCCACTGCACACCCACCTCGTTTCGTAGATGTAACGCCTCTCTGAAAATGAGCCACTGATTGAGGCCTGTCAGAGAGGCTCGATAACTGAAGACCGCAAGTTATCAAACTATTGGTGCTTAGCGGAGAGTAATATCGACTTCGCTTCTTTGTACTCATCAGTTGCCTGGGAAAGAGCAAAGTCTTCTATAGAGTAAATATTCCTCAACAACATGCTTGCATCGAGCAATCGTACGTCTTTGTCATCTTTTAGCTTAACAATGTTCGCATTAAATGCCGCACATAGATCTCTGTCGGTAGCAAATAGCCGAGCCGTGTTCGTCTCGACCAACCCTACGTAGTAGGGGCCATTCGGATAGGGTGTAGTGTAGTTTCGTATAGTATACTCTACTAGGTTTACTACTGGGAGCCCCGGCACAGTCTCTGCACGTACTGTCACAAACTGACCAGCAGCCTTCTGATCGCACGTACCCTCTGGTTTAACATTTGCACTCACCTTAAATACGACTTTTATATTGCCGCTTGGAGAGGTAAAAACCAGGGATTGTATTGTACGAGCTTGATTGGTTGCGGGCATAGGTCCCTCGATAGAACTCGACAAGCTCCATGTATCAGGGTACACTAACGACATTGTATAGTTAAATGAACTGTCGATTGTAGTTGTTCGTTCTTTCTGTGTATTCGTATTATTCTTCGCTGTATCTTTATCTTTTACTTGATTCACTGCTAGGTCGTTTGTTTTTGCTTGCTTACTCGCTATCAGTGAAGCAATAGTGATTATCGCTACTACCAGCATGGCGGACAATATTGCAATGATAATGATAAAAATTTTCTTCTTTCCTGTATCCTCTATATTGACGGGAAGCGGAGTGTTGTCCATATACTATCCTTTCTTATCTTACTATTATACCTCTACTGGACTCAAAGGAGAATAACAGCTGCTCTAGCCGCGGCGTTTTGGTGCCGTACCGGCTCGCTCATGCGCTTCGTCTACGCGCAGACTTGGAGGGGCTGTAAAATCGGCGTATTTTACATCAAGCGCTGCCACCACTTTGGCGACGAGACGCTTGGGGTCAGTGTCAAATATCACGTCTTTACCACCTGGAGCTTCGATGTGCTTGAGTAGTGTGGCAGCATAGTCCGCCAGGCCGCCACTCCCGAGCAAGATCCCGCAGACCTTGCGGCTCTCGAGTGCGGTTGCGAGTTCGTGCAGACTGCCCATGCGACCACCCACTGTAATGACGGCATCGGCGCTTCGTACCAAATGTACGTCGCGGCCCACGTACTCCATACCGGTAAAGTTGATATAGTCAAACTCGTCGGTTGGCAAACGATAGGTAGAAACATGCTCGCGAAAACTACTCGCTGGGCTAAAGCCGATCGAGCTGCCTTTGGCGTTTTTGACACTCATGAAACCCATGGCGGCGTGATGGGGTAAGCCAACTGTCGCTCCAGTTAGCAAAGTTTTTCCAGCTTTGGCCACTTCTACCCCTAGCGCATAGGCCTGGTCGTGCGAACTGATAACTGTTTCTCCAGAGGCAGCACCAGACACGCAAATTTGATATCTCATTTATTGTAGCTCCTTGATCTTGTAGTTATTTGGCGCTTGCTCGAGGTAGCGTTTGAGCTCGCTCTTCTTAAGTAGTCCTGCCTGCGCCCCGATATGCTGCACGACATTCATACTATTGATGGGCGCCCATGTCAGTGCGGTCTCAGGCGACTCACCGAGGGCTATTGCTGCGATAAATGTCGAAGCAAACGCATCTCCCGCACCCGTTCGCTCCAGTGGTGGTGCAGGGTCAGGGTAGTTCGGCATGTTGTAGAGTTTGCCGCCAAACGATGCATACGACCCAGCGGGGCCATCGGTGATAACGACAACCTCTGGACCCATAGCGTGCAATGCCTCTGCCAGACCGGCTAGCGAATGATAATCTGCGCCAGTGATATCGACAGCCTCTTCACGGTTGACAATCACACTAAACGCGCGCTTATAGAGGCGCCGCAATTTCTTCGCACCCCACGCAAAGTGAAATGTCCCTGGCTGAAACACTAGTCGTATTTGGGGATTGTCATCGAGATAATCGAGCAAACTAAGGTGAAGCGGCCACGAATCCTCACCGATATATGACAAATAGACCCAGTCCGGTGCGGTCTTTGGTTTCTGCCATTTATAGGCGTACTTTTCACTTTTTACAAGCATCGTGCGATCTGCAAGGTAACGCAGGACATACCAGTAACTCGTAGCTTTGTCGCGTTCGACAACCATCGACTCAGTGCTGACATTTTCTTTTGTGAGGTGCTGCAAGGCTTCTTTGCCGATATCGTCGCCTCCGACCCAGGCCATAAGACTCGCCGAAAGACCGAGTCGTGCGCAGGACACTGCGGCGTTAGGAGCTGGCCCGACCGACCGCACTATATCCACACCGAGATACTTAGGTTTCTGTCCATAAGGAACAGCGAGCCATTTTTTGCCGTCTGACTCGGTAAAAACTTTTGACGTTTTGTCGTCGAGCTGGATAAACGCATCGGTAAAAATATCGCCGATACACAAGATATGCGGCTTCTTTTGGGTATTATTTTTTGTGCTTAGGCGTTGCTCGTGGTAGTCGCTCAGATCACAGACATTCATTCCTGCCTGAGCTACAGTCTCCTGAATCGCGACTTCGTTGTCGCCATCGGCCGCTACATATCGTGCTGTCAGCCCGTGCTGTATCTGGCAACGCACGTGGCGTGCAGTGCGTAGCTCAAAGGTTCGCTCGGCATTTTCTTTGACATCATCGTGATTAAACGAAATGACTTTCCCGGCTACAATCAACGCTACGTCATCGGTACGGCGAAACAACTGCCCGCTTGCTCGATGCGCAGTCAGAGCGGCATAAAGCTCGAGAGGTGTCGTATCCTTGGGGTCGAGTCCCAGCTGACGCATGACTGCGTGCCCCCGCGCCATGATATCTGCGACATAGGCGATATCCGTCGCCTTGCGGCCCGTAAGCGCTTCAAGCTGACGAATCGCCTGCGTGTAGTGCGGCTCTTTAGCGTCGAGAATATCACGCAAAAACTTCGCCATCACACTTCTCCTTTGAGCTGTACCGGCTTCTCATGGATCGGCATCTCGTGAAGTCGCACGCCTTTTCTCAGTATCCCTGCTTTGGCGCCAATTTTTGTAACAACACTGGTGCTGTTAGCGCTCGCAAACACGATCGAATCTTTCAGTGACTTTCCTTGGCTCCACTGGCTGAGAAACCCGCTTGCAAACGCATCGCCCGCACCAGTTCGGTCTATCACTGGCACATCTTCGTACATACCAGCGCGTACAATCGTCTTGCCATCGGTCGCTACGACGCCATTTGGTCCGTCACTGACGATGGCAACCGGCACATATTGCAGCGCATGCAGGGCCAGCTCTTCGAGCGTTTTGCCGTGCACGATCATAGACATCTCTTCTTTGTTGACGCAGAGTACGTCGACACTCTCGAGGATGCCTCGTAATTTTTCTGGCTCAGCTAGCTCTGGACCTGCGGGGTTGAGCATAACTTTCACGTTGTGCTTTTCGGCGGTATCGACGATTTCTCTCAACAACTTCAAGCCTCCATCACCCAGCGAGGTAGGATAAATCCAATCAAAACCCTGAATCGCTTCGAGGTCAAAGCCGTGCCGGCCGGTACGACCAAACGCCTTGCCGCGATGGTTGAGGATCGTCCGCTCGCCGTTGGTCGCGATCATGATTACAGAGTAGCCAGACTGATATTCTGGCTGCTGTAGGACATTGCGCGTGTCAACTCCCTCCTGATCGAGCTCGTGCAAAATCGCATTGCTCGCAGGATCTTCGCCCAGTCCCCATAGATAGGCACTTTCAATCCCTTGACGAGCGAATGTCACCGCCACGTTTGTCGCATTACCACCGGTGCTAAACGTCACGTCTTCAACTTCCATTTTTATCCCCAGAGGTAGTGCGGTAAACACCTTTTTGCCCTGAGTGTGCGGATCAAACTCCTCGCTCCTGAGAAACACGTCTTGTGTCGCTTTGCCGATAGCCAAGATCTTTACCATTATCGTACTGCCTTTCCTGCACTACCAAATGCGATAATTTTCTCCTCTACCACAGCTTGCACTGCCTCGTATACCTTTGGCATGAGTTTTACGACCGCGTATTCATCGGGGTTTTCTTCAAGCACTTTCACTAGTGTATCTCGGTAGGCTACACGCATATCGCTGTTGATGTTTATCTTGCTGACGCCGATCCTCGCGGCGTCTTCAAAGTAGTGCAAAGGAGTGCCTGAGCCGCCGTGCAATGAAATCTGACAATCAATCACGTCGCGCACACGCTGTAACAGTTCGAGATCGAGCTGTTTTGGCACAGGATATTTCCCATGGAGGTTGCCGATCGCGACCGCAAACGTATCAATCCCTGTCGCATCGACGAACGCTTTGGCGCCTTCTGGCGTGCTAAAAGTTTTTTTGATCTCTTCGTAGTCGATTTCTTCTTTATGCAGATTGCTACTGCCGCCAAAATAATGCGGCTCACTCTCGACGAGTGCACCCGTAAATTTGGCATACTCAACTACCTCTTTAGTCTTAGAGATGATCTCCTCTTCGCTGGCATCGCGGTTTGCCTGAGAGATGTCGATATGGATAAACTCGTACCCCGCATCGATTGCGCGTTTGCAGGCTTCGACTGACGGGCTATGGTCAAGATTCAGATAGATTTCTACCCCATACTCATCGCGGTAGTTGTCGACAAGATCGCGCACGTTTTCTAGGCCGAGCGCATCGACTTCGCCTTGACTCAACTCCACGAGTACTGGTGCGTTCAACTTCTGTGCTGCTCGGCAGATTGCGATCAGCGTCTCTTGGTTGTCGATATTAAACGCGCCTACAGCAAACCGTTGAGCGCGGCTGCGCTGCATCAAATGCCTAGCCCTCAACGTCCTATCACGAATCTCTGCTATGGTGAGTCCCATCTATCCCCCTTTTTTCACTCTTTAGAAATAACTCATGCTTATCTGTTAATAGTATACCACCACCCGGAGAGATAGAGTAGCTGTTGACTTTTTAATATATAAATGATATGATAGAATAGTATATGTCCGTAAGCCTACCCGAGGCGCGGAATCGCACCTCAAGAAACGGAGCTGTCATGTCTGTATTCGTAGAGGAATATGCGTCGTGGGACGATGACGACGCTGTCGACGCGGTGCCCTTGGGCATCTGCCCGGCGTGCACGAAGGAGGTTGAGCTCGACCCCAACCCCCAGGCACCCCCGCAGTGGATCTGCTCCGAATGTGGAGCGGCAGTCCAGACGCTCCTTTCGAGGAAGACGCCTTCCCGTCCCCGTCCCTAATCACCTGGTAGAGGCCTATTGCCTCCTAGGTTTAGGGGGCAATTTGCTTATCATGACGATATAGCTCCTGTGTTATAGGTATTTTAGCGGAATGATACTAAAACCGTACAAAGACACGGATCTTTATATTAGGCGTTTAAAATCTCTCATTTAAAATCCGGGTTTGTAGCTCGGTACTTTTTTTACAAAAGCTTTCGTTCGCTTGGCGATGGTATCATCCGCTAGACCGAGATTTTTATGCACTTCCAGTGGAGCACCAGACTCCCCATACCTATCATTGACTCCAATACGTAGGAGTGGCGCCGGCATTTCGTCGCACAGTAACTCAGCGATTGCGCCACCAAACCCACCGGCCGCCTGGGCATCCTCGCAGCTGACTGCGCGACCTGTTTTTTTGATGCTAGCGAGAATCGTCTTGGTATCGAGCGGCTTGACGGTTGGCACATGTACCACTTCGACTGATAACCCGCCCTTCTCTAGCGCTTCCGCAGCTTTGAGCGCATAAGGGGTTTCTATGCCTGTCGACAGAATCGTCACGTCGCTGCCCTCTCGTAGTACATACGCCTTGCCAATCTCAAAAGGACTCTCTGGCGTACTAAAAATCGGCGTCTTCTCGCGTGCAATCCGCAGGTAGCACGCGCTCGGATGCTCGGCGATCGCTTGCGTGGCTTTTTCGGCCTCTATACTGTCGCCAGGGCACACCACCACCATGCCGGGCATGACACGCATCAGCGCAATATCTTCAAACATCTGGTGCGTAGCTCCGTCTGGGCCAACCGTCGAGCCGGCATGCGCACCGACCATCTTGACTGGCAGCTGGTTAAGTGCTGTCATCGTCTTGATCTGCTCCCAGTTGCGCCCTGGACTAAATGCCGCATAGCTCGCAGCAAACGGAATCTTGCCAGCTCGCGCCATGCCCGCCGCTACAGTCGCAAGGTTTTGCTCTGCGATCCCCACCTCAACGTAACGCTCAGGGAATGCCTCGGCAAATAAATGCATCTGTACACTTTCGACGAGATCAGCACACAGACCTACTACCTGCGGATTTGCCTCACCCGCGGCTTTGAGTCCCCTACCAAATCCAACCCTGGTTGGCTCAGCGTGCGGCTCGTCAGTCAGAAGTGATTGATTCAATTGATAGGCCATGTTATATCTCCGTCAACGATACACTCTCAAGTAGAGATTGCCATTCTGCCTGAGTAATATCGCTCGTATTCCCTGCGTAATTTAGTGCCACGATCCTATCAGAGACAGCACGCACCGCAAACCAGCTGGTATAACCACCGGTAGGAGTTGAATCGTGCATTTTTACAAGATACAGCTCCATCGTATCGTTGTTCTCCAGAAACGGAACCTCTATGGTACTGGTTGAATCTATCGTAAGATACGTTCCTTTTGCTTTCATAGCAGCGATGTACTCGTCGACATATGCTTTTGATGCGATAAGGTCTGATTTGTTGCTCTCTAGTCCATCACGAGTCGCCTGAAGAGTCGTAAAGAGCGTGTTTGTGCCTGGTTTTGCAAACTGGTTAAGACCGTCCTTGTCGAGTGCCGTGGTCGTCCAATTATTTGGCGTCGACAATGACCAGTAGAGGGCACTCGATGTAAAATCTTGCGTGAGTTTATAGGTCTTATTTTTTGCCTCTTGGGCGAGTGTTTCGTTTTTTAATTCTTGCGCATTTGCTTCAATGCTTCTCGCCTTTGTTTGCATCTGTCGAAATGCAGCTACACCGACAACAAGCAGTATAATACTAATGAATATCGCCAGGACGTTAAGTACGGTGCCGATAATCCCAAGCAGCGCGGATGCGTTGGCCTTGCGGGATTTCATGATAGACATGATACCGAGCGGCAAACCGACCAGCCAAAGCAAAAGCACCCCGAAAATAATACTTGCGACCCCAAACCCTTGTCCGGGATTTGATTGAGCCTGCTGATACGACTTCGCAGGAGGCGCTGCCACCGGTGTTGTTGGTTGAACAGTCTGTGGCGGTTCCTGACGCTGCTGAGGATGTTGGTTATGTGTAGGGTGTTCTTGTTTCATGGTGATCTTGTTCCTTTCGGTTATCGTATTAGCTATTCGTGCTCTGTCTTAATGCGCCCGCCAAGTGTTCGCAGCTCATAGAGTGCTTGTTTTGCTTGCTCTTTATTTGGTGGGACACCGTGCCACTTGTAGTCATATTCCATAAATTCAACATTTTTGCCAGCTATCGTATGAGCGATGATAACACTCGGTCGATTTTCGATGGCTTTCGCCATACCGATTGCGTCGAAGATGCTTTCAATGTTGTGTCCGTCAATTTCCTGAACATGCCATCCGAAACTTTCCCATTTGGCGCGTAGGTCTTCAAGTGGCATAACCTCTTCGGTCGGGCCATCGATCTGAATGTTATTGCGATCGACAATCACGATCAACTGGCTGAGTTTGTATTTACCAGCAAACATGAGCGATTCCCAGATATTGCCTTCGTTTAATTCGCCATCGCCAGTCACTACATATACCCATCGATGCGGGTCGTGGTCGAGATATTGGAGCACATAAGCATACCCCGCACCCTGGCCTACGCCGCAACCAAGAGGCCCGCTGGTGTTTTCGAGTCCCGGTAGCATTGTACGCTCTGGGTGTCCTTGGAGCCGTGACCCCCACTGACGAAGTGTCATCAGCTCTTGCTTAGGGAAATACCCTGCCTCTGCCATAGCCGCATACTGCACTGGTACGCAGTGCCCATTTGAGAGAAAGAAAATATCGCGGTCGGGCATGTCAGGCTGCTTCGGATCGTGCTTCATCGCCCCAAAATACAGTGCCGCGAGAATATCAGCCAACCCGAGCGGACCAGCGCTGTGCCCACTGCCGGCGCGCTCTAGCATCTTGACGATACTTTTTCGGATTTCGTTGGCTTTTTGTGCAATTTGCGTCTCTGTATATTCCATCACCCTTGTCCCCCTAAATGACCGCATGTTTATTGATTTCGCTAGTGAGCTGCGCATAGGCTGCCGCTGGATCTTGAGCCTTGTTGATCGCCCCGCCGCAGTTGATGACGTCGATTCCTCCCTGCGCCAAACTAAAGGCGTTTTCGAGATTTGCACCACCATCCCACCCAACTTCAACAGATGGCTGGATACTACGAATCAAACGTACCTTCTCGAGCTGCATCAGACTGGCTGTCCCACCATAATGGCCAAGATCACCCGAAAACACCAGTACATGATCGGCGGCCTCGATGTATGGCTGCACCATACTCGGCACCGTTGGCTTGAGGAGTGCCACGCCAGCTTTTATGCCGACCGCTTTGAGTTTCTGGAGTGTTGGCAGCAAGTCCTCGCTTGCCTCAGCATGAAAAATAACCGTATGAGGCTTGAGTTGAATGAGCGCATCGACATACTGGCTGGGCCGCGCCACCATGGCATGAATATCGACTTCCCACTCTGCGGGCCACCAAATTTGGTTCACCCCGACCGTAAATGTTGGTGCAAATTCTCCATCTGTAAGATCAATATGGACACGCTTTGCGAACGGATGCAGCCGCTCGATAGTGGCCTTATAATCATCCTCTGTTTCACACAGTACCGCTGGAGCAATCTGCGCCATCAAAATTTATCCAGTTCTGCATTTCGCCTCACAAAACGAGCTGCCCCAGCAAACGGTGTCGCAAGCCATGTGTCGATAATATCTTTCCAGAGCTGAAGATCGTCACCAGGCGCATCGACAACCCGCGCTGGCAGACATAGTACATTACTGTTGTTGTCATTGCGGCACTCGCGCGCCTCCACACTGTCCCAAATTACCGCCGCCCGAATTCCCCGGAAGCGATTGGCTGCCATCGCCATACCCTGGCCGCCCGTGCAGATCAAAATAGCCCGCGGATCGACCGCCTCGTCTTCACCAAGGACTTTTGTAGCAGCAATTTGCGCAAACTGCGGAAAGTCGTCGTTGGGATCAAGCTCTTTGCCACCGACGTCTTCCCACTCGATGCCTCGCTTTGTCAAATACGCAGTCACTTTTTCTTTCAAATAGAATCCACCGTGGTCAGCACCGATAAAAATCTTCATACTCTAAGTATAAGCAGTATATCGTGAACTGTAAAGCTGCTATGGGTAGTGGAGGGCTGCATTTGATGGACAGGGACCTTTTGTGACGGCTTCGTTGGGGGTCGCATGGTACACCACATCAACAAACTGTGGCGCTCGGCCTTCGATACAATACTGACTCGCTGGACCAGTTGTTTGAAGCGAGACGGGTGCAGGTAGCGTGCTGCCTTGTTTTGGTACAGTAATCGGGAACGTGCCGCCCTGGGCAGTAAATGCTGCTACAATGCTATTTCTGGCGCTATCGCAAGCCGGGCCGCACGTCAGCACAAAGGCTGACTGCGAAATCGTTGGCCCCTGAATCACTACGTTTGAACTCTGCTCACCTTTGATATGCTCGTTATTGCCGTTATAGACGCATGACGTATTGTAGGTCACTCCGTTGTCTACCACTGGCATAAATCCATTGCAGGCATTGAGAAACAACTGCGCGTTTTGGTTGCTCGTTAGGTTGGCATAGACTGGCATTTGTGGCGCATCGGTATAGAGCACCACAGCGACACTCAGGGGAGGTGCATAGTCGGTATTTGCGATATTTGGCGGATAATTGTTGTTGAAAGAATAATAGACTTGGAGACTCTTGCGAGCATCCGACACAGTCTGCTTCACCTGGGCATCCATGGCATTGCGCTGAGCACCGTTATAGACGATCAAACTCACCGCCGACAAGACTGCAATAATCACCACAACAATAATCAGCTCCAGTACCGTAAACCCGGCAATGCGCTTGTAGCTGCGATGATCTCTTCTGAGCTGCCGATAGCTAAGCATGAGCTTAGTATAGACAGAGAGGGAAAGACTGTAAAGCGGTTGTTTGTGCTGCACTGTTATTGCTGAGGGGGTAACTTGACTGCGCGCCCAGCATCAGCTACGAGCTCGACCAGACGATTGCTATAGCCCCACTCGTTGTCATACCAGGCTACTACTTTCACCATATTGCCGCACACCACATTTGTCAGCGGTAAATCAACGATCGCACTATGACTATTGCCCCTAAAATCACTCGATACCAGTTCTTCTTCGGTGACATCGAGAATACCCTGATAAAATGGTTTGGCTGCGGCGTCTTTGAAGGCTTGGTTGACTTCGTCGACTGTCACATCTCGCTTCAGAAGCACTACAAAGTCGCTCATACTCACTACAGGGGTAGGGACGCGTACTGATAGCCCGCCAAACTTGCCGTCAATTTCTGGTAGCGCTTTGCCTGCAGCAATCGAAGCGCCGGTCGTGGTCGGGACAATATTTTCTGCAGCCGCCCTGGCTTCACGCAGATCTTTGGCAGGTGCATCTTGAAGCCGCTGGCTGGCAGTATAGCTATGTACTGTTGTCATCATAGCCTTTTCGATGCCAAATTGGCTCTCAAGCACCGCCATCACTGGTGTGATGCAGTTCGTTGTACAGCTGGCGTTTGAGATAACTGGCGTGCTAGCAGCGACCTTATCTTCGTTGACGCCCAGCACGATCGTATCTGCTCCGTCACCTTTGGCTGGTGCTGAGATGACGACTTTTTTGGCCCCTGCATCAATATGCGCCTGCGCCTTGGCTGGATCAACAAAAAACCCAGTCGACTCTATCACAACGTCGATAGTATACTCGCGCCATGGCAGCGCGCTCGGTTCCTTTTCGGCTAGCACCGCAATATGTTTACCCTGTACGATGATGCCGGTTTCGTCATGCCCGACCTCGCGGGCATACGCCCCATAACTACTGTCGTGCCTGAGCAGATGCGCCAGTGTTTTGGTGTCAGTCAAGTCATTAATCGCAACCACCTCCACATCATCTCGTTCAAACGCAATTTTGAATGCATTGCGTCCAATCCGCCCAAACCCGTTAATCGCTATTCGAATCATCTATGCCGCCTCCCTATTTGCTCGTAGCATTAGCTCTTTGGGGTTTAGTATACAGCAAACTGTTCTGCGGGTATACTAGTAGCATGAAGAAGCGTGAGCTCCTGGCAGCTGTGCAGCCACACTGTACTTCAGACCAGCTGAAGCAGCTCGAACATGCTATTGACTATGCCACTGAAATGCACGACGGCCAACTACGAAAAAGCGGTGAACCCTATGTCACGCATCCTCTCAGCGTAGCACATCTGCTCCATGAATGGGGTATGGACATCGACACGATTATCGCTGGCATCCTCCACGACACTATCGAAGACACGCCGGCAACTCTCGAGCATATCGAACACTTGTTTGGGCGCGACGTGGCATTTCTGGTCGACGGCGTCACCAAAGTGAGCCGAGCGCGAGCAGGCATGAGAGACCTCGGAAGTTATTTGCCACAGACTCGCAATAACCTCACCAAACTTCTGATTGCTGTTGGCCAAGACATTCGTGTCATTATTATCAAGCTCGCCGACCGACTACACAACATGCAGACACTTCAATACAAATCACCCGATAAACAGACCAAGATCGCCCGGGAGACACTCGAAGTGTTTGCACCTCTTGCTGACCGCCTCAATATGGGGCGAGTGCGCGTGCAGCTCGAGGAGCTGAGTTTTCAATATCTTTCGCCGAAAGAATTTGAAGCCACCAAAACGCTGATGGCCAGCCGCCTCAAAAAGAGCAAACGCAAACTCGAAACCGTCCGTCGTGACATCGGCAAACAGCTCTCGGACGAAAAAATACCTCACGAGATTGATGGTCGAGTCAAAAGTATCTACAGTCTCTTCAAGAAAATGAAACGCGTGCCTAACATTGATGATATCTATGACCTCATGGCGCTGCGAATTATTGTCGAAGATGTGTCGACCTGCTACCTAGTACTGGGTGAGTTGCATAGCCTGTATGAACCAATGTTTGAGCGTATCAAAGATTATATTTCTCAGCCAAAACCCAACGGCTACCAAAGCCTCCACACGACTGTTATCACCGAAACCGGGCAGCCTGTCGAATTTCAGATCCGCACGCACGAAATGCATGACTATGCTGAACGTGGACTGGCCGCTAGTTTTCACTATAACGAGCAGAAGTTGACAGAAGCCTATACCCGCGGCACGATTGCTGCACTTCCTGCAGACCTTCACTGGATCAGCGACCTTCAGCACGCTGCGTCGCTCATCAAAGACGGCAAGGATTTTGACGAAAACGAACTCAAAGTCGATCTCTTTGGTGACCGGATTTTTGTGTACTCACCCAAAGGCGACATCTATGATCTTCCTGCCGGTTCGTTCCCGCTTGATTATGCTTACCGTGTGCATAGCGAAGTGGCATCTCGGGCTAGCGGCTTCATGATAAATGGCAAAATGGAGCCCTTTAGCTACCGACTCCAGCATGGCGATGTTATCGAAATCCTCACCAATAAACATGCCAAACCAAACCAAGATTGGCAACAATTTACCAAAACAGGACATGCTCGCATGAAGCTACGCGCTCAGCTCAGAAAAGGTGGGATCTTAGGGCGTCTTTCAAACGCCGCTGCGATCATCCAGCGTAAAGCCGACGAGCGTCGCAAAGCCCGCAAAAAAAAGTGACCAGCCCGCGTGTCTTATGGGCTGGTCGCCTATCTTTATTTACCTGGCTATCAATTTGCAGGCTGATTCGGTGTACTCTGCGCAACATGATCGGGGGCAGGCATAAAGCCTTCGAGCCCCTTCGCGACTGGTCCGACGTATTTGGTGTTTTTGCTAAACGCCAACATCGGAAACGCAATCACCGGCAGAGCAGCCAAAAATATCCCGTACCCTGTTGATTTGCCATATGATTTTGCTACATCAATCAACATGACGATACCTACCCACAGTCCGAAAAACGGCACGAACAACATAATCACCAGCCACCACGCGGGCCGACCGACAATCTCAAGCTGAACTAATGTGTTATAGAAAGGAACTAATGCCGCCCAACCTGGTTTGCCGGCTTTGACAAATAGTTTCCACATTGAGACCACCATCACAATAATCACTGCAAAATAAATCGCCCAAACAAACAGCATAGCACCTATCACTGCCCCAGATTCTGCTGGGCTAAGCTCAGATGAACTCCCGTAGGTGCTTCGACTCGATGTCGTTGTGTAGTTATTGAGCGTTGTGTCGTCTTCGTACATGATTTTTCTCCATTATTACTCTATCGGTTATTATATCGCGCAATACATTCTTTGACAATTTTTTTGGCTTCTTCAATATCACCCCAACCGAGTACTTTTGTGCTTCCAGGCTTTTTGAGGTCTTTGTAGTGGGTAAAGTGATGCTCGAGCTGCTTCACTGTGTGGGTAATATCATCGAGTGAGTTGATAGCATCGCCGTCATCACGATTGTCGGCTGGTACACACACAATTTTGTCGTCGACCTCTCCGTCATCTTCAAACTTCATCACCCCAATTACCTTCGCTTCAAGCCAAATACCGACTGGCAGCGGCTCTGGACAAACAATCAACGTATCGAGTTCATCGCCGTCCTCGTCAAGTGTCTGGGGAATAAACCCGTAATTGACTGGTTTTGCAAAAATTCTCGGCTCTACTCGGTCGAGCTTAAACGCAGCATGCTCACGATCCCACTCTACTTTCAGTCGACTTCCCTCGGGAATCTCTACAACCGTGTTGATGAGCCCACTCTCCACATCACCTGGAGCCAATACTTGATTAAAATCCGGCATACTTTTCCTTTCTCTTACTTATAGTATAGCAGACCCTCAATGTAGGTATACGCTACGCTATAATAAACATCACATGCTATTCTCGAATTCACCAAAACTGATTGTTACTGACGACTACCCTATAGAGTTAGTCAAGACAATCGACCAGTCTCGCTCGCGCATCGCAGTCGTTGCCACAACATTTCGCGACGACGATCGGCGCAGCCACGAGATCATCAATGCGCTCTGCCGCGCTGGTGATCGTGGCGTATTAGTCAGTATTTGTGCCGATATATTCACTTATATCGAGCCAAAGGAATTTATGCTGCGCTCACCAAAGCGCCAACCTGCGCGCGCCATTAATGCCCTAAAACTCGAGCGCCGTCTCAAAAAACACGGCATCCACTTTCGTTGGCTCGGTCGTAACGGCAATGTACCTCTCATGGGCCGCACCCACAGCAAATGGGCCATTATCGATAACACCGTCTACGCGTTTGGCGGCCTCAACCTTGATAGCGAGAGCTTCGATAATACTGATTTTATGATAAAAATCGAGGATAAAGAGCTCGCCGATCGATTATTTAGCGAGCACACGCGGCTCATGAGTGCAGACAAAGGCGGTCATGCTTCGCGCAGTCATCAATTTACCATCAAGGGCGGTGACAGAGTGCTGGTCGACGGTGGTCTATTTGGTGACTCTATCATTTACCGACGTGCTTGTCGGCTCGCTCGCGAGGCGGAATCGATTGTGCTAGTGTCTCAATACTGCCCCACCGGTAAGCTCAACCGGATTCTCCGCCATAAGCAAGCGACCGCCTACTTCAATCATTGGCGACAAGCCGCTTGGATGAACAAAATCCTCATCCAGGTTGGTATGCTTTTTGCAAAACAGCACACACATTATCGACGCACCCCTTATCTGCATGCAAAATTTATCTTGTTTACTATGCCAAACGGGCAAGAAATCGCTATTTCTGGCTCACACAACTTTATGTTTGGAAGTGGACTCATGGGTACCAGAGAAATAGCGCTCGAAACAACCAATAAAAAACTGATTCGCCAACTCAAAACCTTTCTTGACGATCACGTCGCTTAAATTACGGAATGCTATACTGAGGTCATGCTGATTATTGGACATCGCGGCGCAGGCGGGCTCGCACCAGAAAACACACTCGCTGCTATGCAGGCCGGCCTCGAGGCTGGGGCTGACATGATAGAAATCGACGTGCGCCTCACCAAAGACCGTATACCTATCGTGATACATGATGCCAGGCTGGCTCGGACCCACCGCCGCCGAGACGCGGTAGCAGGCCTGACGCTCGCAGAGCTTGCGACCCTCACACACGAGCAACCCATTCCTACACTTGAAGCAGTCCTCGACCGCTTTTTCGGACGGATCATCATCAATATCGAACTCAAATCACGCGGCGCGTCCCGTGCCGTCCTCGAACTTCTGGAGCGAAAATACATCAGACAAGACAGCGACTGGGACTCGCTTTTGCTATCGTCGTTTATGGGTACTGAGCTCATGACAATCCGTCGTCGTGCCCCACTGGCAAACCTTGCGCTTCTCCACAGCGAAAACCCGTTTATTTTTGTGGCCTATCACCGATTTATCAACTTCACAGCAGTGGGCTTCCACCGCCTCTATCTCAACCGATTTGCGATCGAGATCGCCAAAAAAGCCGGAATTTTTATTTATACGTATACAGTCAATCATCCTGCCGTCCTGCCACTCCTCGACAAACAAGGGATCAACGGTATTGTCACCAACTACCCCAATAAATTCAGCACCTCATCTACACAATAAACTTGACTTTGTAGTATAAATTTGCTATAATTAACTTTAGATCGCACGTTATCCCTACACACACCCTAAGGAGGTGCTATGACGAGCGACCGGGAAGACTACTTGATCCCCTCTTCTATGGTCGGTGACCTGATGATCCAGGGGAAATATCAGGTCGTAGAGATCGTTGGTCCTAAAGGTCAGACCACGACAGAGGTGATCGTACGCCTCTGTCTGAGAGGAATCGACAAAGGGTATGAGCTCCCCATTTTTATGAGGACAGATATGATACCCACGGTTGGCGAGAAGCAGGGCACCCTGGTCAAGGTGGCACACTCTCCAGAAGGCCTCATAGTTGAGGCGCTGAAGCTCAATGAGCTCGCCGGTCTTCCTGATTCTAAAGGGTGGGCCTATTGCCTAGCCCCCCGATCAAGCACCTAGCCCGTACCCGCGGGGACTCGTGCGCTCTGGTATATCATATACTGTTGAGCGACGAGTCCCCGGCTGGGGCGGGTTTTTACATGAAAGGTTATTTCTTCTCCAGATACTCTCGTATCGCCAGTGCCGCAGTCGCGCCCTCACCGGTTGCGCTGGCAATCTGCATCGTTGCGCCACTGCGCACATCTCCACTTGCAAAAACACCAGGAAGATTTGTTGCTAAGCGCACGTCGGTTTTTACTAGGCCTACGTCGTCGAGCTCAACACCGCTTCCTGCGAGGAATCTGGTATTTGGCTTGAGACCGATAAACACAAACACACCGTCGTTAGCGATTTCGCCCGCCACACCAGCTTTGGTGATCCTGACCGCGACAACTTTACCTTTTGCATCTGCCACAATCTCTTCGGGTGTCGTGCCCAGATGTACTGTGATCTTCCCTTCGTCGACATATTTCTGTAGCTCAGCCTGAAGCACTTGACTGGCTTTGAGTGTGCTGCGTACCAGAAGGTCAATATGGCTCGTAAATCTCGTCAAAAACAACGCTTCTTGTACGCCAGAATTGCCGCCACCCACTACAACCAGCCGCTTCTCGCGGTAAAACGCGCCGTCGCAGGTCGCACAATAATGGACGCCGCGTCCGTAGTACTCGACCTCGCCAGGTATGCCGAGTTTATTGTAGTCGCTACCTGTCGCAATCAGTACTGCTCGTGCCTTGACTTCTTTTCCATCGACCGTCAGAACGTTGATACCGGCTTCATGACGCAGAGCCGATACGTCTCCGTATTCAATCTTCGCACCAAATCGCTCAGCTTGTTTTTGTAGCTGCTCTGCTAGCACCATACCCTCAACACCCTCGGCAAAGCCAGGATAGTTATCTACCTTATCTGTGATCGCCGCAAGACCCCCCACTACTGCTTTTTCATAGAGCGTCGTATCGATGTTCTCGCGCGTCGTGTAGATTGCGGCTGCAAGTGCGCTAGGGCCTGCGCCTATCATTGCTACTGGTAGTATATCGTTCATTGTGTTCCTTTACTGATACATTTGGTAGAGTTCTGTAGGCACCTCGGGCTGAGCAATCTCAGCTTGGGCCGGAATAGTCATCACCACAAATTTTAATGGTGTATTTGGTGGAATATCGTCACCTTGTCCCTGCTCGCCATAGGCTTTATCGCTCGGAATAGTGATGAGGCGCACGCCATTGATTTTCATCCCCTTCATGCCTTCCTTCCAGCCCGCAATCAAACTCGCGGTATCCAACCCTGTCGCAACTGGCAATGGCGCTTTTAGTTTATTGTTGAGCGTATCGATACTTTGGTCAAACACCTTGCCTTTGGGGTTCCAGCCGATATAATACGCCGCAAACTTTGTCGTACCAGTTATCTCTTCGCCGTCCCCTACTACTAGATCATCGGTCATAAGTGTCGAAACTGAATCGATTTCATATGGTGCGACCTGTGAGGCATGCTCTTTGAAGCCCTGGTAGTACTGTTTTGAAAGCTCATCCCCTTGAGCTGTGAGTTTTGCCTGGTACTGCTTGTATTTTTCTTGATACTCAGCGAGTACCTTTTGCTGCTTAGCGGCTTCTGCTGACTGGTTTTGGGTAGAAAGTATCATCACCGCAAATGATCCGATCGTGCCGATCACTGTCACAATCAAAATCGTCAAAATACCGTAGCGCTGCGTTTTCGTTGTCGCCATACATGCTCCCTATCTATTCATTTAGCTTTTCTCATTATAACAAATTCCGCTGCTCATGCCGCTAGATGTAGTGTGATTTGTGCAACAACCATACTCATGACTGCCTCGAGACATATCTATTTTCAAAATCAAAAAGCCCGTTGCATGGCGTCAGTTCCTCTGGGAGAGCTCTGGTATGCGAATGCAGTGTGCACATGAGCCAGTCCTGCGGACAGAGAGCTCGCTTATTTTACTTTCTTTACTTTCACTGTCGGTGTGAAGTAATCGTTCTGGTACAGTCTAGAGGCACGCCACGCGCCAATCGAGGTGTCAAAAGGAAGCACTTCGAGGTAGCCGATGAGGTTTGCGGCGCGTCGTATGAGAGCGCCTATCCACCCGTATAGCCGTATCCATCGCCACTCTATCGCTGCCCAGCGCTTGCCGACCGGAATAGCAGTGACCGGCAGTAGAGGACGGTATCGTAAGGGCTTCTGCCCTGCTGCCTGGCGACGCAAATTTCGCGCTACGGTCGATGCATCTCGCACCGCAGTCTGTGCCAGGCCCGTATACGGCGTGGCGGCATTATCTCCCAGCACATAGATATCAGGATAGGCCATGAGATATTCGTCGACCTCTACTCGACCGTTGCTCGCCAGCCGAAACACCTCTGGATGAGCGGCAAACAGCGGATGGTTAGCCACGCCTGACGTCCAGATAACGGTCTGGCTCTCGATTGGTCTCCCACTCACGATAACCGCCTTGGCGTTTTCGCGTTCTACACGTTTATTGGTCTCGACACTGACGCCTAGCTTTTTAAGGCGTTTTGTCACTGCCTTGCTGAGTTGCTCGCTCGAACGCGGCAATACTCGAGGCGCTGCCTCTATGAGACGAATTCGTACGTTTGTTCGCTTCACCCCGTAGTGTCTGCATAGCCGTCTGATGTATGTCCCTAGTGCTGCTGACAGCTCAACACCGGTTGGGCCAGCGCCGATCACGACATAATTTTTATCTAGCTGCTGCTTTTCTGCGATATCAATAAACAGCCGCTGTTTGAGCCGTCGGATTTCTTCTTCGTTTTTTATGCCATGCGCATATGTATCAAGCCCAGGGATATTGAAATAAGTCGTTACTACTCCGATCGCAATGAGGAGTGTCTCATAGTGATACACCGTCCCTGACGCGCCGGCCACTGTCTTGTTGTCCGCGTTGACTGTCTCGATAGTATCGATGTAGACTTTTACATTTGTTTTCTCAGCAAAAATCTCGCCAAGTGGTGCCCATGACTCCAAGTGACTATGCCCCGTCGCGCTACTGTAGAGCGTCGGATAATACTGAAAATCTGGCCTGTCAGAAACCAAGATCACTTCGTTTTTAGGATCATGAGCAATCTCTAGGGCTGCCCGTATGCCGGCAAACCCGCCACCTACAATCAGTACTTTCATATGGTACATGTATTGTAGCAAAAATGCTTACGATAATCCAACACTTGCTATTGCAAGAAAAGAGTTGCTACGGACACCGCCATCAGTACAGCCGTGAGCAGCAGTGACTGGCGAAATACCCGTCGCGCCCAACGATCACTCTGCGTCTGCGCTCCCTCGGCGATTGTCTTTAGCCAATACAACGACCAAAGCACCCACACGCTCCCCGGCAGCCAGTGAACAGCTCCTATCGCTACCAAAACTACCGCCGTGAGGCTATAAAGAACCCCAAACCCCAGTGTCTGCCGGAATACTGCGTCTTCGCTAAGTACAATCGACACTACTGGCAATTTGGCAGCTTGGTACTCCTGCTTGCGGTAGATAGCGATGGCATAAAAATGCGGCATCTGCCATGCTACCAGCATGCCAAACAATACCCAAGAAGTGAGGTCAAGCTGTCCACTGATCGCCGCATATCCTGCCATCACCGGCAGCGCACCTGGAACCGCTCCAATGAGCGTTGACAGCCACGTGCGCCGCTTGGCCCACCCATATATCCAGACATACCATGCGTACGCAATCAAAGTCAAAACAAGTGTCAACAGATTCGTCATGCGTGCCAACACTATCACGCCGACAGTCAAGAGTATCAACGCAAACAACACGGCAGCCGAAACACTGATATCTCGCGTCACGAGGCTGCGTTTTCTGGTGCGAGCCATACGTGCGTCGATTGCTCTATCGAGGATATTGTTTGCCACGCAGGCCGACGCGATCACTGCCGCAATACCTATTATCAGCCCGACAACATTCCACCAGTTCAACCCGAAACGATATGCCAACAATACCCCGACGATTGCATGAAACACATTCCCATACACAATCCCCGGCTTCGTTAGTCGGTAGTATTGTCGGGCCTGCTGCATCAAAAACCTTTTTTGTTTTGTTTCATCATGTATTCTTCCATTTGCACCGGCGACATGCCCATGTTGTAATTGAGGTTCATCATGATCCATATCGACCCGACCACAATCACCACTGCCATCGCAAAGGCAAACAGAAAACTTTGCGTCTGCCAGCGCGGCTTTTTCTCCTCGCCTAGATGTAGAAACGTCCAAAGCTGGATCGCCAACTGAAGCAGCGCAAACAACAGCGCAAATACCGCCAACTTCCAAGGCTCGCCAAACCACCCGTCTACCGCCGCAATATACACCACTCCTGTCGTCACAGCTGCCGCTAGAGCACCAATGACATAGCGCTTCGTCTCTCGCCGATAGGCTTGCTCCTGGTTCATGCTGCGCCTCCTATTACATACACGATAGTAAAGATAAAAATCCAAACTATGTCAAGAAAATGCCAAAAGAGACTAAATAGTCCAAAACGCCGCAACATCGATGCATTCATGCCACGGCACAGCACGGTCACACCCAGAACAATACCCCACACCAGTCCAACCGCAATGTGCAGTCCATGCGTCCCTACTAACGCAAAATAACTACTGAGAAACGCACTCCTCTGCCAGCCATGTCCATCACCGACGAGTGTCGCAAATTCTGTCAATTCTATACCCAAAAAAACAGCTCCGGCAACCAGTGTCGCCACGATATACATCACAAAATCCACCCGTTTGCCATGTCGATACGCAAGCCATGCCAGTCCACAAAATAGACTGCTCGCAAGCAAGACCATCGTCTCGGTGAGTACAAGATTCATATCAAACAACTCACGCGCGCTTGCACCTCCAGCCGTGCCGTTTCTGAGCACCATAAAGCTCGCAAACAGTGCCGCAAACAACATCAGATCAGTCATAAGATACAACCAAAACCCAAGAGTTGTGGCGCTGTCATCATGAGTGCGTTTCATCGTCATACCCTGGCCTCCTTTTCATACGCATAGAGCTCAGCCGCCGTCACTGTATATTCGCTATCATCATTCATTGTTCGTACGATCACACAGGCTACGATTGCCGCAAATGCCACGAGGGCCAGCCACCATATATGCCATATCACCCCTGCGCCCACTACAAACGACAGCATACCGATCGCAAAGCCTAGTCCGCTGTTTTTTGGCAGATGAATATCTTGGTAGTCTTCTTTTTTCGGCTTTTTCACGCCCTCTTGCTTGGCGTACCACCACTCATCGATCCGACTCACTGTCGGTGTAATCGCAAAGTTATAAAACGGCGCCGGTGACGGAATAGACCACTCCAGCGTCCGGCCATCCCACGGGTCTCCCGTCGTGTCGCGCAGCTTCTTGCGCTGCCATACACTCATAGCCAGTTGCACCACGAACAGCACGATACCTATCCCAATAATCACCACGCCGACCGCAGAAGTCATGAAAAACGGCTGCCAGCTCGGATCGCTATAGTGGTCTATCCTCCGTACTGCGCCCATGAGCCCCAGGGCGTAAAGCGGCATAAATGTCACGATGAAACCCACCTGCCACGCGTACGCCGACCATCTGCCGATACGATCGTGCAGCCTAAACCCAAAGACTTTCGGAAACCAGTACACCAGCGCCGCGAGATACCCAAACACCACCCCGCCGATAATAGTGTTGTGAAAATGCGCCACCAGGAACATGCTGTTATGAATCTGAAAATCAAGTGCAGGCACCGCCATCAGTACACCGGTCACTCCCCCAATTGTAAACGTCACCACAAAACACATAAACCACACAAACGGAGCCGTAAATCGAATCCGTCCGCGATACATCGTAAACAGCCAGTTAAATATCTTCACTCCCGTCGGGATCGCGATAATCATCGTCATAATCCCAAAGAACGCGTTAACATTTGCCCCTGCCCCCATCGTAAAGAAATGGTGCTGCCACACCAAGAAGCTGAGGAACATGATCGCCACCAAAGCTGCAACCATTGTCTTATACCCGAAGAGTTTTTTGCGTGCAAACGTTGCGACAACTTCGCTATATATCCCAAAAGCAGGCAGCACCAGAATATACACTTCTGGGTGACCCCATGCCCAAATCAAGTTGATATACATCATCGGATTGCCACCTGCGTCGCTCGTGAAGAAATGCATTCCCATTGTACGATCGAGTGCCAGCATGCCGAGAGCGCCCGTCAGCATCGGAAAGGAAATCATCACCAACACCATACACACCAACACGCTCCAGACAAAAATCGGCATCTTCATTAGCGTCATACCAGGCGCACGCTTTTTGAGGATTGTGACTGTAAAATTTATCCCAGAAAGCAGCGAACCGATCCCTGATATCTGTAGTGCCCATAGCCAATAGTCAACACCTGGCCCTGGGTTGTACTGTAACTCCGTCAACGGCGGATACCCCAGCCAGCCGCCGTTACTAAACCCGCCAAACACCAACGAGCCATTGACCAATATCATCCCCGCTACAAACAGCCAGAAACTCAAACTGTTGAGCCACGGAAAGGCCACGTCGCGCGCTCCGATTTGCAGCGGCATCACTACGTTGATGATCCCAAACATCAGCGCCATCGCGACAAAGAAAATCATAATCGTGCCATGCGCCGTAAACACTTGCTGAAAGGTGTCCGCACTAAACGGCCCTTGGGTATTTCCCACCGCCACCGCTGTATGCATACGCAACATCAACGCATCGGCCACACCGCGCAGTAGCATGACGATCGCCACCACGATATACATCACACCGATTTTTTTGGCGTCAGTCGTCGTGATCCACTCGCGCCACAGCCACGTCCACTTTTTGAAATACGTGAGTGCTGCCATGATGGCCAGTAGCGCAAGCGGCATACCGATCGCCGCCCCGATCGTTGCAGGCTCCTGCGGGAAATAATCCATACTCAGTCGTCCAAACATTACATCCCCTCCATCTGATGCATATCATGGTTGTTGTGGCTTTCGGTGCCTCCGCTATCACTACTTCCTGCGTGATCCGGCATGTATTTTTGCACCACCCAGTCGTATAACCCGCGGTCCATAAGCATGTACTCTCGCTCTTCAGTGATCGTCTCGGGTTTCGCGAGTTTATCGTAGGCTGTTTGATCCATCATATCTGATGAATTTTTAGCTCGTTTGAGCCACGCGTTGAAATCCGCCTCTGACTGCGCATGTACCATAAATTTCATCTTGGCATACCCCTCGCCGTTTATATTGGTGGTATAGCCCGGGAAATCACCCGTGTGATTGGCGATGAGGTACAGCTGGCTACTCATGCCATTCATATTATAGATCTGCGACCCGAGCGTTGGGATCCAAAACGCACTCATCGGCGCATCGGCTGTCAGAGTGAAATGAACTGGCGTGTCGACTGGTACGGGCAACTGGTTGAGTGTCGCTACACCAAGCTCAGGGTAGATGAATAGCCATTTCCACTGGAGTGCTACGACTTGCACTTCGATGGCCTTCTTGTCTGAGACAATCGGTCGATAGGGGTCAAGTGAATGGCTTGTAAACCACGTCACCGTAGCTAAGATCCCGATGATGATAATCGGAATCCCCCACCACACGATCTCAAGCCATTTGTTTTCGCTCCATTCAGGTTTGTAGTGAGATTTCTTATTGCCGCTACGAAACTTCCATGCAAAAACACCCAACATCGTAAAAACCGGCACAACAACGATCGCGCACAGCAGCAGCGCAAAATACAGTAGATCTCGCTGCTGACGTGCGATGTCACCCATTGGCTGCAAGATATCATACCGCGAACCACTCCGTACCAGCAGATACCCTAGTAGTGTCAATACGATGACTGTACTCGCTACCCCAAACACCACGCGATACTTTTTCATTACTCTTATCATAGCTGTTATGCTATTTTGCCGCAATGGTTGACAAAAACTTAAATATTTGATATAATAAAAAGATTATACTAGATATCGTCGTCAGGACGCATGGCAACTTGCGTTAATCACACAACAAAAAAACGCACAACACTCTGCCTATATACAGCCGCGCTACACCGCAATCTCAAACTCAGCGAGCTTCTTCTTGGCGGTTTCTGATGCTCCCATTTGTAGCTCGAGGAGCTGGCCATAGATGCCGCCGGTCTTCGCGAGTGTGGCTGGAGAGCCGATCTCGTCTACCTTGCCATCGCGCAATGTGACGATGGTATCAACCCCCGCAATGGTACTGAGTCGGTGGGCAATGATCAGCACTGTGCGGCCTTTCATCAACCTATCGAGCGCTGCCTGCACAAGGTGCTCCGCCTTGCTATCGAGACTACTGGTCGCTTCGTCGAGAATAAGAATTGGCGCGTCTTTGAGTATCGCCCGCGCAATCGACAGCCGCTGCTTTTGCCCGCCGCTGAGCTTCACACCGCGCTCACCAATCTCTGTATCAAACCCTTTTTCAAATTTCATGATAAACTCATCAGCGTTGGCTGCCTTGGCGGCTTCCATGATATCTTCGTCGCTGGCATCGGGTCGTGCATAAGCGATATTCTCGCGTATCGTCCCGCTAAATAACGCAGGATCCTGAAATACCGTCGCAATTGCCTGTCGCACATCGTGACGCTTCACTTTTGCGACATCTTGACCATCGATACGTATCGAGCCGCCATTGAGCGTATAGAGCCCCATGAGTAGATTCGAAATCGTCGTCTTGCCTCCTCCACTTTCACCAACAAGCGCCAATTTATGGCCCGGCTTGATCGTGAAATTAATGTCACTGAGTACAGGCTTTTCGTCTGTGTAAGCAAATGAAACATCATCAAATTGCACCCGAGCTTTTGTGACCGTGAGGCTCTTTCGACCCGACTCCTTTGGTTCAACTGGCTCACTCATGGCTTCTAGGAAATCTTTGCTATTTGCAACTGCGCGCTGGTAGGTGTCCATAAAATAACTCAGTCCTCGTAGCGGCATGCTTGCTTGTTGGATCAGGATGATGAGCATCGCGATATCACCGACCGTCAGTCGCCCTTGCCCAGCGAGATAAAAAATCACCACGATACTAAGTGTCTGGAGTATGCCGAAAACAAGGTTGCGCAAAAAGTTCATCAGGTGCCAATAACGAGATTGCTCGGCAGTCAACCCAATCATCTGCTTTACTTCATCGTCAAATAACTTATACTCACGCGGCTCCGCGATAAAACTTTTGACTAGACGTATCTGCCCGATTACTTCAGCAAATCGCCCGCTAGCGATATCAAAATGACTATTTTTGGCTTTTTCCAGGCGCTGCCATTTAGTGCTGGTGCGGGCCGTCAAATAAAGATTGGCGGGAATCAGAATTGCCATCGCGAGCGCCAGCTGCCAGCCATATATCGCCATCACAACGAGCGTGAGGAGTGTCGTCAGCAGCATTTGCAAGAGGTTGTTTGAGAAAAACTGCAAAAAATTCGTGACATCAGTGATGGCACGGTTCAGACGGTTGATAATTTTACCGCTGACTTCATTGTCATAGTACTGCTGCGGTAGCGCGAGCAAATGCTTATAGTATGCTGTCGATAGTTGATGCCTGGTACGAATCGAAAGTTGGTCACCAATATACCCGCCGACGTCACTGATGACTGCCGACACGATGGTTATACCCACAAACATCGCGGCATAGACGCTGAGCTGCGACCAGCTAAACGTCGCGTGACTCGACACGATGTGCGCCACCCAATCCGTCGCGAGTTTGATAACATAGGGTGACGCAAAAGATAAGAGTGCTGAAACAATCGACAACAAAGCAATTGCCCACATATATTTGCGCAGGCCATGAGTATACTGAAATATTTCGCGAATCGGTTGCATGTCGGTCCTTAGTATAACAGCAATCTAGTTGGTGGCTTCAAGTAATTCATCGAGCGCTGCGCTTATTTTTGTATCTACGGCTTCTTTGTCTAGCACACTGCCGTCAGGATTCAGATCTTTCATGAAGAACAAGTTTGCTTGACTGTCACCGACGCGAGCTTTGAGATTTACCGCTAGCGCTTCACGTGCCGTGGCGTGCGCCTGACCTCCACCAGTGCCCCAGCCATATCCGACGAGTGCAACTGGCTTGCCGTCCCATTCCTTGCCTATCCAATCAACTGCGTTCAGCTGTACTGGAGTCATCGTGTGGTTGTACTCGGGTGCCACTAGGACTACGCCATCTGCGCCTGCCACCATCTGCGTCCATTTAACGACTCGCTCGTCAGTTGGGGCAAATTCTGGTGCACTTGGCGGGAATGGACTATCAAAAAAAGGTAAATCTAATGCTTTGAGATTTGCAACAGTGACCGCTGCACCTTTTTGCTCGAGCATATCGACGACGACAGGTATAACCTTTTCATTGACACTATCTGGGCGCACACTTCCTGTTACAACAAGTATATCCATAAATCTGATCTCCTTTATCCACTATTATACTCCAGAGATATTTTGACAGAATTGCTATTTTAGTTGTACAGTAATAAAACGCTCTTCAACAATCAGCAGCCTGCGGGGCTTTGTCATGCCTATTACAAATGCTTCCTGAGTGACTCTACGTATTCGATCAATTTTTTGTTGCCAGATTTTTTGGCATACGACGTCATTGTACCGACGGCGCTCTTGTGGGCTTTTATCGTTGACGAGGTCACATTATTGCCTAGTTTACTTTGCTCCTGAAAAAATAGCGCTTCGTAACATCGTGCTACTAATTTATTGTCTCCCACACGCTCAAACACTTTGACTGCATCATGATAGCGCTGTTTGCCATAGTGATAGACTCCTTCGGCATGATAACTGTCGCGGATCAAATCCGCTCGCTTCAGTGCATGATCGGCGAATTTACGTGACTTCACAAATTCTTTGTGCTTCATGAAATACAATGCCCCGTTATGGCCTACGATTGACAGTAGCTGCATGTCACGGCTTTGCTGCGCAAATTTTAATGCCCCATCATAATCATTTCGTGCCATCGCGGTATTGACGAGCTTGGTGTACGCCGCCTCGAGGTTGTGCGTCACGATATCTCGACTATGACTCAGGATATACGCAAACCTCGATGCCTGCAAAAACTCGTTTGGTGACACATCGTATTTTGCGAATGATTCATCGGTCGTGTCGAGCAGATTGACGCTCACAATTTCTTCAATCGGCTGCAAAGACGCGCCCTCTGTAGCACTATAATCGGCAAATTTACCCGTCGTAGCCTCAATATCTACCCCCTGGAAGTGCAGTGCTACATGCCCTGGCAATAGGCGAACCTTTAAGTCATTGACGTCAAAATACCTCGAATACAAATAAATGTAGAGCGTCACGATTTGGTTGCAGTCCCCAACTAATTTTTCGGTACTTGGGTCGCGCAAGAGTCGACCGAATGAACTTGATAGCCGATATTCGTATAGGCCCCGCTGCGGAGAAAGATAGGTCATTATTTGCAAGAGAGTGGTTGCGCGCTGGATTTCTGGTCGCGCACCTACATGTTCGTGTATCGCTTCACGCACCTGTGACTCGTCAAGAGTATTGTCGCTACGATACTGCTCAAACTCCTCGCCGATACGCGCGAGGTTAGCGTATAGTTTTTTTCGTTCAGATTTTTTGAGGTAGATGTATCCTTTGTAGCGGTATTCAGTCCATAAGTTAATGACCGCAATATTTGTTTGTAGCAGCTTCATCAGACGCAGACGCACGTCTATACGCGAACTATGCTCCCGCAACCCATCAAAAAACTTCCCCACGCGAAGTTCGTGCTCGTCGGTATACGAACTTAGTGCAAATCGAAGTTTTTTGAACGTACTCATACAGCTAGTGTATATCAAATCCGCTCAGCTAGTAGGTCGCGGAGCGCAACGCTTGCCACATGATCCATCAGCGGCTTGATATCTTCGTCACGCAGTGTTTTTTCGTCGTGCGTGAAGGTGATATGAAATGTCGTAGTCTTTGTATCGTCATCAGCTGAGGCTTGGTAAATACTAACTGGTTCAATTTTAACTTTAATACCATCCGCTTGGTCTGTGAGCGCCGTGGAGACAGCGCGAAACGCCTCTTCGTATGTCGTATCTTTTGCCGTGCGCAGCGAAATATCCTGCGTTGTCGACGGGAAACGACTGAGCGGAGTGTACGGCTGAGCACCTACCTCACTAGCTTTTTGCAACCCCTCAAGGTCGAGTGACATCGCAGCGGTATACTGAGGCAATTTGAAGGCTTGCTGAATCGCCGTTTTTAGCTCACCAATTATGCCGAGGAAATCGCCATCACTAGTTTCTACGAGCGCACTCCTGGATTGGTCAAACGGTGCCGTCAGCGGGAAATTAAGCGGCTCTTTAATTGCCTTAAATTTCAATGAGTAGCCGAGCTCTCTCGCAAGTTGCTCTACAAGTGCGCGCATATAGTAATACGCCGCACCCTCGCCCTGCTTCTTATTTGCATACACCGCGTCAAGCATTTCTATTTCGCGCGGCAACCCATTGTCATCGTCCGCATGGTATTTTTTATTGTGCGCTTTGCCTATCTCATACAGCACAAACTCGTCATGTCCGGACTTGATATTCATGCGAACTTTGTCGAGCAAACTCGGCAGCACACTTAGTCGATAATATTGCAGATCAGGGCTGAGCGCATTGCTGAGACGAAATGCATGAGTAGCATCCTGTCCGGCTTTTTTGATGACATTTTCGTGCACAAAACTATAAGTCAGTACTTCGCTAGCCCCAGCTCGGCGGAGTATCTCTCGAACTTGCTGCTTCAGTTCGCGCGAAGCGTTGTTCGGTGCAGGAGAAATGCTCCGTACGGGCAGCTCTCGCGGGAGCTTGTCGAAGCCATACAGCCGCCCAACTTCTTCGACAACGTCTTCTGGTTGCTCAATATCCATCCGCCAAAATGGCACATTCACATGCAGCTCACCGTCGTTATCCTGCGCATCATCAGGATCCCAACCACAATCTTCGCACAATGGAAATTCGACATTCCCGAGCATCGTCACCATATCGTGTTTGGAGATATCGAGGCCAAGACGGTCACGAATAAATTTCGGCTTGATACTGAGTGTCGGTATCATTTCATTTGCCTCGATCGCTTGATCGAGCGACTCGACTCGAGCATCGAATACTTCACTCGCCTGTTCGCCACCTGCCATGCCTGCGATGAACGCATAGAGTTGCCGCATCACGACAGGGTTTTGCAGCGGCGACTGGCCTTTGTTAAATCTCGTTAGCGCGTCGGTAAAAATTCCGTGCCGCATACTACTTTTTCGCACCGCATACATATCGAAGCTCGCGACCTCGAGCACAATGTTTTTCGTCTCAGTCGATACTTCACTCTCACGACCACCCATAATACCCGCCAGGCCCACTGGCCCTTCGCCGTCTACAATCACAATATCGTCGCTAGTTAGTTCGTATGTCTTGCCGTTGAGCAGCGTAATCGTTTCACCCGCTTCAGCCATCCGCACATCAAGTTTGCTTCCGCGTAATTTGTCGTAGTCATAGGCATGCGTCGGTTGAGCTGTTAGCAGCATCACGTAGTTCGTGATGTCAACGATATTGTTTATCGGTTTGCCGCCCAGGCGCACCAGCTCGCACTGCAGCCACAATGGACTTGGACCGACTTTTACGTTGCTCAGCGCCATTGCCATAAATCGCGGAGCTTTATCGGGAGCGTCATTAAAGACCTCGAGATTTAGTCCACTCGCGCTATCAAATTGCCCCCGCTCCTGATACCATTCGGGGCTTGTGAATTGATGACCCAAAATCCCCGCGATTTCGCGCGCCACACCAAGCTGCCCAAACAAATCAGGGCGATGCGTGAACATCTTGTTTTCGATATCGATAATCGTGTCATCCAGCCCAAAAACTTCAGCGAAACTTGCGCCCGCTACCAACTCTTTACCATTCAGCAGGTCTTGTTCAGTTATCTCGATGATTCCATCGTGATCATTATTAATCCCCAGTTCGTCTCCTGCCGCAAGCATACCATTGCTCATGACACCACGCAGCTCACGCGAACCGAGTACGAATGGCTTGTCTGTTCCGTGCGTACTTGGCACAGTTGATTCTGGTGGCAACCACACCGCCCACATGCCAGCATGCACGTTCGGTGCGCCACAAACGACTGTGATGAGCTCCTCTGCACCTGAATCAATCTTGCATACCGAAAGCCTATCAGCATCTGGGTGTTTCTCGCACTCTACCACTTTCACAATCAGTGCATCTTTGTATTTATCGCCCACA
This sequence comes from uncultured Candidatus Saccharibacteria bacterium, assembly GCA_964585675.1. Lineage (GTDB taxonomy): Bacteria > Patescibacteriota > Saccharimonadia > Saccharimonadales > Saccharimonadaceae > Saccharimonas. The sequence continues at coordinate 9,946 of CAZPEO010000003.1, read as the reverse complement.
TTAACGACTTCTTCGACGCTGCCTAATTGCTCGTTGATGCGCTTCACCAGCTCATCGACTGGCGGTAGTTCAAAATCGATGAAGTGTTTGATGGAATTGAGACTAACTTTCATTTCACATTTTCCCCTTGTCGTGCGCGTCTAATTTTTTCTTGTCGGCGCTTAAAACCATACGGTAATAATGCATCGATTGGCACCATCGTTTCATTCCCATCTTCTCTAACGATTACATTGATACCCGGTGCAAAATCATGGAGAAGTTGACGGCATTTACCGCAAGCATTAACGACATCAAAGTAGTCATTATCATTTTTGCCAACAGCAACAACCCTATCAAACTCAGTTTGGCCATCATTGATCGCACCAGCAAGTGCTGCTGCTTCTGCGCACAAATATCCGCTAAAGTGATCGATATTTACACCTGAGTATTCCTTGCCATCTTTTGCAACTATAGCTGCAGCCACTGTATGGTACGGCTTCATATACCTCGCTTCGAGTATATCTTTCGCTTTTTCAGATAATTCATTCATCTCAAACCTGCCTCACAAGATCATGTCGTGCCGTCTTAGAGTAACGCGCTGTATCCTTTTTTTGAGCAAACGCCATACTACCATTATTGACTTTATTGGTAGTTTTTGCTATATTACATATATCCAACGGTTGATCCTTTAACTGTCGGGGAATTACATCCAAGAGCAGCCCTCCTAACCGAGGGCTGTTTTTATGACTCAAACTATTGCGCACGATGCCTCACCTTATCTCGCCAAATATCGTCAGCAATACTTAAAATATCCGTGTAGCCGTCGCTGCCAGTTCTTAGCTCACACGAAACAGTATTTCGTGAAGAATATACATACGCTTTCTTGCCTCGACTGTGTATAAATCGAATTAATGCCAAAAAATCTGAATCGCCAGTAAAAAACACTGCGATATCATAGTTACTAACCTGATTAACGACATCGATCGCGAGTTCGACATCCATGTTGCCTTTTTCTTCTACTACTGTGCCGTGGTCTGTTTCAACTCTAATTTGCTTAAGCGGCTTTTTGCGGACGATAAATGTGAGTGCTTTCTCAAGATAGACATAAAAGCGAAATTTGCCACTTGTATCGTATTCACGTGTTGCTTGTTCTGGAAAGGCGTCGTAGTAGTAGATTTTGATTTCGTCGGCATCGTAGAGGGTTTTTAGATATATTTTTAGCTTTGCTAAATCAAACATCTTTCCCTTTGCTTTTTGCACCGCCCATAGATTCGATGCATCGATAAAAACATGGACGTTGTTTTTTTTCACAGCTCTGCCTCGCCCAACAATTCATATATATCAAACGCAACTTCTTCGTATGGATGCGCGGCTTTCATCGCGGCAATTACCTGCTTTGCTAGTGTTCGTTCGCATATCACTTCAATTCTCTCTTCAGAAACTACGCTCAGCACACCTACCTCACCGCTCATTGGCTTTGCCCCCTCTGCCGGCAAGAACCTGCCCTCTCCGCGAGATGAGAAACTACAGAAATGATACTTCCCAATTCTCCCTGCACCTGCCTCGCCCATCGCTTCCCTCACTGCATTTGCAGCTTCGGCTGGGACAAATACCACGATTTTTACATATTTTCCCATACCTAAAATTGCCTTAAGAAGTCTAATTTAGCACTCTGAAAATGACGTACATCTTCTATGCCGTATTTCATCATAACCAGCCGGTCAATGCCACCGCCCCACGCAAAGCCAGTATATATGTTCGGATCGATGTCGGCCGCCCTCAGGACATTAGGGTGAATCATGCCACACCCGAGCAGTTCAATCCAGCCCTCGCCGCCGCAAACTTTGCAACTTTTATCCTTGCCTTCACAGAACGGGCAACTGAGCGAAAATTCAAAGCTCGGCTCGGTAAACGGAAAATAAAACGGGTTCACGCGTACGTCGAGCTTCTTACGATAATATTCTTCGAGAAATTTCTGCAACGTCGCAATCAACATGCCAGCGTGCACGCCTTTGGCAACATAGATTCCTTCAAATTGATAAAACGTATGTTCATGCCGAGCGTCGAGATCTTCATTGCGAAAAACTCGGTCGGGCACGACTGCTGCAATAGCCTCACCACGATCGAGGTTGGCTCGATATTTTTTCAGGATACGGTTTTGCATCGTGCTAGTATGCGCCGGTGCAATCAGCGGATCACCATCGATGTCAGTTTCAACAGTCATAAACGTATCGTAATCGTCCCGTGCCGGATGACCTTTGGGGAAGTTAAGCGACTCAAACATATGGTACTGGTCGTCGATTTCGCGTGAGTCCTCAGTGACAAACCCCATACGGCCAAATATTTCGCTGATCGTTTGCATTTCACTCATCAATGGATGAATCGTCCCGTTACTCGCCGGCAAAAGTGTTGGCGACACAGCGTTGCTATCCATCGGCGCCGTTACATCAATCGGTGACACATCGACCCGGCTCAGTTCAGTTTTACGTGCTTCGATAGCCTCCTCAATTGACTGTTTTAGTGTATTGACCCGTTGCCCAAATATTCCTCGCTCCTCTGGAGGCAACTTCGGAATCTGCGCATATAGTTTTCGAAATTCTGGCGCTTTGAGCACTTCGGCAGGACTATCTGACTGCGCTACACGCTCAGTTAGTGCTTTTGTCAATTCATCGATATCCATGACAGTCATTATACCAGTGTTAACGGTTGACTTGATAGATAAAATAGATAAACACGCCCACGGCTGCAATTGCAATAAGTACCCATAATGGGGCAAGCGTGGTGGTGATTTTTGTACCCTGGATGTACGCTGAATCTTCTATACCATCAATTTCTAGCACTCCTTCTACCTCGCCGCCCGCGCCTTCTTGCTTGGCTCGAGCCGCAGCTTTAGCGCGCATATCGGCTGCAATCCGCTGCTGTAGCTCGCTCCGTCCTTCGGTTTGTTCAAGATATCTTCCCATTCCCTTCATTATATCACTAGTTCTAGAGCATTCTCTATAGACACAAACATTTTTCTGTTATACTGAAGTCATATTCTATTAAAGGAGGGATATACCATAATGGCTACAACCAAAGCCGCTTCTACAAAAAAAGCGACCGCCAAAAAGCCGGCCGCAGCCAAAACAACTGTACGCACTGTTCGTGCAGAATCAAAACCAGAAGTACGTACTGTCGTCTCAAGCCCAGCGCGTCAGAAAGCAAACTTGCTACCAAACAATATCATTAATATCGTCTTTGCAGAGCTCGTCGGTACATTTATCCTGACACTCGTCGCACTACTTGCATTCAAAGAGACAGGCGCACTCTACGTAGGCCTAACGCTCGCACTACTTGTCATGGCGATCGGGGCAGTATCTGGCTCCCACGTCAACCCAGCAGTGACGTTTGGACTATGGACCATGCGCAAACTGAAGACTGTCTTGGTCCCGTTTTACTGGGGAGCTCAGTTCCTCGGTGCGATGCTCGCAATCATCGTCACCAACTGGCTCACCAATAGTTCAGTACGCCTTAACTTTGACCATTTCACGCAGTTGAACTGGTCGCTCTTGGGCATCGAACTGGTTGGTATGGCAGTCTTTATGTTCGGTCTCGCTGCTGCCGTTAGCCGACTCGACCTCAGCGCTGGCACACGAGCTGTTGGTGTCGGTTTCTCGCTAATGGTAGGTCTACTCGTGAGTGGCAGCCTGCTCGCCAGCGTCCAAGCATCTGTCGATACGAGCAAAATTACTTCTGTTACCGATGTGCCTCACGTGCTTCGCATCAAAGGCGCTGCGCTCAACCCAGCTGTCGCTGTCGCAGCAACCGAAGCGACAGACAGTAGCTTCACCGGCACCCGTGGCAATTCTACCGAAAAGCAATATAGCCGATTTGGCGGTGAAGTCATCCTCGGTACGCTCATTGGTGCAGCCCTCGGTGGCAACCTCTACCTGCTCGTCGCAGGCCGACGCGCACTGTAAAGTACTTGTCTACACCAAAATAACTACCCCGCATGGGGTAGTTATTTAGTTTCAAACTCTGAACGATAAATTCTTTACATCTAGAGAATGAGTTAGTCAGTATGCCAGCAGTCGGGAGCTGTTCATAAAGTATCACCTTGATGTCATACATTTCACCTATCGTCATTACGGCATGAACTCACATGTAAATCATAATACTCATGCTATGCGTTACATCATTCCATAATCAATAATCCATCCCCTCAATTCATCTACCATATTCCATACTCCACCTTCCTACTCCTGAACCGGCTTCTCCAACTGCAAAGCCTCAACACTCGCCTCGCCGCCAGCGATTTTCACTACGTCTTTGTCGACTTTTGCGAATTCTTTATGGGCATTATTGAAGTGATTAACGGTACTCCCTAAACTATTGCCAAGTTTATTCATAAATTCTCCGTATTTATTCAGGTGCTGACCCAGCTTGCCCACGCGCACCTGGATATCTTTGGCTTGCTCCTCAATCTGCAAGCTCCTCAGCCCTTGTAGAACTGTCTGCAGATATGCCATAAAGCTCGTTGGACTCACAATAATAACTCGCTTATCACGAAATGCGTACTCGATGAGGTCACGCGAACTACCGCCACTCCCTACGCTTCCGATCAGCAAGTCATAGTACAGCGACTCGCTCGGAATAAACATAAACGCAAAATCCATCGTGCCTTCGCTCGGTCGAATATACTTGCTGGTCTCGTCGATACGGCCTTTTAAATCATTTTTTACCTTGAGCAACAGCGCTTCACGCTCTTTGCCACTCGATTCAATCATGCGGTTGTAATTTTCTAGACTAAATTTGCTATCGATCGGCAGCATACGGCCCTTGTCAAGAAACATCACCGCATCGACAATCTCGCCATCTTTAAATTTATATTGCAATTGATACTGGCTTGCTGGCAAGATATTATCCAACACACTCGTCAGGTAGAACTCGCCGAACACTCCACGCTGCTTAGGGTTACTAAGAACATTCTGAAGCGTCTTTAGCTCATCGGCCACATCAACAACTCGCCGGTTAGTTTCGTCCAGCTTGGCTAATCGCTGCGTAACCTCCGTTACTATCTTGGCACTTTCTGCCAACTGTTTCGCCATCGAGCGACTCATTGATTCATTGCCTGCTGTCAACTTCTCTCCTATAGACTGCTGGAGCGACATGACACTGCGGCTTAGTTCGGTCACATCGCCTTTCATCAGCTCTACTGCCGATGCGTTTTTGATCTCATTGAGTTTGTTGAGCACAACAAACAGCACTATCCCTAGCCCAAAAATAATAACTACAAGAAGAATCAGGATTGTTTCCATATTCTTATTGTACCTCTTTTGGCGGAGTTCTGAGCTCTCTATTATATTCTGTGAGCACACGAACCCGGCATGACGGCTTTCATTTCTCCCGTATCAGGACTGAGAACTACTCTCCTAGGCCACCAGCAAAAATCGCACCACAACAACCACCACAATCGTCACAACAAGCGCCATCACAAAGTTACGAATACGCGCTATCCACGCGAAGAGTGCGTATGACAGCCCAAACAACACCGCAAAAATCGCCACTACCCAGTACCATGCAGTCGAAGCGACAATTCCATGCATCCCCCACAACGCAATCGTTGCTGCCAACACCACCAGTAGTGGTCGATAGACCCGTAGTCGTGCAAGCATGACAAGTCCTGCGATAGCTCCGACGATACTTCCTACTATCATCGCGTAGTTTGGCGCCTGCGAACACTCAGCGATAGACTGCGGACGGCATAGCACAGCACCGAACACAAACTGATTGAGGAGTAGTACGGCAGCTGCGGTTACCACGCCGACTCCGATCCCATATAATAACACCTTGACAAGCTCGCCCGGTGTCATTGCGACAAATGGCGATATGGCAGTTGTCGTCATTGTCTCGTCATAAACTGATTCTTTTTTCACGCAACACTCCTCTTCATTCTGAGATAGTATACTATCTTTTGGACTTTTTTGCCAGAGGATTTTGCAAAAAATCTTTGTCATGCAAATACCACACTGCCCCGAAACACGCGATCGCCATACCGCCAATCACATCGAGTGGCGTATGTACCATAGCTATAACCCTCCCGATACACATCACGACAGTCATGAGCGCCATCACGAGCGTCAACCGTATGTCACGACTTACATACCACACCGCTAGTGTCAAAAACATCGCAAATAACGCATGGTCAGACGGAAATCCAGGATTGTTGAGCGACGAAGCACCCGCGCTGACACCGAGCTGCTCAAAAGGCCGCAATTTGGCTGGCTGCCAAAGCGCACCAGCATATTTTGCTAGCAAGTACGAACTTACCCCAGCCATTACCACCCTAGTGTAGCGGTCATATCGTTGACGCTTCGGGGCCTTTAGGATCAAGGCATATAGCGCTACTACACCGATTGGGAGTAGTAGTCCGTCTGCGAGCAGGCGTATTACAATTTGCATACCGTTAGTATACGCGCTGTGGCGCGACTACGCCATACGCACCGCACGAGTCATGACATAGCTATCGATCCTCGCACGACTCCATCCGCGGCTAAGTAATTCATCTCTCAGCATACCCACAAGCGCGATCCGAAAAGAGCGCTTATTACCTATACCACTGGCTTTGATGATTTCTTCAAAAGACTGACTACGGCTAAGCTGGCGAAACACGACGGCCTCCATACCTAGAAGTTCTGCGCGTATCTCACCTTTGCGGTCATGACGTTGCAGCAAGCGATCAAACTGTGACTGACGACGCCTCTTTGTCACTCGTAGCTGCGTGAGGCCTGGCACGGCCGCCGCGATACTTGCAGCGACGAGTAGTGTTGCAACTGTTTTGGTAGCGAGCTTCATGATTCCGACTCCTTTTTCTTTCGTTTCTTCTTGGCACAGATGGTTTTTGTGCTTATGCCTATAGCATACTACGTGAAAACCCGTGAAAAGAAAGTATTTTTTGCAACATATTTTTAACACCGTCAAAGGTGCGCTTACGGATGCTATAGTAGATACATGCACCGCCCTAAAATCGGCCCCAAGCACCGTGCTATCCCTCTTGGGGCCGAGCGATTCTTAGCGATATTTGAAGGGATAGAAGGAGGATTTGCAATCGGCGCTGGCGTGATCGCTGGCATGAGCTTTGCGGTTGTCTCGCGCGAAGTCCTTATCATGACGGCGATTGTCAGTATATTGGTCAACGGCTTCAATTCCGCCTCAGTCAAATACTCCAGTGAGCACTACATGGACGAGCTCGATGGCCGCGAGACCAAACGCCCTTTCCACGACTACTTCATCCCTGCATTCATCCAGTTTGTATCGTATTTTGCGATCAGCATCATCTCGATCATCCCGCTCTTTGTGATGGACAGCGTCACTCATGCGGTGATCTACAGCTGCTCTATCACCCTCATCATCTTGCTACTCGCTGGATATTATCGGGCGGTAGTGCTCAATATGCCTCGCTGGCGCGACGCGTTTGAGATTGCGATCCTCGGCAGCGGTATCATCTTCGTTGGTTTAGCGTCTGGCTGGATCCTTCATGTGCTCCTCAAATCCTAGTCGCGAAGTAGAAAACTACTGCTCCCAAGCAAACTCTTCATGCCCAAAGTGTCCATAGCGGGCTGTTGCCTCATATTGCGGCTGCTTGAGATTGAGTAATTCACTGATACCTTTTGGGCTCAGGTCATACCCCTCGACGACCTCTTGCACGCCATCAATCGTCACCGATGCCTCAAGTGGCTGATCATGCCCGATCGCGTAGGCAAGGCGCACCAGCACTTCACTTGCGCCTCGAGCTCGCACGTAGTCAACGGCGATTTTTCTCGCTGCATATGCGGCTGATCGATCGACCTTGCTCGGGTCCTTGCCGCTAAATGCCCCGCCGCCAATTGGAATCCGTGGGCCATAGTTATCGACGATCAGCTTGCGGCCCGTCAAGCCGGTATCAGCATCAAACCCACCGATTGCCCAATCACCGGTAGGATTGATGTGATACTCGACTTGTTTGGCTGCACGAGCCAAAGGCTCATCAGCGAGCCACGCCGTTATTACCTTTCTAATCTCTGTAGCTGGAGCGTTTTGAAAACTCGCGACCACCGAGACTATCTCGTTATCTTTCGTAGTGACTTGGGTCTTGCCATCATATGGCCATTTGTCAAACAGCCTTCGATTCAGCCGTCTAGCTAGCACTGTCTCAAGTGGCAGGAGCTCAGGCGTTTCGCTGCATGCATAGCCGATCATAATCCCTTGATCACCCGCCCCGCCAGTATCGACGCCGCGTGCAATCTCAGGGCTCTGCTGCACCAAACGTACTTCTATCTCCTGCTCTCCCGCCAGCCGACGTACCATAGGTTCTACTTCTACTGTCGCGCTCGATGTTACCTCACCTACAACAAAAACCTTGCCATGACCCCCCACCGCTTCTACAGCTACCCGCGCCTCAGGGTCCTGAGCTAGATATGCATCCAAAATCGCATCAGAAATCTGGTCGCATAGCTTATCTGGGTGCTTAGGCGACACGCTCTCTGCGGTTCGTAATTGTGACATAAAAATATCCTTTCTGCATGAAACAGGCAAGGATGAGATACTCATATCTTCCCCGCCATGCGGGCTAGATGTAGCACCTTGCTCCATAGAGAGCAGGTTGCTGGCAGGTCGACGAGCTAGATCTCTCGCTGCACTCTTTATATTGTTTAGTTATTACTATGTTCAGTGTAGCATATAGCATTGAGGTGTTACGAGTTTCATAGTACAATCTATGGAGCGTACTGGGGATTCGCCAAGTGTGAGAGCCGCTCGTAGCGGGTCGCAAGGCCGGAAACTGGTTGAAAGCTATGCTTTCAGTACGTTGAGGCGGGGTCGCGAAAAATTCCGAAGAGATTTTATCGTGACAAGGCACCAGGTTTTGGTCCTGGCATTCTGGGTGAAGATTGCCCAGAACGGCAATCTGCAAGGCGAGCTTCTCTTGAAAACTATGTTTTCAAAGATGAAGTCGCGGGCCCGCGGAACGTGGGTCGAATCGGATTCGAACCCTATACGCATTATATACAATTCATATACTGGGGATTCGCCAAGTGGTAAGGCACCAGGTTCTGGTCCTGGCATTCGGGGGTTCGAATCCCTCATCCCCAGCCAAAATTGGACTAAATTGGAGATTGTCGCCCGAAAGGGTGGCTTTTTCTTTGGTCGCGCGGAGCGCAGACCAAATGTTTTCAGGGGGAGAAAAAGAAATTTGGGCAGCCGTAGGCTGCGCCTTTTGGGATTTTAGAATTAGGTTCGAGCCAAAGATTTCTTTGGCAAGAGCCTTTTTTGCTTCTAATTCGGAGCTTCTGGTAATCTCACAGATTGAGTTAGCATGCTTGAGCCAGTTTCGCATCGGTTCGACCCAAGCCGTTGAGGTTAGGGTCAGTTTGCTGTTTTGTTCCTCCAGCGACTTCTTTTCGCTCATAAGTTCGGCTTTCTTGGCGACATAGGTTTCTCGGTCAATATCTTGGTCTAGGTAACTGTCCAGCAGGCGCTGTAACTTACTTTGCAAGTTACCAATTTTGCCTATTGCGCTTGCTATGAATACACCAAAGGATTGCTCGGCTTGTTTTTCGTCATCAGCCAGCATTTTATTAAGGGATTTTGTCCAGCTATCTGGCAGGGTGTATTCATTGAGTAGACTAGACAACTGGTTGTCTAGTCCCTCTTGGCGGATATGCGGCTCAAGACATTTCATGTCTTTGCGCTTCTTGGTGCAGTGATAATAGATATATTCGTGTATATTGCCGTTTTTCTGGGTTTTGGTGCGTTTTTCGCCAGTAATCATGAGGTTGCACGAACCGCAACGCAAAAGCCCGCAAAAGACTTTAGGATTGTTGTGTTTGGTTTTGCGTGGGCGACCACGCATTTCTAAAACAGCCTGCACTTGGTCAAACAATTTCTTTGCCATTATTGGGGTATGTTTGCCCTCGTAGAGTTCACCAACATAACGGAAATGTCCGTAATA
>CAZPEO010000002.1:75030-84161 GCA_964585675.1 uncultured Candidatus Saccharibacteria bacterium | reverse complement strand
ACTGCTTGGCGGTGACTCCGAGCGCGTCCGATACATCACGCTGTTTTATCACATTCATGTCATCTAGCATATTCCCACCCTATTTTTACTTGCTTATCCTCTTGATTCCATGATACAGTATTTATAAGCTAAGCATAAGTATGAAATAACCAGAGGTGGGCATGGATATTCAACCGCAATCAACACAACCGATTAGTGACGACCAAGAGTTAGCCAAAGTATTGGCCGGTATTGGAGGTGCCGACGACGCAGTGACGGCCCCAAATCCGACTGTTTCGGTGCCAGTACCTAGCACTCCCCCGCCTGCTGCGCCAGCTGACGAGCCTGCACTTCCCGTGTCAGACCCTGCTCCACTGTCTCCTCCGCCTGCTGTTCAGCCACTATCCCCTACTGGAGATGACAGCCTCGATATTGTCAAAAAAGAAGCAATCAACGAGCTCCGACCACTCGTTGACAAACTCACCCTTGCTCCAGAGGAGAAGTTTGATACATATCTCCTCCTGATCCGTTCGACTGACGACAGAACGCTCATTGCGCCTGCACACGAAGCAGCCAAGCTCATTGCCGATGAGGCTCGTCGAGCGCAAGCACTGCTTGATATTATCAAAGAAATCGATTTCCTCTCTGGCGCCCAGGCTTAGTACCGACAAGAACCGCTCCGAAGAGAGCGGTTTTGGTATACTGGTCCTATGACGACTCGTTTTGCGACGCCTGAGGAAACAGCACAGTGGGATGACCTGCTCGCGCAGAACCCCGACGGCGGCAATGTGTTTCAGGCTCAAGAGATGGCTGAAACCAAACGCGCTAACGGCTGGGCTCCGCGCTATATTATGTGTGACGGCTTGGCAATCACCGCACTCGAGAAACGAGTCTTTGCGCACGGCGCGCTGTGGTATCTACCAAAAGGTCCAGGGGTCTGTAGCCAGACGGAAGCAATAGCTGTGGCTAGACAGCTTCGACCATTTGCTGCTCAGTACGGCGTGTTCGCAATCAAATTTGAGCCAGAGCTGCCAGAAGATACAGGTGACGGCGCTTTATTTTCAGAGGCGGGATTTGTAAAGACGCCTGCCGTTCAGCCGAACGTTTCAACTGTTATTCTCGATCTATCACCCGATCTCGAGACGATTATGATAAGTTTACCCCAAAAAGGCCGGCACGCGATCAAGCGCGCCCAGCGCGATGGAGTAAAAACAAGGCCGGTACCTCTCACCAAAGAAAACATGCAGATTATGTTTGAACTACTGAGCGCCACAGCTAAGGGCCGCTTTGAGAGTTCATTGCGCGGTTTTGACTACTACCAGGCATTTTGGCAACGCTTTGCTCAGACAGGCAGGGGGCAGCTGTTTTTTGCGTATGTTAACGGAAACGTTGTGGCCGCGGCCTATTGCATGTATCTGGGGAGGAAGGGCCTCTACAAAGACGGAGCCTCAGTGCGCGAGCGTACCACCTACGGCGCAAGTCACCTTTTGCAGTGGGAGATCATACAGTGGATGAAAGCGCGTGGAGTCACTAGTTATGACCTCTGCGGCGCTCCGCATTCTCGTCACATCAACGACGAGACACATGCATTTTACGGAGTAGGCCGGTTCAAAACCAGCCTTAACAAACTCGTTACTGATTATATCGGCTGCTACGATCTTGTCATCAATCCTCGTGCATATCGCCGGTGGCAGCGCTTTACTCAGCGCCTGGTCATTAGTTTGTCTTGGCGTGTCAAGAAGCGACAGTGGTTTTAGGCTTATCTATAGTCATAGCTTGCGCTTTCAGGATCGAAAAAACGCTTCTCGCTTGAGCGTAGGATTGAAACAACCGATCCTCCTATCTGTCCTGCAATACGCCCTCTCTCGCCTGTCTCTATGGTGGGAAAACGGTTCTCGCGCATTTTTGCTACTAGTTTTCGGGCCTCCTCAAACCCTTCTTCCGTATTAGGGAGCCATAGTAGTCTCTGGACATCTTTTGAAACCGCATTGTGAGCAAGTCGTCGCAAATTATCTTTTTCAACTACGTATGTCTGGGAGGTGTGTGGAGCAGGACCTTTCAGTAGCTCTGCCGCGTCGATATGGTCTTTCACAGCACTAAGGTACTTATGCCATTTCTCAGTCGTACATGGCGGAAAAAGCGCACGTGGATAGGTGAACCGATCATTTCCGTCTTTATCTGTCGTAAGTATCCCAAGTGCAATGAGTGGGTCAGATAAGTCGCCTTTCTCTTCCTTGTCTTTGGTAATAATATGTGTAATCTCATTCCGTGCATGCACAATTTCGTCGAGTATAACGTCTTGGATGCCGATGTGATCAAGGATAATTTGTTGGGCCTGTAAATTGAGTGCACGATTTTCGGCTGCTGCGATTCTCTTCTCTTCCTCATTTGCCTTAGGGGAACGTATGATCGCTATATTTTTATTAAGCGTATCAGCAAATTCAGGATTTTCGTAGATGAAGTCATAAGCAACGTCTTCTAAATGAGCACGAAGCGGATCTTTATTTTCTTGCCTAGAAAGACGCCGAATAAGATCTGCATCGGTAGACGAAGGGAACTTAAGCGTTTGCGTGTTGCCTTGAGGGTCCTGCTCTTCTATCGAGGTACCAACAGTACTTTGTTCATGCATAGTGTTTAATATACTAGCATAAATATTTGTAAAAGTCAAGCATTATGGAGGATTTCGCGCACTACCTCTGAGTCATTCCAGGGAATGCGTTTGCCGTTTACAATGCGGTAGACTTCGTGCCCCATGCCAGTAATGAGCACCGTGTCGCCTTTGGTGGCTACGCTCAGGGCCTTTTCGATCGCTTCACGCCTATCGGCGATCTCTGTTGTTTTCATGGCACCGCCTTTTACCTTTTCTATCCCATCGTAGATCATGTGGCGGATATCGTCCGGATTTTCATTGTAACTTTCTTCATCGGTCAGGAAGATGCGATCGGCGAGGGTCGCAGCAATCTCTCCCATCTGAGGTCGCTTGCCTTTGTCTCGATCACCACAGGCGCCAAAGACAAGGATGACGCGGTTTTTGGTGATTGCTTTGGCGGCAGTGAGGAGTTTTTCGAGACCATCTGGTGTGTGGGCATAATCAACGATCACGTCGTAGGGTAGCCCTTCGCCGACTCGTTCAAATCGGCCCGGCACAGCCTCGAGGTTGGCGACTCCTTCTACGATATCGTTTAGCTCAACTCCCAGCAGGTAGGCGGCTGCAACAGCGGCGGTCATGTTGTAGATATTGAATTCTCCAGGCAAATTCGTTGCGAGTTCGAGTTTGGTCTGGTGGTCGACGACGACAGTTGCTTCGGTGCCTTTTCGGTAGAGCTTGATGTGTTCGATCTTGGCTTCAGCATCTTTGTGAGTGCCATAAGTGATTTTTTGTGACCCTGCGGGATATTTGTCGTAGTAGTCAAACCACTTGTCGTCGCGGTTGAGGACGATATAATGAGGTTCGTTAGCAAATATTCTTGACTTTACTTCGGCATAGGCCTCCATGGTACCGTGATAGTCAAGATGGTCTTGAGTCAGGTTGGTCATGATCGCCATTTCTATGGGTACACCTGCGAGTTTGTACTGGTGGATGGCGTGGCTCGGAAATTCCATCACGACATAGTCGATATTGGCACGTTTTGCATCACGAAAAAACTCTTGCATGCGGCGCACGTTTGCTACGGTCGCATTGAGATCATTGCGGCGGGTATACCCTGCTACTTCTATGGTGGCCGTACTAAACATAGCGGTTGTTTTGCCAGCTTGTTTGAGGATTTCGTTGAGGTAATTGACGGTCGTCGTCTTGCCGTTGGTGCCAGTAACAGCAATTATTTTGAGGCTACGTGCAGGATGGCCATAACGTGCGGACAAAAGTTTGGCACGTGTTTTTCGGTAGGAATTTTCAATACTCCCTACGGTTTTTTTCGGTAAGGCTCTGCGAACTCCCCTCGCTAACTGCTGCTTCATAGAACTATTTTAGCACTAGTTGGTTGGTCGATGCGATCACGCAAAGGAGCCAGTATCAAAGAAAGCAGATCGAGTCCTACGAAAGCACCACACAGCCAGATGGCGGTGTATTAAGTGGTCGGGTGGCGGTTGTCTCGCTGGCCGCCCTGTCGACGCCTCCTTGTCGGCGGGCTGATCCGGCATTGGCTGCACTGTGCTGAGTGTTGCTCGGCGGACCTCGTTGATGCTGGAACATTCACGAGAGCGATGCGGCATAGCCCTACTCTGATTGATAGAGAGAAAAGTGGTATAATAAGGCTAGTGAAAATCCTGGGAATTGAGAGTAGTTGCGACGAGACCGCTGCCGCTGTGGTAGAAGATGGGACTCGTTTGCTTTCCAACACCGTGGCGAGTCAAATTGATATCCATGCTCAATATGGTGGTGTAGTACCAGAAATTGCCGCCAGAAGTCATATCGAAGCGATCAATCCAGTGGTAGAAACTGCTCTGCGAGATGCGGGGTGTACTTGGGGCGATATCGATGCGATAGCCGTCACCTATGCCCCAGGGTTGATCGGGTCGTTGCTGGTCGGTACGCTCGCCGCCAGAACACTTGCGATCGTCCACGAAAAACCCCTCTACCCCATCCATCATGTCGAAGCGCATGTGTATGCAAATTTTATCACCGATCAGTCGAAGCAACTTGACCCGCAATTGGCGTTGCCGAGTGTGCAACCGAAGTTTCCTATGCTGGCGCTCATTGTGTCAGGGGGTCATACACAGCTGGTATTGTTTCACGACCATGGTGACTACGAGCTGCTTGGGCAGACACAGGATGATGCGGTAGGTGAAGCATTCGATAAAGTGGCAAAAATTCTCGGTCTCCCCTACCCTGGCGGGCCGTCAATCGCTCATGCTGCTGTGCGGGGTGATGCGACCAAGTATCGACTGCCAAGGGCGAAAGTAAGTGGTCGCTATGATTTTTCATTCTCTGGCCTCAAAACAGCCGTTCTACGGGCCGTACAGCGTGAAGTGGGCAAAGACTTTACTTTTCCTTCTCATGAGCTTGCAGGGCTTCTCACGGCTTCACAGCGCGATGATTTTGCGGCGAGCTTTCAGGATACTGCTGTTGCCACTCTTGTGGAAAAAACTGTTCGAGCAGCCGACGAACACCAAGCTGCTTCAGTTGTAATTGCTGGTGGAGTGGCCGCTAATCAAGAACTACGCCAACAGTTGCAAGCTGCCCTACCCCTTCCCATCGAATACGCTCCGATGTCACTTTGTACCGACAATGCCGCGATGATAGCCGCGCTTGGCTTTTATCAAGCCGAGTGTGTCCCTGCCACCGACCCATACGAGAGCGAGGTGATCCCAGGTATCAGTATGAGTAAAACGGCATGGAACCAGCGTGAACGCTAGGATATTTTCTTCACTGAGCGACCCTGATTTGGCGGCCGCACTGCTGCAAGGGGCTGTCGGAGTTATTCCGACCGACACAGTCTATGGGCTGGTCGCAAAAGCCTCCGAGAGCAGTGCGATTGACAGATTGTACCGTAGTAAGCCTCGCCCGTTGCAGCCCGGGACGATCATTGGTTCTTGCTTGGCTGATTTTGAGGAGCTGGGCTTTCGTGCTGACGAGTTAGAACTCTGCAATAAATTTTGGCCGGCAGCGGTTAGTGTTGTATTAAATGCAACAAATGTTGCACATTTTCTCAAAAAAGATCGCGCGACTTTACCAGTGAGACTACCGGCAGATGTGCAATTAGTGGCGCTTCTCGAGCAAACTGGTGCGTTGATGACCTCTAGTGCGAATCTGCCTGGTCAGCCGACTGCTACTTCTATAGAGGCAGCCAGACAATATTTTGGTGAATCGGTCGACTTCTATGTCGATGTTGGTGATCTCGGCGATCGCCCACCCTCGACGATCATAGGGTTTGACAACAACAAACAGATTGTCGTGCATCGACATGGTGCTGTCGACATCACGACTCTTTAGCGACGTTTTAACATTTTTTTGACGGTACGAACGGTTTTTTTGGCAGCTGGGAGGCCTTTTGACCACGCAGCGTATAGAGGCGAGAGAGGATAATCATACGTGCCAGCTAGCATGGTTTCGTGGTCCGCGAAACCTTGTTTGAACGTACTCACGCCGTCGTTGAGTAGACCATTCATGTCGTAGCGGTCAATCCCCCACTCCTTGCAGGTAGTGATTGCGTGCCATTTGAGCGCATAGTTGGCGCGCAGCTCCTGGCCGCGCTCATTCATGCCTCCATAGAGCTCAAACGCAGTTTTCTGGCTGACAGCCAGCCACACGAACGCTACAGGGGCGCTTGCTTCAAATGCTGCAAATATCACTGATGAATCACCAAGTAAGCGGTGGGCATCTTGATAGTACTGGTCGGTATGCAGTGCGAACCTTGCGCGAGCGGCAGTTTGGCGATAGAGCTCGAGACATTGAGCGAACTCTTGATCGGCGCGGATACGTCGCAGCACGAGCCCTTCCCTTTCGGATTTGCGGATGTATTGACGAGTTTTTTTGGTCATGGCTTCGAGTAGCGCTGGCTCACTTTTGTTGAGGTCGAGGATGAGCGTCCGAGGGATGAGGATGGTATGTGCGGCCTTTCTCCAGCCCTTTACTAGAGGCACTTGTTCGTCATCTGGCTCGATACTCAGTGCTGCTCCTGGGAGGTGTTGTTTGCTGTAGCGTACCAGCGCATCGAGCACTTCGGCTTCTCTGCCCTCGCACCACACTGGCCCTCTCGGGATGTAGTTAAAGCGCTTAAACGGTAGTGGTAGCTGTCGACTCACTATCTGCGCAGCCCCAATGACCGTATCGTCTTCGTCAGTGAACAACACTCGGTGTGCTTTCCAATTATGGGCCGACTTTAGTTCGCCCCAGCCCCAAAGTTGAAGGGGGTGGCCGTCAAGATCATGAATAACCTCATCCCACAGCTCGGGCTCATTGCATGACGTACCGACTATCATACAAACTATTATACATCGTACTAGACATATTTAGGGTATTGTGTGTTATACTAAATAGTAACACAAACACGCGAGCCAACAACAGAGGTATAACAGAGAAAATCTTTTCACGTGAAAAGATTTATTGTCATGCCTTTTTTTCGCGTGCAAAAATCAATCTGTATGATAGAGGGACCGTTGCATGAATCTACCAAAAGCCTACACCCCCAACGATTACGAGCCAACGATCTATGCCATGTGGGAGCAGTCGGGGGTTTTTGAGCCAAAAGGGGAGGGCGAGCCGTATTCGATTGTTATGCCTCCGCCTAACGCCAATGGAGATCTTCATATCGGCCATGCTCTGATGGCTGATATCGAGGATATACTGGTGCGATTTCATCGTATGCGAGGCTTTGACGCTGTCTATATTCCGGGCGCTGACCACGCCGGGTTCGAGACGTGGGTGGTCTACGAAAAAGAGCTCGAAAAGCAAGGCAAGACGCGTTTTGACTATACTCGTGAGCAGTTGTATTCACAGGTGTGGGATTTTGTTGACCGTAAGCGGGGCGACATGGAGTTGCAACTGCGGGCCCTCGGGGCAGGCGCAAGCTGGAAAGACCTCGTGTTTACGCTGGACGAGAAGGTGATTACGACTGTCTATGGCACGTTCAAGCAGCTTTGGGATGACGGGCTGGTCTATAGGGGCGAGCGTATGGTGAATTATTGTCTCAAACACCAAACGAGTTTTAGTGATATTGAGGTGGTGCACAAAAATGAAAAAAGCAAGCTCTACAACATTGCCTACCCGACACTCGATCATGTCGGAGAGATTATTGTTGCTACTACGCGCCCAGAGACCATGCTCGGTGACGTAGCGGTAGCGGTCAACCCAAATGACGAGCGGTATAAGCATTTGGTTGGCACAAAAGTCCAGCTGCCCCTCACTGATCGCGAAATCCCGATTATCGCTGATGAATATGTCGATATGGCATATGGGACAGGGGCAGTAAAGATCACGCCGGCTCATGACCCCAATGATTTTGAGATAGGGGAGCGCCATCACCTTGAGCGGGTTCAGGTGATTGGCTATGACGGCAAGATGATTAATGTTCAACCTCCATACCTCGGAATCTCTGCCGGGGAGGCTCGCAAAAAGGTGCTAGCAGCACTAGATATCGAAGAGCTACGTCGCGGTGAAACAGATATCGAGCATGCAGTCGGACACTGCTATAAATGCGATACAATCATCGAACCACTTGTTAAAGACCAATGGTTTCTAAAGGTCAAGCCCCTAGCCGAACGTGCAGCCGCCGCCATACGTGCTGGAGACATCACGTTTACCCCTGCTACTCGAGGCGAAATACTTGCCAAGTACCTCGATCAGTTGCGTGATTGGAACCTGAGCCGACAAATACCATGGGGGATCCCAATTCCAGCGTTTCAGAACAAGAAAGATCACGATGATTGGATTTTTGATGAGCGCGTCCATGAGGCAGAGATAGTTGTAAATGGCACAACATATGTACGGGAGGAAGACACGTTTGATACATGGTTTAGTAGTGGTCAGTGGCCATTTATTACGACTGAAGTGCTTCAGAACGGCCCGCTGGCCCGCTTTTATCCCACGAGCGTGATGGAAACGGGCTTTGACATCCTCTATCAGTGGGTGGGGCGTATGATAATGCTTGGTCTCTACCGCACCGACAAAGTACCTTTCAAGCACGTCTATTTGCATGGCATGGTCAACGATGAACGCAATCAAAAGATGAGCAAGAGCAAGGGGAATGTCATTAACCCAATGGAGATTGTGGCGGAGTTTGGATCCGACGCCTTGCGCATGGGAATTATCGCGAGCCGAAGTGCCGCTCAGAGCCAAGCTTTCAGCAAGAGCAAAGTGATTGCGGGCAGAAATTTTTGCAACAAACTCTGGAATGTCGCTCGCTATATCGAGACGGCGATAGGGGATAGTCACGTCAATCTCAACCCAGAACCCAAGACTCTAGCGGACCACTGGATCATACGCCGCCTCAATCTCGCAGCCGAAAAGATCGAGCAGCAACTGGCAAATTATAGCTTTGCCGAAGCGGCCGAGACCGTCTATCACACTCTGTGGGACGATGTAGCCGACTGGTATGTCGAGGCTAGTAAGGTTGAGCAACACAACGACATGAGCGCTTATGTGCTCGACACTGTCCTACGACTTTCGCACCCATTTGCGCCCTTTGTGACAGAGACGATATGGCAGTCAACCA
>CAZPEO010000002.1:0-74930 GCA_964585675.1 uncultured Candidatus Saccharibacteria bacterium | reverse complement strand
CGACTTTCGCACCCATTTGCGCCCTTTGTGACAGAGACGATATGGCAGTCAACCAACTGGCGCAATACCTTGCTGGCGGGCGAGAAATGGCCAGAGCCCAAAGAGTGCAGTGAGATCGCTGCCGCACAATTTGGTCGTCTCAAGCGGCTCGTGGTTGAAGCTCGCTATGTGATCGCAGAGCTACCCGGTAACGAGACGTACCCTATGCTATACATGGACGACTCATTAGTCGCTGACAACAAAGATTTAATTATGAAACTCGCTAAACTAAAGGCGATAGAGCATGTTGATCAGCCACGCGGACTACGCCTTGCTGCCAGTGGCCGTGATGCATGGCTTGATGTCGATGCCGACACGCTCTACGAACATCAATCAAACCTTGAAGTGCGTTTGGCACAGGTGCGTAGTGACGTGCAAATGCTCGAAGGCCGTCTCGCCAACGAATCATATATTGCCAAAGCACCGGCTGAGCTTGTCCAGGAATCGCGCCAACAGCTCGCTGCAAAACAGACGCTACTCGAGCGTCTGCAGGCTGAGCTGTCTGTTATCGGTCACGATATGACGCTTTAGCCAGCCAAAACAGGTAGATTTGTATTGTCAAAGGCGTGTCGACCACCGTCGAGCAGTGATTTTAGCTGTTTATGATGGGAGTTGCGGCGAGGTGAAATGCTCGGTTGCTGGTATTTGAATGCATTACGAAGTAACGAGTCAGCAGCGTTATGATCTGGGTGCGTATGGGCGTCCGTCGCGATAAAGTCGGCGAACTTTGCTTGGACCGTCGCGGTGCTGGCTGCATAAGCTGCTAGTGAGGACGCACCAAGGGCGGTCATGGCTGCCTTGTCGATACGGCCGTCATGGGCAAATACGCCGATTGCCGTCATGAGGCTTACTGCTGCGATAAAGTATTTGAAGATAATTTGTGACATATTTTTTGTTTTTGTTATTTGTTACTTTAATTAACTTAGCATAAACTTTATGAAAAGTCAATACCGTGTCACAATATAATATCTCTACTGATGGTGATACGGCCGGCCGGCACTGATTTCCTGTGATCGGTAGAGCTGCTCGATGAAGATGAGACGCACAAGCTGATGCGGAAAGACAGCAGGGGAGAGTGACCAGATAACATCGGCGCGTTGCTGTAAGTCGCTCGATACCCCGTAGGCTCCACCGATAATAACCACGATATTTGTCGAGGAATCGATTTGCTGTTGGAGCAGTTGCGCAAGTGCGGGGGAGTCAAGTAGTTTGCCGCGCTCGTCGAGCAGAATAACGTAGTCGGAAGCATTGAGCTTTGAAAGTATGCGCTCCGACTCGTCCTGGCGGGCTCTGAGGCCATCGAGACTGCTGTGAGGCAAAAGTACCCATTCGAGATTCCAGGGTGCCCTCAGGCGCTTTTGGTAGCGCTCGATACCCTCAGACACCCACGACTCATGTCTCTTACCTACGGTAATGACTTTAATCATCGAAACGGAGCTTATCCGCGGTAACCGCCAGCTCTTCATGCGTGGGCTTCTTGATTCCATTTTTGCCAGCGCCGAGATGCTGACCAACATTGAAGGGCTGAACATGCACGTGTGCATGAGGTACATCAACTCCTTTGATGACAATACCGATGCGGTCAGTGCCGAGCTTTGATTGGTGGTTATTTGCAACTTTCTTAACTGTATTCCAAAGAGCTTGGTAATACTCATCATCTAGGTCGTTGAACTGGTCGACTTGGACTTTTGGCACGACAAGCGTGTGAGCATGAACTGCCGGGTCTATATCAAGAAAAGCAATTGTTTTCTCATCCTCATATATCTTGTGGCAAGGAATCTCACCTTTGATAATTTTCGTAAAAATTGAATCTTCCATACTATCAGTATACACGGGGCCTCTGTTAGAATGGAAACGATGGAGAGATGTCTGTGAAGCGCAGGGCTTCTCGCAGACTGGTAGTACCAGTCGAGAAAAGTCAAAGCGGAAATAGCGAACATCTGTCCATGACAGAGCGGAGCGCTGAGGATACGAAGCCAGCGCGACGAATAACATACGGAGAGATGTCTGAGTGGTTGAAGGTGCCGCTCTCGAAAAGCGGTGTGTGGCTAAAACTGCACCGGGAGTTCGAATCTCCCTCTCTCCGCCATGAAAAGAGACTCTGGGCAGGGGGTCTTTTTTTATGGCTGAGAATAGGTGTGAGACGAGAACTCGGAGTTCGTGAAGCGGGTGACGGTACGCCGCAAACGGAAATAGGACGCCCCACTGGAAGTGGGTGCGTAAGGAGCCTTTCTGTTATTTGCCGAAAATTTCTCTCAAACCCAGCTTGCGACTATACTCGAGGGCGCCAAATCTAAAGACACGTACTGCCAGGGCGAGCACGATGGCCGCAGAGACGATGAGAATCGGAATCGCTAGAGCAAGCTCCCAGGTGTTGAGATTGCCGACGGCATTTCGCAGCAACAATGGGATTGGTGCGGTGAGGGGAAATAGCGTTAAGAATCGTACAAACGGGCTATCGGGGGCAGAAATAAAGAGGCTGACGGCGTAAAGTGGGCCAAAAATCAGCATAAAGACGATACCAATGAACTGGTTGGCTTCTTTGGCGGTCGGCATAGAAGCGCCGACGAGTACCAGCAAGCCGGTGAACATCAGGAAGCTGACGATAAAAATCAGTGCACCAATGCCGATACGTAGCCAATCAACAGGCAAACTTGAGAGGTCGAATGACGGCAGCTGAAGCTGATCGCGAAATAGCAAATAACCAATCAGAGCGGGGATGACGATAATCACGCCTTGTAAAAGTGCCAGCGCCACGAGCGAGATGATTTTGCCGATGATGAGAGTGCGGGCTTCGATGGTGGTGAGGATCATCTCTATCACACGATTTTCCTTCTCCTCAGTCGTGCTGACGAGCATCTGACTCCCAAAAAACGCGATCAATAGATAAAACAACACCAAGAACATGCCGGGAAAAATCATATGCTTGATGGGGTCGTACACTTCGCTACCGCGATAGGTCGTGACGCTTGCCGGTGTCTTGCCTTGAATCACTGCGCTTACTTGAGGGCTGACACTTGTTTGGACAGAGTTCAATAGTAGCGCCCGGGCGACAGCTTCGTAGCGACTATTGTCGAATAGCCCAACGTCTTTGCCATAAACCTCGATTGGCTGTGAAGCTAGGTTGGCAGGGTAGTAAATGTAGCCATCGGTTTTGCCGGATTTTACGCTGTCGATGCCTTGCTGCTTTGTGGTTACCGTTGTGGCTTTTACAGCAGTAAGTAACGCCTGGCTAACAAGTTTTGAATCGTCAGTTACCATGATCGAGAATTGTTGTTTCTCGAGCTCTTTTACTGCTTGATCGGTGCTTTTGTTTGACAAGAAAATGATGCCAAAGATGGCGGCCATCATGACGGGAAAGCCGAGCGCCATCAGCCAAAATGATTTTTTCTTGAGGGTGCGAATGGTTTCGAATCGAATCACTGTCGTAAGGTTGTGCATATTAGTTCTCCTCCTTCTCGGTATTTTCGTCACCGTAGACTTTGAGGAACACTGCGTCGAGTGACTTACAAGCAAATTTTTTCTTGACTTCGGCGACGGTTCCATAGGCGTGGGATTTGCCGTCTTTTAAGAGGATGATACGGTCGCAGAGGCGCTCGACCTCTTCCATTTGGTGGGTGACCATGATGACGGTCGCGCCCTTGGCTTGATGCTCTTCTATGATATCCATCAGCAGTTTGCGATTGACGGGGTCAAACCCTTTAGTTGGTTCGTCGAGAATCAGTAGCTCGGGGTCATCCATGATCGTGATACCGAGCTGAACTTTTTGCTGTTGGCCGCCGCTTAGTTTGTCGAGCCGTGTCGTGGCTTTGTCGTTGAGCTTGACTCGTCGCAAGTAAGCGAGCGAGGCTTCTTTGGCGTCGGCTCGGCTCATGCCTTTGAGCTGACCAAAGTACGTCATGACATCGATGACCGATTCTTTTTTGTAGAGACCGCGCTCTTCGGGGAGGTAGCCGAGTTTGACGCCTCCAGAGACGCTATATGGTTTGCCGCCGATTAGGAGCTCGCCTGCAGTTGGCTGGTAAATTCCCAGCAAGGCGCGAATGGTCGTGGTCTTGCCCGATCCGTTGCTGCCAAGGAAGCCAAATGTTTCACCTTTTTTGACCTCAAATGACAAATCGTCGATAACCTTCGTTTTACCAAAATCCATCCGAAAATTTTTGATTGAGATAATAGTTGCCATACTACTGATTATAGGCTAGGACGATATCTAGCTCAAACTCACCTCAATAAAGCACCATACCTCGTCGCTATAATCTTGTCATAATCTGCAAGGGTGCAACCCTTAACAGATGAGATAACTTAGCGTATTATTGTTGTATGCCAACTAAACATATTGTAAAGCAGTACAGAGCACCAGCATTTTATCATGTGTATAACCGTGCATCAGGGGAGCGCAAGCTGTTCCGAGATAGTGATGACCGTGAGTTTTTTCTCACACTCCTGCAAGAACACTTACTAAGCTCTGAGGCGCCCGAGAAAGGGAGGGACTATCCGAAGTTTGATGTCGAAATTGTCGCGTATTGCCTGATGGGTACGCACTTTCATCTGCTCTTGTATCAAGAGTCAGATGAGCAAGCCATGCAAGGGTACATGAAATCGGTCTCGACGCGCTACTCGATGTACTACAACAAAAAGTATCGGTCAAAAGGACATGTCTTCCAGAGTCATTACCGTGCGTCGTGGATATTTAACGAGGCGTACTTAGCGCATATCACGCGGTATATCCACCTCAATCCCCAGCGGTATGATAGGTACAAGTGGTCGAGCTATCAACAGTATATCGAGTTGAGCGATGATGGCTGGGTGCGCAGCGATCTCGCGGGCGAAATGAGGCCAGAGCAGTACAAGCGATTCGTGCAAGAGTTTTCAAGTAAAGATATGCGAGAGATTGCGTCAGAGCTTAGCGAGTATTTATCAATTTGATAACTTATCTCATCTGTTAAGGGTTGCACCCTTGCAGAATGAGGCGAGGCGGTTTGCGGACAGAGAGGCGGGTCAAAAAAGAAACAGGCTCACCGACGGAGCTCAAGCTGGCGAGGGTTGAGCCTCGACGGCGAGTCTGTTTCCGTGGTGAGCCTACTTGCCCTTGCTCTTGTTGGAGTTTGTGCCGAGCAGCATGAGGCCGACGCCCAGCGCAGCGGACCACATAGGGTCGATCCTCAGATTCGCCCCGAAGATGAGGGCGAAGATAACGAGCGTCACGCCGATGATGCGCATCACGAAAACGTAAGCGTCCATACAGTACTCCTAGTGGAAGAGCCAAGCTCGACGAAGGATTTCGAAGAGCTAATATATATATCACTTAATGATAAAAAAGTCAATGCTTTTTGTGCAATTAACGCGCTGTACGCTACATATAGCGTAGTAAAAGTTACAATTGACACTAGATACTTTTCACAAGAGGTGAAAAGGCATGTGGTGAAAAAAACATGAGTAAAATGGCAAAAAAGACTTGAAAAGCCCATATATAGCGCTTATAGTCATGTGCAGACACTACATATGTAGTAGTTCAAACAAATAGACACAATTGCAAGGAGATGACAAAGCTAGTTCGCCACACTAGTGGATGATTTTTCTTGCGTGCATCTGGGGAGGTGTATGTGTCGAGGGTATAAAACATAACAAAAAGGAATATGGGGTATGAGCGAAATCCACGTGGTAAAGCGCGACGGCACCCGCGAACCATTTGACGCCAACAAAATCAACCTGGCGCTCGTGCGCGCCAGCGAAGGATTGCCCGACCAGATACAAAAGGTCGTGCAAGTGGCAACCGAACTACAACTCACACTATTTGACGGCATCACCAGCGAGGAGCTTGATGAGGCGGTGATTCATACGGCGTTGCAGAACGTCAAGGATGATCCCGACTTTGACACCATCGCAGCGAGATTGCTTCTCAAGAATATTTACAAAAATATTCTCGGTGACTACAAAACGGATGATGAGCTGAAGAAACTGCATGAAAAGAAGTTTCCTGCGTACCTAAAGTTCGGGGTCAAGGAAGGCTTGCTCGATAAGCGCATGTCCGACTCGAAAGTATTTGATATTAAAAAACTGGCTGCTGCCCTTGACCCAAGTCGCGATGGACTGAGCAAGTACCTTGGGGTAATCACCAACAAGAACCGCTACGCCCTGCGCAAACAAAATGGCGATCCATTCGAGACACCGCAGTTTACGCACATGCGAATCGCCATGGGGCTGAGCTTCAACGAAAAAGATCCTACCGCTGCCGCGCTTGATTTTTACAAGCACATGAGCAACCTTGACTATCTGCCTGGCGGTAGCACGAGGGTGAACGCGGGCGGTTCATTCCCGCAGCTTTCTAACTGTTTCGTTATCGAAGTACAGGACGACATGGAGTCGATCGCAAAATCGGTACGAGACGTGATGTGGATTGCCAAGGGTACTGGCGGTATCGGTATTAGCATGAATAAACTCCGTGCCATGGGCAGCCCCGTGAAGACAACGAACACGGTGAGCACTGGCCCCTTGCCTTTTATGAAGATGATCGACACGGCGCTGTTTGCGGTCAGTCGCAAAGGCAAAAAAGCCGGCGCTGCGGCGCTCTATATGGAGAACTGGCACCTGAACTTTCCTCAGTTTCTCGAGCTGCGTCAAAACTCCGGCGACCCGTATTTCCGTACTCGATTTGCGAATACGGCGGTATTTATCAGCGATGAGTTTATGCGCCGAGTGCAAGCAGAAGCCGACTGGTACTTGTTTGACCCGGCCGAAGTTGCTGACCTACCTGAGCTTTACGGAGAAGAATTTGCTAAACGTTACAACCAATATGTCGATATGGCAGAGGCTGGCACCATGCGCGCTTTCAAGAAGATGCCAGCTCGACAGCTCTACCGCGAAATGCTGACACAACTGCAAGCAACGAGCCACCCGTGGCTGACCTGGAAAGACACGATCAATGTACGCGCTCTTAACAACAATGTCAGTATAATTCACCTCAGCAATCTCTGTACGGAAATCACACTGCCCCAAGACGAGAAAAATATCGCCGTCTGCAACCTCCTGAGCATCAATCTTAGTTCGTTTCTGGATATTGAGACCAAGGAGTGGGACTGGAAGCGCTTGGAATCGGCCACACGCAGCGCCATTCGGCAGCTCGACAATCTATGCGACATCACGGATACGCCAATCCCTGAGGCAATTAATTCGATCAAGACGACGCGCGCACTCGGCCTGGGCATCATGGGCTTTACCGACATTATCGAAAAGCTCGGGCACAGCTACGAAAGCGAAGAGGCTTACGACACGATGGATCGCCTCGCGGAGTTTATCAGCTATTATGCGATTGATGAGTCGGCTGAACTCGCCAAAACTCGTGGCAGTTACCCAGACTTCAAGGGCAGTGGTTGGAGCAACGGCGAGCTGCCAATCGACACTGTCGACCTGCTCGAAATTGATCGTGGTGTTGCCGTTAATGTGACCCGTAAGAAGCGTCTCGATTGGGAAAAATTGCGCAAGAAAACAACTAAAGGTATGCGCAACGCCACGCTCATGGCGATCGCGCCAACCGCGAACATCGCGCACGTTGCGGGCACCACGCCTGGAATTGACCCACAATTTGGCCAAATCTTTAGTCGCAGCACGCTCAACGGCAAGTTTCTCGAGGTAAACACCAATCTCGTGCGCGATCTTAAGCGACTGGGCCTATGGGATGAGGTGAAGGAGCAATTGCTCATCGAGCAAGGCGATTTGACGAATATCGAGCAGGTCCCACAGGAACTCAAAGATGTCTACAAGACCTGTTTCCAACTGTCGCCGTTCGCCTTTATCGAAGTGGCTGCTCGGGCGCAAAAATGGGTCGACCAAGCGATAAGCCGCAATATGTACCTCGACACACGTAGTATCGACGACATGGAAAAAGTCTATATGGAAGCCTGGAAGCGTGGCCTCAAAACAACCTACTACCTACACATGAAGCCGCGTCACCAAGCCGAGCAGAGCACCGTCAAAGTAAATAAATCTGATGCAATCGCGCAGGCCACTGGCAAAAAAGTAGGCTTTGGATTTGCAAAGAAGCAAGCAATATAAAAGGGAAGGAACACAAATGAACGCATCATCAATCATCGACGACAACATGACACTCGAGCAAAAACTTGAGGCAATCGAACAAGCTATGAAAGAAGCTCAGGCAACGGCTGATGCCGAAGCGCGCTCACGCGGTGTCGTCGCTGCACCAATCGACCCAGCAGACTTGACCATGTGCGAGGGGTGCCAGTAGTGAGCGGAGGTTTACGGCCAGGAGAGGTAGTGAATCTTAACGGCTGGCCTGTGCGTGTCGAGCAGAATAGTCCAAATAGGCCGCTTGTGGTGCAGTCGCTCATGATAGAAGAGATACAAAACTTAGGGCGTGATCGGATCGGTCGTCTCGGACTGAGCCCCGAAACGACGAGACGTATCGCGCAGGGGGCTGGCTTGCTAGATCTTCTCGAGTCTTCGGCTGCCTAGAACTGCTTATGTTCGCAAAGATAAACGGGGGCTGGTACAGTAGTAGCATGGCATACGACCTTACAAGAGAGAGATACAAAGAGCGGCCTGATACGGCGGTTGTCGATGCGTATCGATGGACGCTCGACGCGATCGAGACAGTTGCACAAAACCAAGAGCGCAAAGACATAACGCCAGGTGATGCGCGAGAGTTAGGCCACTCGCGCGCATCACTGCATCGAGACTTGGCGTACATCGGTATGTTATTGATCGAAAGACAGATTGAGCTATAAGAAATAGGAGGAAACGATGGGAAAAATTTTAGGCGCAGGAATTCAAGACGGTTTGTTGCTCAAGCCAATCCACTACCAGTGGGCGATGGATCTCTATGACCAGGCGGTGGCGAACACATGGTTTCCGAACGAAATTCAGCTCGCGCAAGACCTGGCTGACTGGGAGAAGATGAGCGACGAAGAGCGTCACGCGGTGACATTTCTGATGAGCTATTTTAACCCCAACGAGCTGCTTGTTAATAAGGCACTTGCTTTTGGTG
This sequence comes from uncultured Candidatus Saccharibacteria bacterium, assembly GCA_964585675.1. Taxonomy (GTDB): domain Bacteria; phylum Patescibacteriota; class Saccharimonadia; order Saccharimonadales; family Saccharimonadaceae; genus Saccharimonas. The sequence goes on along the minus strand of CAZPEO010000002.1, from coordinate 65,890 downwards.
TGTACCCCTATGTCAATGCAGCTGAGTGCCATCTTTACCTAGCTAAGCAGATGTGGGAAGAAGCCAACCACTGCATGGCATTTGAGTATGTGCTTGATACATTCCCTATCGACCGTGAAAAAGCCTATTCGGCGCATGTCGACGAAGAGGTCATGGCCAAAAAAGAGGCGTTTGAAACGAAATTTATCAAACGCATGACCGAAGACACTATGGACATCACGACGACAGAGGGCAAAAAAGATTTTATTCGCAATCTGATCGCGTATAACATCATTCTCGAAGGCATCTGGTTTTATAGTGGTTTCATGGTAGCGTTGTCATTCCGACAACGAAATCTACTGCGCAACTTTGGCAGCCTCATCGACTGGATTGTGCGCGATGAATCGTTGCACCTCAAGTTTGGTATTAATCTGATTCTTACAACAATCGAAGAAAACGAAGACCTACAGGACGAAGCGTTTGCTGCCGAGATCAAACAGATGATTCTCGACGGTGTGGTGATGGAAGAGGAGTACAACCGTGCGCTTTTGCCAAACGGTATCTTGGGGCTCAACGCCGACTATATTAATCAGTATGTAAAGTATTTGACCGATCGCCGCCTCGAAGAGCTTGGATTTGAGCCAGAATTCAACGTGAGCAACCCTGCCAAGTGGATGGCAACGGCTAATGACACCTACGAACTTGTCAATTTCTTTGAAAGTACTAACACTAGCTACGAAGTCAACGCCGGTAACGCTGAGGCCAAACTCAAAGAAGCAAGCGACGGCACCGAGAACGAACCAGTCGAAAACGACGATAAATAGCAATGCACACGGAGATAGAAGCGAAGTTTATCGATGTAGACGTTGACGCTACTCGAGAGCTGCTAGCACGAGTGGGAGCGGTATGCGTCCAGCCAATGCGGCTCATGCGCCGCGCGCTGGTCGAGACTCCAGAGATGGCGGCGATTGATGCTTTTTTGCGGCTTCGCGACGAGGGTGACAAAGTTACGTTGACATATAAACAACATTTGAAGAGTGGAATTGAAGCAGCGCGTGAGATCGAGGCAACGGTAGGTGATTTTGATGCGACGAAGGCACTTCTCGAGGCTAGTGGCATGAAATTTCATACCTACCAAGAGTCACGGCGCGAGACGTGGAAACTTGGCGAGGCAGAGGTCGTGATCGATGAGTGGCCCTGGATGCCGCCATATATTGAGATTGAGGGTCGTAGCGAGGCGATGGTCAGGCAGGCAGCAAAGACGCTTGGGTGTGACTGGCAAGACGCGGTGTTCGGTGGGGCTGACGTGATATATCAGATGCTCTATGATATGAGCGACGGCGTACGTGGCGTGATTGACATACCCGAGGTTAGATTCGGCACTCCGTTGCCTAGTGCATTTACTCCGCGCGGCTAAGCAATCACTGCTGTTATTCGGTGTCGTCTTGGCGAAATGGACACTTGCCACGTGCAACACCGAGCTACACGTCGCTATAAATACCTGGCATTTACCTCTGTAGAATCCTGCATTTTTATACTAACTTTTAAATACCCGGTATTTAGATCTGAGAAATTTTGTATTTTTGAAATATTATATATAATCTTAAGCATGAGGCGCAGAGGTACTGAGTTCGATATACCAGCATACTATCATATCTACAACCGCGGAGCTGGGAAGCGTAAGATTTTTATAGACGCGCGGGATAAACAGAAATTTATAGCCTTGATGGCACGTTATCTCGATGAGAATGTCTACATTCGTGGCGATGGCATGCCGTATGAAAAGTCAGATGCAAAAGTAATCGCGTATTGCCTGATGGGAAACCATTTTCATCTTCTGTTGTATCAGGAAAGCAACACAGATGATATCCGTCGGTTTGTAAAATCACTTACTTCCGCATACGCACGATACTACAATCTACGTCACAAAAACAGCGGATATCTTTTTGAAGGCGCGTTTCGTGCGAAGCGTATCACATCTGATATGTATTTACAGCACATTACGCGCTATATCCACCTCAATCCTCGCACCTATTTGACGTATCGTTGGTCGAGTTTGCCTGAGTATATCGGAGTGCGTCATACCGCTTGGGTGTATGCTCAACAGGGGAATGAGCTAAGTGCCGGACAGTATCTTGCCTTTCTTGAGTCGTATGAGGATCGAGCAGCGGAGCTACGTGCTATCAAAAAAGAATTAGAAATAAATTAAAATGCAAAAAATAACAGATCTAAATGCCAGGTATTTAAGGAGTTGGGTGGGGCCGGCTTTTGTGGCGGCGGTGGCGTATGTTGATCCGGGGAATTTTGCGGCGAATTTTAGCGCGGGGGCGCAGCACGGGTATTTGCTGCTATGGGTGTTGGTCGCGGCGAATGGTATGGCGATGATTGTTCAGTATTTGTCAGCGAAGCTCGGGGTGGTGACGGGTAAGTCATTGCCCGAGCTGCTTGGCGAGCGGTTGACGGGGCGAAGGAGGCTGTTGTACTGGCTGCAAGCAGAGGTAGTAGCGATTGCGACCGACATTGCCGAAGTGGTCGGCGGCGCACTCGCACTTAATCTCTTGTTTGGCTTGCCGTTGCCGCTTGGCGGGGTGATTACCGGTGTTGTTTCGATGCTGCTGCTTTTGCTTTATACCAAGAGAGAGCAAAAAGTGTTTGAGCGAGTGATTATTGGGATGCTGCTGTTGCTGCCGATGGGGTTTGTGGCAGGGCTTTGGCAGCACCCTCCGGTTGTATCGGAGCTCGCGAGTGGGCTCGTGCCGAGATTGGGCGGCAGCGACACGGTGCTTTTGGCGACGGCGATGCTGGGCGCGACGGTCATGCCACATGTCGTGTATTTGCATTCTTCGCTCAGCCGCGACCGGTTTGATGGACATACCAAAAAGGCTATCCCAGCACTGCTGCGTGCGACCAAACTTGATGTTGTAGTTGCATTGTTATTTGCTGGTCTGGTGAATATTTCTATGCTAGTGTTTGCGGCGAGTGCGTTGACGGGCCAGGAGAGCGGTAGTTTGGAAGAAATATATGCTGGGATAGGACAAGTATCAGGAGGAGGCATCGCGACGCTGTTCGCGGTCGGTTTGCTGATATCGGGTCTCGCCTCTACGGCTGTTGGTTCGCAAGCTGGTGCAGCGATTATGGCTGGGCTATATGACAAAAAGATACGCCTATCGGTGAGGCGCGGTATTACGATTGTCCCGGCGATCGTACTATTGGTAATGGGTGTTGAGCCGACGGTGACGCTGCTTCTCTCTCAAGCAGCTCTGTCGTTCGGCATCCCATTTGCGCTAGTGCCACTGATTATTCTTACGAATAGTGTGAGTACAATGGGGCAATTCGCCAATAGGATCGTCTTGCGTCGCCTCGCACTGCTTATTGTGCTGCTTTGCGTGATGTGCAACTTACTACTACTTGCGACGATGGTGCTGCGATAATGAAGCACGACAACTTGCTTGTGGTAAAAATGACGCTTGCACCAATTGAGCGAGAGAGGAATAATAAGAAGAGTATATCGCACCAGCGCTCACTAAACAGCACTGTGTTTTGAAGGCTCTTCACTACAGGTAGAGTAGAATACACAACATAGCACGCTAGATATAGCGTAGCATAGGAGAGTAGTGCTATACTGGAATCCCATGGGAAACACATCACACATGGGCAAACAGACACAATTTATTTTTGTAACAGGCGGCGTTCTCTCGGGGGTAGGGAAGGGTATCACGGCGGCAAGTATTGGCGCAGTGCTAGGGGCCAAAGGTCTGACTGTTTCGATTCAAAAATGCGACCCGTATCTCAATGTAGATGCGGGTCTTTTGAATCCTGCGGAGCACGGCGAATGCTTTGTGACAAAAGATGGCGCCGAAACCGACCTTGACTTGGGGCACTATGAGCGGTTTCTCGATCAAGAATTTACGCAAAAAAATGCCACATTGAGCGGGCGGCTCTTTAGTGAGCTAATCGCTGATGAGCGAGCGGGAAAATTTGGTGGCAAAACAATTCAGCTGGTGCCGCATCTGACAGGAGCGATCCAGCGCTCGATTCAGCAAGCGAGCGAGGGGAGTGATGTCCATATCGTTGAGATTGGCGGCACAGTAGGTGACTATGAGGGGCTGAGTTTTATCGAGGCAATCCGCGAGTTTGGTCGCAAGGCGGGGCGTGACAATGCGCTATATGTCCATGTCGTCTATGTGCCATACATCGGTACGAGCAAAGAGTTCAAGAGTAAGCCAGCGCAAAATGCGCTCAATGACCTTCGTGGCTACGGGATCGTACCAGACGTTGTCGTGGTTCGAACTGATGAGCCCGCGCCAGAAGCAATCCGCCGCAAGATCGCTATGTTTGGGGGTGTTGACCAAGAAGCCGTGCTGATGATGCCAAATGTCAAAAGCGTGTTTTCGATCCCAGAAGCAGTCGCCAAGAGCTCGCTAGGGGTGATTCTCGAGCGGTTTACGGGCAATCTCACGGCGCCCGATCTCACAAAGTGGCGCGATTTAGTCCAAAAGCAGACAGCGAAAAAATCTCACCACGCCACGATCGGGCTAGTCGCAAAATACATGGACAACGAAGATACCTACATTTCGGTGCTCGAGGCACTGAAGGCGGCGGCATGGCACGAAGATACGGAGCTGACGATTCGATGGATCAATGCCGAAACGGCCGCAGAGCAAGATTTTGCATCGGTTGACGGGCTGTTGGTGCCGGGAGGATTCGGCGTGCGGGGCGTCGATGGCAAGATTGCCGCGGCTCGCTATGCACTCGAACATAAGGTGCCGTATCTCGGGATCTGTCTTGGTTTGCAGGTAGCAGTGATTGCGGCAGCGCGCTCTGCAGGGCTCAGAGATGCTCATAGTACTGAGTTTGATGCCAAGACGATGCACCCTGTGGTATATATCATGGATGGCCAAGCTGGCAAAGAGTCGACTGGTGGGACGTTGCGGCTTGGAGACTATCCCGCAAATCTCGTGAGTGATTCGCTGGTAGCTACCCTCTACGGCGCGCATAGTATTGACGAGCGTCATCGCCACCGCTATGAGGTGAACCAAGCCTATCAGGACAAGATTGAACAGGGCGGCCTGCGTATCAGCGGCACCAGCCCTGATGGTAAGCTGGTGGAGTTTGTGGAGGGGAGTGACCACCCGTATTTCGTGGCGACGCAGGCGCATCCAGAGTTTCGAAGTCGTCCAACACGAGCACACCCGCTATTTGTTGGTATGATTCGTGCGGTCAAGCGGGCTTTGTAGTTCGCTACCGCTCCAGGGTAGATTCGATCACAAAGCCCGCCTTGCTAGCGCACAAGGCGGGCTTGATCGGTAGGTTGCTGTTGTTAGCGAACAAATGTATCAATAACTGCTTCCAGCTGGTCTCTCTCAACTGATGCAAAGGAGTTATTGGTTTTTCCGTTGTACATCATAAATGAAGGACAATTATCAGCTGGGCTCTCTACAGTTGTCTCGTCACCAATTTTTTTACCTGTTTTAGCTTCATAGAACGTGACAGTATATTTGGCACTATGGTAGTTTACGACAGGGTCTGTTGATTTACCGGTACATGGTATCGAAGGAGTTTCAGCGCCTGTAGTTGCTTTCGCACAAACAACGACAGAGACTTTTTCAAAATCATTATATTCGGGTAGATCATAGGATTTTCCATAGCCGACCGATACACTTGACCAGGTGGTTTTTTCGGGACTCATCTCGTAGGCCTGTATGATAGCAGCTGATTTGCTCGTGTAAGCGGCGGCATTTGCAATCGGTATCCCATCGCATACCTTTGAGAGTTCAGAGGTGTATTTTGCAGTATAGGCAGCTTTGGAAGTGCTCGTATCAGCTGGTCCAGATTTGACCGCTGTCTTATCGGTAGTGTTTGTTGTCGTGCTCTTTTTCGCACCCGAGGAGGCAATGACCGCCATGATGATACCTCCAATAAGTAAAAGGAATACAATACCACCGATAACAAGCCCGATGATAAGTCCGGTATGGGATTTCTTCTGAGGTGCCACGTAGGCTGAAGGTGCCCCAACTGCTGGCTGGTTAGGTTGACTTTGCTGTGGTGCTACGGGTGGTACAGGTGGCTGGTTGTCGTCCATAAGAACTCCTTTTTAGTGTATTGTCTTTAGTATACCAAAAGCGAGATGAGCCGCAAGGACGGCAGCTTGACTTTTTATAGAGCTTATGCTAATATGTAGATATGGCAGAAGAAAAACAGACAGAAGCAATCGACGATACACTGACGCAGGATGATATGGATGTGCTACGGGCAGTGCTCAAAAGCGAGCATAGTCGTGGTATCGAGCCTGTCTCGGTATACAATCAAGCTCGTGTCGACGGGCTTGAGGGTGACGGCGCTGCATAGGCGTGTCGAATCGTTACACGGCTTCTTCTCAGTGCTATAATAGACTCCAATATGGAGTCTATTGTGTTATCGATCCGTCAGGCTGTCCAGACGCTTTATGACAAAGAAGTCACTGTCAATCTCGAGCGGCCGGATGTTCGATTTGGCGATGCTGCTACAAACGTCGCGCTACAGCTAGCGCGTGAAGTCGGTAAAAGTTCACGGGAAATTGCTGAGCAAATCGCCGGTACGTTACGCGAGACGGCTGAATTCGCGGAGGTAACTGTAGCTGGGCCTGGATTTATCAACATGCGGCTTAGTGATGCTGCGTTGTATGCGATGGCTCTGCAACCAGTGAAGAAGATTTATAGCGACAAAGAGTTTGTCCTGGAATACAGTTGCCCCAATGCCTTTAAGGAGCTCCACACAGGACATCTCTACCAAACAATTTATGGGGATAACCTGGCGCGTTTACTTGAAAAAGCAGGCGCCACGGTGCACCGCACAAGTTTTGGTGGCGACGTAGGATTACATGTTGCCAAATGTCTCTATGGCATGCAGCTAACACTGGGTGACGATGCGTTACGCCAGCTGAACGAGGTCGCGCCCTCCCCGTTTGCACGGGCGCGTTGGATTAGTGAGCAGTATGTCAAAGGCGCTGCTGCGTATGAGGAAGATGACGCTGCGAAAGCGGCGATTGGTGAGCTCAATAAAGCCGTGTATGAGATTCATGCCAAAAATGACCATACATCTCCGCTTGCTCAGCTGTATTGGCAGACCCGGCAGTGGAGCTTTGAGTATTTTGAGGCATTTTATGAGCTGATCGGTGTAGTATCGATGCACTATTACCCAGAAAGTATGACAGCGCCGGTTGGCATGAGGGTGGTGCAAGAACAGCTAGCACAGGAGAACCTAAAAGAGTCTGAAGGTGCTGTGGTGTTCATCGGGGATGAGAGCCAGCATTTGCATACGCGGGTATTTGTCACTAGCCAGGGGTTACCGACCTACGAGACCAAAGATATCGGTGTGATTTGGCTCGAAAAGCAAGACTATCAGTTTAACCAGAGGATTTTGATAACCGGTAATGACCAGCGAGAATATATGCGTGTAGTGTTCGCCGCAGCTGAAGTGTTTCGCCCGGAGCTTGCAGGACAGATGACACACCTTACCAATGGCACGGTAAAATTTGCCGATGGACAAAAAATGAGTTCAAGGCTAGGGAATGTGACGCGGGCGATAGAGGCGATCGACTCTGTGAGTGAAAAAGTAGCCGAACTAGTGGCTGATGAGGGCGAACGCGCGACTGTCACGCTGGGCGCGGTGAAGTACGCCTTCTCCAAGTACCGATTTGGCGGTGATATCGCGTTTGATGTCGATGAGACGGTGAGTCTAGCTGGTAATAGTGGGCCGTATCTACAATATGCACATGCGAGGGCGGCTTCGATACTCGCGAAGTCCGACAAGCAGCCGATAGAGACAAATTCGTATGATAAATACGAGCGCGCGCTACTACGTAAACTTGGAGAGTATAGCATGGTGGTCGAAAAGGCCGCGGCGGAGTATGCGCTACACGGGATTTGCAATTATTTGTATGAATTGGCGCAGGAGTTTAATCGATTTTATGAGCAGGCTCGTATTGTAGGCGATAGTCGTGAGGCGGAGCGACTGCATTTGGTTGAGCTTTATCAAAACATACTGGCGGACGGCTTGGCGTTACTAGGCGTTGATACGCCTAAACGAATGTAAGATTGCAGATAGATAAAATTTATTGTATGATTATATAGTTCTGTGCGATAGCCGCACAGCGTACGGTGACAAGGAGAAGACGTGGCAGATGCTGTGCTTATGGACGAGATCCTGACGAATCTTAGCGAGAGGGGTCAAGGATTTGGTGATAATTCACGAGCGCTCATGGCGTCGCTCAAAATTACCCACGATTCAACAGGCAAGACCGGCTGGTCCATTCGTGCCTTCAACCGAGCCGTGCACGCGCTACTGAAGGAGGGTAAGGTAGGGTTGAGCAAGGACTCGATGCATGAGCGAGGGAACGGACTGCCTCGTATCGTGCTCTATCGTTCAAGTGGGTGAGAGTTTGGTTGCGGACCGGGGTATCTCGGTCCGCAACCAGTCAGCTTCTCCTTGTCTTTTTTCTATGCTATCGATATAATTTAGTCTAGTTAATTTAAGAGGAGAACTGTTGTAATGGCAGCAAAACAAGTAAAAGGCCACGCCAGTGGATTCATGAACTTTATCCGCGAACAGGGTGTCGTGGGACTCGCGGTGGGTCTAGCGATCGGTACCGCTGCGGGCGATACGGTGAAGAAACTAGTCGAAGGCTTCATTAGCCCGATCGTGCAGTTTATTGTCGGGTCACAAAAAGGCCTCGAAGCTGCTGTTTGGCATGTGGAGATTGCTGGCCGTAATGCTGACTTTGCGTGGGGCGCATTCCTGAGCTCGCTCATTACATTGCTTGCAACGGCGTTTGTGATCTACCAAATTGTTCATATCGCTAAACTTGATAGGCTTGATAAGAGTAAAGAGTAGGCTTATATAATGAGCAAGTCGAAGAGCCGCTGTATGAGCAGCGGTTCTTCGTTTGAGATAGGATATATTGCTTATGATTTCACCTTGATGTCTATTCTGATAGGCTGAATATAGATATGAGTCCAAGAAGCAGACTTCGTCCAACACGATCGAGCAGTCATTATGACCGTTTTGGCTATCGACCGTCTCCGGCACCGCCAGCTACAGCGGCAAATGTACCTTATGAAGTTCGTGTCGGTACGGAGCGTCAGCGGTTACTCGATAAGATCGCATACGATAGGCTCGAGCGCACTTGGCGATCCCAGCGCATAGAGAAAGGGAGGGCGGGTTGGCATGGATTTGGCAATAAAGATTTGCCAATCGAACGATATCGACACGATATCATGAAGATGGTCGCAACCAATCGCATATCACTACTCGCGGGTGAGACAGGCAGTGGCAAGTCGACACAGCTGGCACAGTATGCGCTTGAAATGGGCTATGACCGGATCGTCTATTTGCAGCCTCGGCGTGTGACAACAGATGGAATCAGTGAGAGGATTGAGGCAGAACTGACAGAGCAGTTTACTGAGCGCAAGATGGAGATGCCCGAGCATCTTGTCGGGATGTCGCACTCTGAGCGTTCGACCATGCAACCTGATAGTGTGATACAGATCATGACTTCAGCTGTTTTCAAGATGCGGGCACCAGAGCTACGTGAACAGTGGAAGGACGAGCGTGTCTTGATCGTAGCTGATGAAGTGCACGAGGGAAATATTGAGACCGAATTTGCGATCGCTACAGCCGCTGAACTCATGACGGATCACGAACAGTGGAATATGGTGCTCATGAGTGCGACCTTGAACGAGGAAGAGATTCAAGATGCCTATATGTCGATCAATGGGAGAAAGATTCCGAGTATTATGGTCGAAGGTCGGCCACACTCGATCGAACAGCACGAACGCCCGGACGAAACAGTCCTCGATGTATTTGCAAAAGAATGTCTTGAAGACGGTGGCAAAACAATGATTTTCACTGACGGCAAACGCTCAGTAGCACAGATCATGGACGAACTAAAGGCACGATATGGAGACAGCGTGAAGGTGCTGCCTCTTCATTCAAAGATAGATGAACTGACTCGACGAGAGATATTTCATGGAACAGATGCATTGGACGTGCAAACGGTTATTGTGTCGACATCTGCTGGGCAGTCAGGGCTCACTATCCCAGGTCTCAAGTACGTGATCAGCGATGGGTGGACAAAAAGCCCTGAACTTGATGACGAGAACTCTTCTGGATTGCCACGACGTCTTTGTTCGCGCGCTGAACTGATCCAGCAAATGGGTCGAGGCGGGAGGGATATTCAAGGTGGAAAGTTCTTTTTAGCATCGGCTATCGATAGGAAGTTGCACAATAACCTCCTACCGAGTGCGTTTGTCGGGTTCGAATCTCCTGAGCGTGAAGAGCATATTCCTGCTGACATCTATCACACGATTATCACCCGCAACGTGCTCAGTGCTTCTGCTATGGATAGAGATTTCTATACGCTGAATGCCTATCTTATACATAAAGTGACCCAGGGCACTATCAAAGAAGCGTATACGGTGTTGCGCTTGATGGGCGCTGTCGATGAGGACAACCAGGTGACTGATATTGGGAGAACCATGGATCGCTATCCACTTAGGCCAGAGCTTTCACGAGCACTTGTCGAGGCTCTGCAGCACGGCTCTATTACACAACGACTGCAAGTTGCGGCGATTGCTGCATCGATCGAAGCAGGTGGACTATCCGGGCCAAAACTAGAGAAACGAAACGAGCGCCTCTCAACAGATACTAAGGACGACTTTACTGCCGAACTCGATCTGTTTATGGGGGCGTTGAAGTATCTCAAGCCAACAATTGGCATGCAGACCAAAGAGGATTTAGAGAGGTTGACGGTACATGTATGTAGCAAGGGTAATGTGCCGGCTACTGATCTGGTGGAAGACAAGGAAATCGAAGCATTGCTGACAACTCCGTTTATTGCACATAACATATCGTCGCTCGGCGCTTTGGCTGATGCGGGACTCGACTCACAGAATGTTCTACGTGCGTATAAACAGTTTGATAAAATTTGTCGGCGCGCAGGCATGACTCTAGATGATCAACTTGGACTGACAAATACGTTTAAGGCCGATGAGCGCCAGGCATTGCACAACTTTTTCCTCACAGGCATGCCGCATCTTATATACGAAGAAGTAGCGAGGCGTCCAAACCGTGGTCGTGTGAAGCGAAATGCACGCGGAGAGAAGCAGCCGAGGCTCCCATTTGTGTGGTTTCGAAACATTTTAGGACCCGAAAAGCATACGCCGTATGAATTTGATCGTCAGATAGGCAATCGCAGTGTCATGGCTGCTCTCATGCTACCAAAGGAGAGTGTGGTAGCGGGCTATCCTCGGTGGTACGAAGACGATGATGGCAATACCGTCAATATCATTGATAAAGGCTTTCTGACATCTCGATCAGCAGTACGAAGAGTTTTAGGGAAGCATGCTATGGATGTTCGGCAAATGACAATCGTAGGTCCAGACGGGCGACTTCAGCTGCAAGCAGATACGTATATAGGCCGGTTGAGAACTGGTCGTGTCAAAACTCGTGATCGCGCCACGACTGTTGATAAAGCCGAGCTACTTGCAAGAAGGGCAACTGACACGCCAGGTCCAGCGCTTCGGGACTTGAGGCAGCTGAAGCGTTGGCTCGATGACCTCGCTCGTCGCGTGCCACAGAAACGGATGAGCTACTATTTTGAGAGAAACCTTCTTGGAGACCGAGAGCTAAGCACGATAGTTCGCGAGGCGGCTAAGGGTGCTGGGAGTGTGGGAGAGCTAGACGGCAACATACGCGCACGTGCAATAGACTATACACAGTTCATCACCGATCAGAAACTGCGTGCGATTCGAGAGAACATGCCAGTAGAGCTTGAAATCGGCGGTTCTCTATACAAGGTGCACTATAACGGCGACGCTGCCGTCCCGATGATATATGAGTTTCCTCTTTCATCTGTAAGCGACCTACCCGAAAAACTAACCATACGAGATGGCAGAGAAGTGATGTTTCGATATACTTATAGCGAAGACGATGTAAGAATATTGACAACTGACGAAGTTCGCCAGATGTCCAAGGTATAATGAAGTTATGACTAAACAAAGTTTTAAGCCAAAACGAATTTTGTGGGTGGATATGGAGATGACGGGGCTTGACCCGATACATGACTACCCACTAGAGATTGCAGCGATTGTGACTGACTGGGACTTCAAAGAAATTGCAGCCTATGAAGGGGCAATACACTGGTGTAGCAAGCATGTGCAGGCTCGATTTGATCTCAACAAAAAGTTTTGGTACGAAGAAGCGCTAGAATCTCGTGAGCAGCTGACGGCGCAAAATAAAGCCACCAAAAAAACCAAGGCGGCTGTCGAGCGCGAGCTGCTGGCGTTTCTTGACGAGCATTTTGAGGATGGGCCAGTGCTTCTCGCGGGGAATTCTATCCACCAGGATCGTAAATTCATCGACGAGTGGTTCCCGAAGTTTGCAAAGCGGCTACACTACCGTATGCTCGATGTAACGGCCTGGAAGGTTGTGATGGAAGGCAAATACAAACTGCGGTTTGCCAAGCCAGAGCAGCACCGCGCGCTGGAGGATATTCGTGGTAGTATGGAAGAGCTGCAGTATTATCTAAAAAAGGCGAAGGTATGAGTGGGGTCCAACGAGAAGAGCAACGAGGGATTTGGCGAGACATAACAGTCGCAAATGCGACGAGCTGGCAGACGGCAGCGGCTGATTTTCAGCTGACGGATCTGCAGCGCAATATAATCGGCAGTCGTCGAAATTTGCCGCAAGTGATAGAAGGTGAAGAGTGGCTGTTGACACAGTTTTTGTTGCCAAAATTACTACAAAAACAACTTAAACTACAGCGACTCGTCGTGTTAGTCGGAGCGAAAGAACTGGTGACGCTGCACACAGGTGAGCTGCCCGAAGATGTCGTAGAGCAAATTGTGATGCGCACGCATACTCTCAATTCTCCGAGTGGCGTACTAGCGTGTATCGCCGATGCGGTGACAGATTTGTACGGCCCTATCCTCGACGAAATTGAAGATATTATTGATTCAATTCAAGATACAATTATGCATAATCCTACCGAAGATCAGCTTCAGAAACTGTTTGTATACAAGAAACTACTAGCAGCACTCCGACGTGTGATTTTGCCGACTACGTCTATCATTGGGGCGCTGAGCGATGGTCACTACAAGATGGTAGACCCGAAGGTGTCGGCCTATTTGCGCGAAAGCTATGACTATATGTGGCGAGCGAGAGAGCTCATTGAAGGGAGCCGAGACTTGTTGACTAGCGCGCTCGACACGTATATGTCAGTAGTGAGCAACCGGCTCAACGATGTCATGAAGCGTCTCACCATCGTGGCAACAATTTTTATGCCGATATCGTTTTGGGCTAGTCTAGGTGGGATAAATTTTACGCAAATGCCGTTTGGCTCTGACGCAGCATTTATCGGCTTTCTGGTGATTTGTATAGTGATGCCGCTCGGAATGCTCGTGTATTTTCGTAAGAAACGATGGATATAGCAAAGGCTGTTTCGTGTGATTGCGCTTCCTCAGGCAGTAGGATGCCCGCCTAGTTGCAAGCTCACACTCATGCGCGCTAAAATAGCACAATGACACATGCCGAACTCGAATCATACTTGCTTACTATGCCTGGCGCATGGCTGGATTTTCCGTTTGGTGAGGGCACAAGTGTCTACAAAGTAGGGCGCAAATCTGATGGACAAACCGAGCGGTTATTTGCGATTGTGGCCGATGGAAGCAAGCCGCTGCGCGTGAGCCTAAAGTGCGATCCGCAACTGGCGGTGCGTCTACGTGAAAGGTACGAAAGTGTCTTGCCAGGCTACCATCTCAACAAAAAACACTGGAATACGATTCTCTGTACCGGGCAGCTGACAGATGAAGAAATCAAAGACTTAGTACGGCTGAGCTATCGATTGGTGACGGAGTAAGGCTAGGACTTCGTGGCGTCAAAACTGTGATATATTTTGAGTGTTGCGTCAATATTTTTAATAGCAGCGTTAACAAATTCTTCAATTTTTTCTTGCTTAGTACTACCTAGTACTTTTTTGAACATCGTTTTTAGTATGTTGAGCTCGTAGGTCATTTTTGCCGTGTATGTTCGATCGAGCAGACCACGGGCAGAGTCTAGCGCAAGGCCGTTTGCTAGACTACTCCGGTAGTTTGCTTCAGCAGCTTTAACCTTCTTGTCATTGCTTTTCTTAATTTTCTTCTCGGTAGTAATTTTTGAGATATCTGAGGACATTGTGATAAGTACGGCATTGAGTGACGAGTTTGCATTGCTAATAGCAGATTCATTGAGACGACCATTCTGTTCTTCTGTAACTGCCTGCAGAGTCTCAATGCGTGCCTGAAGAGGTAGAATTGTGCTCGCCAGGCTTGGTGGCTGTAAACTATTAATGACAAAAGCTACGAGCGATACTAGGCAGAGTGCTCCACTTATGAGCCCAATTACGCCCATCCGGTTCGCTGCTTTTTGTTCGACAGGAGCAATTTGATCGAGATAATCTGCAGCGTACTCTTGTCTCGTGGGCTGGTAGGATTGGGCGCTAAGCGGTTGCGGTCCGAGTTGGCTAGAAGCTGCGACGTTTGGCACCTGTGACTCTCCAGTAGCACTGGGCTGAGTTGCGCTACTATGAATATCTGGCTCCAATTTCGGAATCTGACTTCCTGCAGGAGGATTGAGTGGGTCTTGCGGATTCATGACTAATAGTTAAGCATAAAAAGTAACAGAAGTAAACGATGGTATACTGACTAACAGTAGTTATGAATGGTGAAGCAAAAGAAGAGATACGTGCTCGGTTGGCGATCGAAGATATCGTTGGCGAATACGTGCAACTCAAACGAGCAGGCCGCAATTTCAAAGGTCTTAGCCCGTTTAGTAGCGAGAAAACGCCGAGTTTTTTTGTCAGTCCCGAAAAAAATATTTGGCATGATTTCAGCAGCAACAAAGGTGGCGATATCTTTTCGTTTATCATGGAGGTTGAGGGGCTAGATTTTCGTGGGAGCTTGGAGCATCTCGCGCGCAAAGCTGGTGTCGACCTGTCGCAGTATGAGTCAAAAACTAGTCAGCTGATAGCCAAGCGCAAAAAAAGAGCGCTCGAAGCTCACGCGCTCGCAACACGCTACTACCAGCAGTGTTTACTGCGCAACCAACATGCCATGAACTACGTGTTTAAACAGCGCCACCTGAAGCGTCGCGTGGTCGAAGAGTTTCAGATCGGATATGCGCCGGATTCTGGAACTGCCCTCACTAACGCCTTGACGAAAAAAGGCTTCTCAAAAGCAGAGTTGGCCGATGCGGGCCTCACAAATCGTTTTGGGGACGATTTGTTTCGTGGCCGTATAATGATACCGTTGATGGACGGGAGTGGGCAAGTGATTGGGTTCACGGGCAGGATCATCGGAGAGGTGGAAGGTGCACCGAAATATCTTAATACTCCTCAAAGTGTGATTTATGACAAAGGGAGACATGTATTTGGGCTGAGCCAAGCCAAAGAGGCGATACGCACCCAAAATTATGTGGTGATTGTCGAGGGCAATCTCGACGTCGTCAGTAGTCACCAGGCATCAGTGTGCCAGGTGGTGGCAACAGCCGGCACCGCGATGACCGAGCACCATTTGCGGGCTATCAAGCGCCTTACGGGTGATGTCAGACTAGGGTTTGATGCTGACAAAGCCGGTATAGCCGCAACTGAACGGGCGATTGCTATCGCTGCGAATGTTGGTATCGAGCTTTCGATTATTAGTCTACCGGAGTCTGCAAAGGACCCTGACGAATTGATTCAGCAGGCGCCGCAGCTGTGGGTAGAGTCGATCCAGTCGCGTCAGCCTGCGGTTGACTGGGTTTTGGCGCAATATGCCGCGCGCGTTGATCTCGCAACAGCCGCTGGCAAGCGTCAGTTCACCTCAGCTGCTATCGCAGTTATCCGTACACTCACCGACCCAGTAGAGCGGGATCATTATGAGCGGCAAGCGGCGAGTATGACGGGAACCGGTCTCGACGTGCTGCATGCGAAACTACTTCAGTACGCCGAAGACAAAAAACCACTTCGTCCTGTGGTCCCACGTACACCGACAAACGAGCCTGATTATTCGATCGAAGACGATTTTCTCGCCCTGATGGCGATAGATACCTCAAGCCAAGAGTTGATTGAACATCTGCAAATCGACCTACTGCATGGCGAAGAGCGTCAGGCATTGGCCCGCTGGATAGCTTCTCATCGTGGGCGGCCTATACTTGATACGCCCGAAGGCTTGCAAAAACATGACACGTATGTAAAAATTATACTATTGCGTGCCGACACGCGCTATGCTGAGTGGGACAGTAATGACCGCTACTTTGAAACAGCACGCCTGTTACGGCAAATTGAACACGAATACAAGAAACAAACGAGAGATCAACTGATTGTTGAATTGCGATCGGCCGAAGCGTCTGATGATGAGGCGACGGCAGATCAGTTGCGTAAGCGACTCAACACCCTAATAAAGGAGATAGCCCGTGGCAAATGATGACCAGGTAGTACCAGATGAGACAGAAGACGGAGTAGTTGTTCCCGATCCCGACGAACCGGCTCTCGACGAGCTGATCGACGAAGAAGACGAAGACACCCCCGAGGATGTGCTTAATTCTGGTCAATATTTTGATGATATTAGCGATGATTCCGTACGGCTACACTTGCGTGAGATTGGCAAGATTCCATTGCTCAACGCCGAAGAAGAACTAGCGCTGGCTCAGCGAGTCGTAGCGGGTGATAAACGCGCCAAGGACAAAATGGCCGAGGCAAACATGCGTCTCGTTGTCTCAATCGCCAAGCGCTATAGTGGCCGTGGGCTTGATTTTCTTGATCTCATCCAAGAAGGCCATACTGGACTACTGCGGGCAGTCGAAAAATTTGACCCAGACAAAGGCTTCAAATTTAGTACCTATGCAACCTGGTGGATTCGCCAGGCGATTACTCGTGCGATCGCCGACCAAGCGCGTACCATCCGTATCCCTGTGCACATGGTCGAGACGATCAACAAGCTCCTGCGCACTCAGCGTCGCATGACCCAAGAGCTCAACCGAGAGCCGAGCATTGAAGAGCTGGCTCGCGAGCTCGAGATGGAGCCAGAAAAAGTCGAGTACGTCATCAAGATCAAGCAAGATATTAGCAGTCTCGATGCGGGTGTTGGCCGCGACGGAGAAGATGAAGACTCGGTGCTCGGTGACTTTATCGAAGACGAAGACAGCGCCACCCCTGAGGAGTCGGCCGCAAATCAACTACTTAAAGAGCAGGTGCAGTCGGTTCTGTCCACGCTTTCTGAACGTGAGCAAAAAATCATCAAAATGCGCTTCGGGCTTGAAAACGGCAAAAGTCACACACTTGAAGAGGTTGGCCAAGAGTTTGCGGTCACGCGGGAGCGTATTCGACAAATTGAAGCCAAAGCACTGGCAAAGCTACGTAAGCACAAAGACGCCAAGAAACTCTACGAATACCTCCAATAGTAGACGCACATAAAAATATCCCACTTTCCATAAGGGGGGTATTTTTGTTTTGCTCTGTGATCTCTAGGTGGGTGTATGATGCTAGAGCAAGCTCTGCTGGAGTAGTGAGGAGGTGGACGGAGATGTCTCACTGGCTGCTGCTATTACAAACACGATGATCAAGAAAATAAGCGCTAAGACACCCGATACAGTACCGACAATACCCCACACCATACTGACGGTGCCAAGCGTTGTTGACATACCCGCTTCACGAGATTTGTTGCGCGATATCACTCCTAAGATAATGCCTGCGATATTGACACCGAGAAAATTGAGGACTAGGCCAATGATTGCCATGGTCTGTCCTGGGTTCTCCAGGGGCACTGCATACTGCACTGGCTGTGCTGGTTGCGCGGGTGGTACGGGTTGATTCTGTTGGGGTTGCATGAGTCGATTCTCCTTATTTTCTCTCACAAGTATAGCAGGAGTTCTTAAGAGTGAGCAAGAAACTGCGTAGCATCAAGCACACGATCGATTTGGCGGTGTAGGGCATCTAGATCATGGTCATTCTGGACGAAATAGTCAGCGATAGCGATTGGCCCGCCTTTTTCGAGGTTTTCTATCTCTGCCCAGTCACGCTGATTGGCCTCGTCATGCGTCAGCGGACGAATTGGCCGCTGAGAGAGTCGTCGATGGCGAAGTCGTCGCGGTGCTACGATGGCGACAACGAGCAATTCCCCAGGAAACTCGTGTTTCAAGTATTTGTACTCGGACCACATATAGAGGCCATCGAACACAATACGGCGCTGACCCGCATTAACTAGGTTATGCATTTGTTCTGCTACAAGTTTGATAAAGATATCTTTGCCATGTTTGGCGCGCATGGTTTCTCTATAGTGTTTTTCGTTTTCAGGCGTGACATCGAGCCCCAATTCTTTGACGCCTTCGACGATTAAGCCTCCACCGTAGACTTTTGGATAGCCTTTGGCACATACATAGTCAACAGCCTCGCTCTTGCCTGCGCCTGGCAAACCTACGAAAGCGATGATTTTTGCCGCGTGAGTAGTATGTTCGCTCATAGGTCTATCATAACAGACAGCAAACACAAGATGCAGCGTGTTTGTGCCTATGCTTGCAAAATCTCTTCCGGACATAGCATAGTAGGGGCAGTATGACAAAAGATCCAAACTATAGAACAAGTGCTCAACATGCTCGAGGGCTTAAGTTTGTTACTGCTGTCGACTCTCAGGTGCTGACTCCTGAGAAACGCATAATACCTGGTGGTATGAGTAACGAGGAGCTGTTTGCGCAAGCAGTAGGGCTGCTGATAGCGCTTACTGATGCTGCGAAACGCAACAGAGATGACGGTGCACTGAAAGTAACAAGTGCAATGACCGCTCACCTAGAAGGGGCAACTTGGAATACCGTTGCCAGGGAGCTCAATGAGAGGATACGAACGAGTCAGGAACAAAGGGACTTCCTCGCACGAGTTGCTTTTATGGCTGCAGCAGTGCATGAAGGTCGCCCGTACAGCTGGAGAGATTACCCGGTGGCGTCAAACGACAGTATACAACCGGCACCGATACCGCAAAAGTATGAGTGTTCTAAAGAAGCACACGAAGCAGTTCCGGTACCTGCCACTCTCGAAGATACTATCGTTCGCTTAGTCGAACGAAAACAGGCGACTAATGGGCAGGCAGTGGGACTGCTACTGCTCTTTCAACTAAGAGACACGAGTGAGCTTGACCCTGCGAGTGTCAGACATGTCACCACGCTCACACAGCATATGCTCCAAGACAAAGTTCGAGAGGCAAAAGACAGCTACCCTCTCATACAAAAGATAGTAGGGGACAGACGAGATGCAATAGAGCCTATACCAATCGATAAGCTAATGACTGCAGTCTTTTCGAGATATCTCGAAAAGACTCAGTACACTGATCGGCAGCAGCTACCTAACGTTGTGCAAAACAATATACTCAGAAATCTATCGAAAGAATTAGAACAGCTCTTCGATCCTTTTTCAAACCGAGCATATCGTTCAATTGGATAATAGTGTTCGCACGAAGTATACTAGGTGTATGGTGAAACGGTTGGTGATAATTGATGGCAAGAGCGTGTTTTATCGTGGATATTACGCCATGCCAAATCTCAGCACTGCCGACGGAACTCCGACAGGCGGGGTGTACGGGTTTGCGGCGTTGGCCCTAGAGCTGTTCAAAAAGCTGAAGCCCGACTATGTGTGTGTAGCCTGGGACAAACCAAAAACCAATATCCGTAAACGCTTGGAAATATACTCTGAATACAAAGCCGGCCGCAAGCCAGCGCCCGCTGATTTTTATGTGCAGATTCCTGTGCTACATGAGTTGCTGAGTGCATTTGGCTGGCCGCTTTACGAGCTTGATGATTATGAAGCCGATGACATTATGGCGACGCTCGCGTACAAAGCAAGCGAGCAGGGGATCGAAGTATGCCTCATCACCAGCGACCTGGATGCACTGCAAGCTATTAACCCCTTGGTACATGTCTATGCCCTCAAAAAAGGTCTGACAAATATCGATTTGTTCAAGCCCGAAAGTTTCACCGAAAAATACGGCATCCGTGTCGACCAGTTTCTTGACCTCAAGGCACTCAAAGGCGATTCGTCAGACAACATCCCAGGTGTTCCCGGCATCGGTGAGAAAACTGCCGTGCAGTTGCTGCAACAATACGAAACAGTGGAAGGGATTTACGAGAATTTATGGCAAATCAAAGACGCCACGCGGCGCAAGCTCGAAGCCGGTAAAGATTCGGCAATTGTTAGCAAAAAAGTAGCCGAACTATGGTTTGACGCGCCAATCGCGCTCGATCTCAAGGATATGGACGTGAGCGACCTCGACACGCATGCCTTAAAAGAATTGTTAAACAAACTCGAATTTCGTAGCTTACTGCGCAACTTGCCCGAACACATGCGCGATACAACCCCTGCGGCAACTGGCGACACGCCAGATCTAGCGGCTGTTGAGTCCGCTGAGGAAATGCCAGCGAGTCATTCGCGCGCTTTGCTATTGATGGCGCGAGAGCTCATCGTGTGGCCCGAAGGCGACGATGTATGGCTGAGCCACGAACGGAGCAAAGCAGCTAAACTACCGCGTCAAGAGGCCGCAGAAATCGTCGCAAAAGTACCGATTGTTGGCCACGACACCAAAGTGTTTTTGAAGCAGCTCTTAGCGCATGGCGCGAGCGTACTGCCAGAGATCCATCATGACACGGCGCAGGGCTCATTCTTGCTGAATCCACTGCGCAAATCACGTGAGCTGGCCGACCTCGTCGGGATGGAAGCTATCGATGACCCAAAACTCGCGATTAGTGCCATTTGGGCTCTCTACGATGAGCAGTCGCAAGCACTCGATGCCTTGCCCGAGCTGGCCCATGTAGCCCGCACAATGGACTTTCCGCTCATTCCCGTGCTAGCGCGTATGGAGCACCGCGGCATCAAACTCGATAGTAACAAGCTGGCCGAAATGGACATCAAGCTCACGAGAGAGATCGCCGAGATTCAAAAAACGATGTTTGCGATGGTCGGGCGTGAATTTAATATCGCCAGTCCCGCCCAGCTCGCAGAAATTTTGTATACAGAGTTAGGACTTTCGACGGTGGGCGTAAAAAAGGGCAAGACGGGCTTTAGCACAGGTCAGAAAGAACTCGACAAGCTCCGTGGTCAGCACCCAATCATCGAACTCATTGAGCAATTTCGTGAGCTAACGAAACTTCAAAACACCTATGTAAAGACTTTGCCAGAGCAGACGGATGAGAACGGGCGTATCCATACTGACTTTCGCCAAGATGTAGCGGCTACCGGGCGTCTCAGTAGTACCGATCCAAATCTCCAGAATATACCCATTCGCACCGAGCTCGGTCGGCAGATTCGCGATGCATTTGTGCCTGATGACGGCAATGTCTTTGTGAGTGCCGATTATTCGCAGTTTGAATTGCGCTTGGCGGCAGTCTTAGCGGGTGACGAAAAAATGATCAACGACTTCAATGCCGGTACCGACATTCATGCCAAAACGGCCGCCGAAGTCTACAAAGTGCCGCTCGACGCTGTCACCAAAGAGCAGCGCCGCAAGGCCAAGGTCGTGAACTTTGGCGTGCTCTACGGCATGAGCCAGCACGGCCTCGCCGCTGCAGCAAACATGAACTACACAGAAGCCCAGCAGTTTATCGATGAGTATTTCCGAGTGCGTCCAAACATCCGCAAGTACATCGACGACACTGTGAAAAAGGCGCACGACGATGGTTTTGTCGAGACGCTCTTTGGTCGTCGTCGCTGGACACCCGATGTCAAGTCGAGCAACTTTGTTGTTCGTCAGGCCGCCGAGCGAGCTGCTGCGAACATGCCGATACAGGGGACCGAGGCTGATTTGATGAAGATGGCGATGATCGAGATCGATCGGCGGCTCGATCAAGAATATGGAATATGGAATAGAGAGTATGGAAAATATCCGATGCAACTGCTTCAGATTCACGACTCAATTCTCATCGAGTGTCCAAAAGCTATGGCCGATAAAGTCAGCACTATGCTGGTCGAAGCCATGGAAAATATCTACCCAAAACTCGGCGTGCGCCTGCAGGTCGATGTACACAGGGGAAATAATTGGGGCGAGGTGTAGTGGAGCGAACGAATGGTGTGCCTGATAGATTGCCGCCGCGTTCTTTAGTAGATCCAACTGAACACGCTAAACTGCTGAATGCCATAGCTGACGAGGTGACTGTTACCAGTATCAGCTCCTCTGAAATACAGCACACAATTGACGAAATGTTACGAATTGCAGCAGGCAAAGACGAAGAAGGCGGAGCGCAGATGGTAGGGCTTGCAGCGCCGCAGATCGGTGTTGACAAACGTATTGTTGCAATTGATGTAAATGCAGGTGGTGTCGAGCGTCAAGAACAGTGTATGCAGATACTTATCAATCCGCTAATTATTGATCAGAGTGCCGAGCTGGTAGATGGACGTGAAGGTTGTTGGTCATGCGATGATTACTGCGCGAATGTACCAAGGGCTGCGTGGGTAGTTCTTGGGGCGTTTGATGTAGACGGCAGCCTAGTTCGCCAAAAGTTCGAAGGCTTTACTGCACGAATTGTGCAACACGAACTAGACCATCTAGAGGGTGTGCGCTGTATTGATCGTGTACCACTTGATCAGCTATGGCGCCTCCACCGAGTACACAAGGATGATCCCGTAGAATTCGAGCGTTACCGTAAAGAATGGGCTACATGGCAAATCACTTTTCCGCGTGAAGAATGGGAAAGATTTCGAGAGGGCAAAGTATGAAGGTATTGTTCAAAAAACTACGCGATGATGCTTGCGTGCCTAGATATCAAACAGCTGGGGCGGCGGCGATGGATATTGCGGCGTGTATCGACCACCCAATGACCATTGGGCCCCATGAACGAGCGATTGTCCCGACAGGATTTGCTATAGCATTGCCCGCAGGCTACGAGGCGCAGATACGTGCACGTAGTGGCATGGCAGCCAAGCACGGCATCATGCCTGCAAATGGTGTTGGTACGATTGACGCTGATTATCGTGGGGAAGTGGGAGTGATTCTACTTAACACCAGCAAAGAGCCATTTACCGTCGAGCCGGGTATGCGTATTGCACAGATGATCGTGCAGCGCTACGAAACTGTCCAGTGGCAGGAAGTAGAAGTGCTAGACGAGACTGAAAGAGGCGCAACTGGATACGGAAGCACAGGCTCCTTGTAGATACGCCCTCTGTACTGCAAAGACACGCCCTGCACCACACGTAGTAGCTGCTGTGTGACGACTGCTTCGATAGTTTTGTGATGCGATGATGGGGCGAGTGGCTCTGGGTTCGGGCGTGTAGTATGCACACATCACGCTAATGGACCCAGGAATCAGTAAGTTCAGCGAGGAAAGCTGCATCAGGTCCAGGTCTGGCGTTGCCTAAATGTTTTATAAGACGTGAAGGGAAGTGCGATAGCGGCGGTCTACTACATGGAGTAGCCCGTTGATAGCTGTTGCAACGGCGTCAGGATAGAGCCGAAGTAGATGCCCTGCACCTTCTATTGGCACAAATCGTGCGTCTCGAATCGCACTGCTGAGTCGCTGTGAGTCTGCGTGAGGTACGAGTCTGTCGTCGGTGCCGCTGATAACCATAGTCGGGACGTCGATTGTATGACTTTTTTCCTCCAAGGCACTTGCGGCCAACATAAGCGCTACGCTTTGTAAAACATTTGCCGTATTGTCTTCGTATGCCGATTCTATAACCCGTATCTCTGTATCTGTGAGGAATTCGCTTCTCAGTCGTTCATCGCCAAATACACTATACGCATGACGCTGACGTTGTGAGGGTATCGTAAGGAAAGCGAGTGCTTCGGGAGTGGTTGCGATAGGCCCCACGCCAGTCGAAGCAGATGTCAGCACGAGCCCGCTTAGCCGCTCTGGATGTTGTGTCGCCAGACGCTGGGCTACTGCAGCCCCCCAAGATTGACCTTCGACGACAGGATTTTCCACTCCTATTTCCTGTAGACTCCCAGCAAGCGCAGACACGTAGTCGTCGAGCAATAGCTCAGGACGGGAAAAGATAGCGCGTGCAAACTTCGCGCCGCGTAGATCAACTGTATAACTATGGCAAGTATCAACCCTATCTATGACTGAGTCGGGACCGAGCGGTTGGCCGAACCCAAGCACACTCACAAACGGTGGGTTAAGTGACGCAGTGGGGCGGTGCCAGTGTGCCAGCTTGACGCCATTCTCTAGGTCAATTCTCTCGTACTGCACCTTTTGTCTCACTGGGAGTTTAGCGTTTATGCTCATTATGAACACTAGCCTACACGGATATGAGCAATTCTGCAAGTCCGACGTATGAACGGTGTTATAATTCTTCTAATATCCTGATCGCAAGGTTGCGGACCACCACTCATGCGCATAGATAAGGAAGCTAGCCCGATGACCGAGCATGACATGTTGGCACTGCGACATTGCGACAAAGATTAAAGACTAAACATTACTAAGATTACCACCGTCCTACCTGCTAAGAGGTGCCTCCTCTTAGCAGGTGTGGTATAGTCAGTATATGCCAACGCGAAATATCGTGAAAGTTTATGGCGAGGGAGAATACTACCACGCTTATAACAGAGGTGTTGCCAAGATGGATATCTTTAAAGATGATCAAGATTATGCAACACTTCTCAGCCTATTCAAGCGATATCTTTCGCCCGACGTGGTGCGTGATGCCAAGCGCTGCGCGCTGCCTAATTATCGTGACAGTGTAGACTTAGTTGCCTATTGCCTCATGCCAAACCACTATCATTTACTCTTTTATCTCAAGGAGAAGCAGGGGATAGAGAAGCTCATGCGAAGTGTTATGACGGCATACAGTGGTTATTTCAATCGAAAATATCATCGTGTGGGTGCATTATTTCAAAATCATTTTTTAGCAGCCAGGATTCCGACCGACGCCTATCTGTGGCAGGTGAGCCGTTATATCCACCTCAATCCACTTGATATCGGTGCGGACCCGGTGGCCTATCAGTTTTCGAGTCTTGCTTATTATCGCGGTGATAGGGTAGCTGATTGGCTTCGGGTCGATCATCTAGTCGAGACGGCCGAAGAGAGTCAGCGATACCTCCGATTTGTCGTAGATGACGCCGATCGTCATCGCAGCATGCATGCGATAAAGATCTTTCTTGCCAACAGTGCACTCGATGACTGCTAAGAGGAGGCACCTCTTAGCAAGATGTATATCTGCATCGCAGCAATGACATGGTAATTAGCCGGGTAGACTTCAGAAGATAATAATTGACGAAAGACGTGACATAGGGTGTCGTAAGTGTATGCTGAGGCATATGCGACGAGTCGGACTCATCCATGTCCGTTTTGACATGCCTTCTGCAAGCTAGATTTATCGTAGGATCGATCACTCGCCGGAGGAAACATCGGCTTTTGTTTTTTACGGTGAGCCAAGCGGGCACATAGCTGCCCGCGTACATTGACAAGGAGGCTAGTCTGGTGGCTGTATATGACATCCCATCCAAGATCATTGCCGTGCTGTATCTCAATAAAGAGGTTAAGATAGGCTCTTACGGTGATCTTCGTCGGGCATGCGGTATCCCCGACGATATATCAAAACGGGCGGTACGAAGTTCAATGGTGGCCCTAGTCAAAGCTGGCGTTGTGAGATTTCACCGCCGTAAACAGCAGTCTCGGTACGACACCGACCGTCCCATAGTCTACTGGCTGAGTGATCAGCCGGTGCCGTCGGAGGTACTTAAAGACGCTCTGGTTCGGTAGATACCCCACGAAGGTATATATCGGCCGCAGTGGGGCGGGGAGGACACGGCCTATCATGTCCGTCCACCCCGCCCCAGAAGTACTACCTCCTTGTCATTTTCTTATAATCCGTTATCGCATAGTTGCTAAGAGGAGGCACCTCTTAGCAGGCTACTGGGGGTAGGTGGGGTATCGCATGATCTAGTGTCACGAAAGGTGTGACTCGAGAGCGAACTAGCAGCGTTCGCTAGAGACGGAAAGGTGTCGTCGCGCGTCACCAAATGGGTAGAGCGGGCGGTGTACACGTATCTTGCGGACGCGGTAATTGAGGTCATCGACCTCAAGACTGTGACGTCGCCGCCGTTTCAAGACTCGGTATCACCTATAAGTAACCGTGACCGCCGCCCTGAGGGTGTGCTATCTTAAGACGCTGCTTGATGCACTGGCTGCTGCCAACTACGTGTTTATGACACCTGAATATAATCATGAACTGCCCATAGCGCTCAAAAATGCGCGACTGTAATGATCGATAAATCATGAAGCAGCCGTTTGTGGTGGTGGGTCACGGAGGTGTCGGTGGATCACTCGCAATCGAATAGCTCAAACAGGTACTCAATTTTAGCCTCGGGGCTGCACCGGCGCCCAACAGTAGTACGGTGTTCGACTATGTTGGCAGTGACAATTCTGTCGACGAGCAGGGCGCGGCCTAGACAGAACAATCAAATAATTTCAAGATACTCTCAAGTCAGCGCTTGAGATACTTTCTTGGCATACGTCCGCCCTCAAAACCGCCGGCAACATAAGGTATAAGCTCCCTTCGGTGTACTAATCCCCAATTCTCCAGACACTCACACATACATTAATCTCCCTTTCCATTCCGCTTTGTAGTGTTCCATCGGTGACAGATTACAGCTGCTGTGACGGCGGATATGATTGTATTCGTCTTGCCACTGTTTCATCGCTTGCTTCAGTGTGATGAGGGCAAGCTCGGTTGCTTTCGTGACACTGTAGGACTCTTCTTGAACTGTTCGGCTAAAGCCCTCTATATGAGCATTGTCATTGGGGCGATGCAGGCGGGAGTGTCTGGTAGTAATTCCAGCTCTACGCATCTGTTGTTCAAAGTAGCGTCCAAATTCTGGGCCGTTATCGGCTTGAACCATGGAGATACCAAAACCCCATTTACCTTGTGCCGCCAGTACAGCTTGAGTCGCCAGTTCCGGTCTAAGTTTTGTTGCCAAGATGACGTGAGTCATCCTAGTAAACAAGTCTATGACCGTGTAGTAATACAGCCGCCTGCCACTGTATGGATCGACGTGATGGATGGTATCTGTTTGGACTAGCTCCCCAGGGCTGGTAGGGTGTGGGCGCCTGGGGTTGTCTCGTCTAACTCTGTTCTTTCTGCCCCGGGCTACACCAGAGCGCCAAAGAATACGGCGGACACTACTCAACGAGACTGAAACACCTAGGACAGTTACGAGATGGCGCCATACCACCTCCAGCGCTTGAGCTGTTTGCGTATAGCAAGAACGAGAGCAACGAGGTCATTCGACAGTGCCGTGGGGTTGGTCTGTGGTCTGGAGGCGAGCGTTGGTACACGCCATGTACAATGGCTAAGGTGGTTCTCTCGGCTATAAGCTCTGCCTGGTCGGTTCGGATTATCCATCTGGACGTTCTGGTTTAATACGTCCCATTTACGCTTCCAGCGCCAAACAGTACTACGATGTACGCCGCACTTCCTTGCCACTGCCAGCAGCGGTACCTGATCTGCGATCAACAACCGCATTGCGGTTGCTCTAGCACGAGAGAGGTTAGGGTTGGTAGAATAGGCCATGACAGGCCTCTTTTCTGTACTTATCTAGTCGTAACTACAGTTTACGGAGCCTGTCTTTATGTTGCAAGGGTGAGGGATGAGTACATTACCCTTGACTTTTCATGATATTTGTGCTAATAATGATAGTAGGAAAATAATAAAACAAACATGCTCGCCACCACTGAAACAACCCCACATAAAGATCTCTATAACGATGATCCTTCAATGCAAATTGATGTAGTCTATAATCTAGAGTTTTTTAGCGGAGAGAGCGATGAGATAGTCAAGAGTATGCTCAAGGACATTAAAGCCATGGACTCTCCTGACACAAGGATTGGGATGATTCTTGGCTTTAGGAATTTGGCGCAGACTGCTGCAGCTCAAGGCTGGGCCTATCGAGCGCTCGATAGCTCGATAGGCTGAAAAGTGGTATGGGTGAGTATTCACAAACAGCCTCGACTCCTTTTGAACGAATCCTTGCTCTAGACATTGCCGGGTATATCGATAGCGAGATGCGTGAATCAACGCTCGGCTCACCTCTTGTGGTTGAGGGTGATGGACGATTTATCAAGTCTGGTAGGGTAACATCGAACAGTCAGCTACTCCGCGATATTCATATCGACAGCTCTACTCTTGAGCCTCAAGTGGTGCATATTTTATATATTGCGAAAGATACAATTGCGTTGACAGATAGTGCCGGTATGCCAATTAGAGTTGCAGAATATCGTGGTGAGGCAGACAATACAGGTGCAGCAGACTTACGCCGAGCTATAACTACGTATGAAAGTCCCTATTCATTGGTTTTGGACACTTGCGGGGTGTTCGACCCCAAGCAAGAGGCGGATCCATTAGATACAAAGATGATTGAGATGGCCAACCTATTTGGTGTTTCGCCAACGTATCTCTGTAATTATCTGAAGACGACATATGATATCAGCGCTTTTCAAGCTAAAGTAAACGAAAGATTATCTACCATTCAAGAATCAGCAGCATACAGCAACCATCTACAAAGTGTGACGTTTCTTGAGCAGGCCATTAGTGAGCTAAAAAACTATAAAGGTGATGACGAGTATATTCGCAGCCAGACTGATGAAGCAGCTCAAGCTATGAGTGAACATAAGATCGATAGAGCCTTTACATGTGTAAAAAGTGCGTTGCGTCGATCAGATATTATAAAAGTAAATAGTCTAGCTGCTAGTGTCGTGGGTTTAGAGGCATTACATAAGATACATAGACAATCGTTTAGCAATGCTAGAGATCAAAGGTCAAAGGCCGAGAAGGATTTTGAAGAGGAAGAGCGGAGACTTGTTAAAGAGTTAAATGCGAGACGTGATACATTAGACGAGCAATTTGCTGGTCGCGAAGACCAAATACTTGCATCATTCAAATCGTATGTTGATAAAATAATAGCTCCGCTTCCAGTACTTAATTGGCGTGATTACGATGGTGGTATTTCTGGCTGTATGTATGAAGATGGCGTTTCTCAGCGTGTCGAAGAAACGTTGTCGTTGCGGTTAGATAGTCTGACTTTTGCAGTGCAGCAGAGGCTAATAAAGTTCATGCTTAGAGATGATGATGGATCGTTTAATCGCTTTAAGGCTGCTCTCAAGGCGGTCGATGTGGATCATCGCAACATTTTTGCCGAGGCTTTTTTAGCAACCGAGTTTGGTGATGATTTTGGCGACCAAATACTGTCGATTGCTGAGCACGCTGACGCCGAACAAGCACATGAAATATTTGAAACAGTTAACGCATTTCGTGAACGATCAAAAGATTTTGCAAGTTGGTTTCGCGATTACGATCCAGAGTTCACAGAGGCTACCGAGCGTGCCATGAATGAGCGACTGACTGATGCTCTTTATGCGATCGAGGTGCTGGCTCGTGAAGGCACACTAAACGTCGACACCGCTCCTCGTCGCCACAATGAAGACTACGAGAATGACGGTAAGTTCGAGATGAAGCTGTCGTCACTTGCGAGTGGAATAGAAATACTCAAGGGTCTCGAAAAGTCGCTTTCGCTGATGCATAAAGTAATTACTGCTGAGGATGTTCGTGTAAGCCGTGTCGTTCAAAACACCGAGCAGTTTATGCAATATCGATTCTCGAGTGCAAGCGAAGGCGAGGCGATGTTATACGTGCGACCGCAGGGCGCATTTGGGTATGACAGGCAGTTTGAGTACGGTAATCGCAAGGGCGTTGAAGCTTCGATCAGCTTTATGACGAACCCTGCTCATCCACACAAGCCTGCGTTTGGCAAAGATCCTGAGGCTGTGAGCATTCGTTTTGACCGAGAGGGAAGAACAGTTAACGAGTCGCCGTCAAGCGAAGACCGAGACCCTACTCGTGCCAACGGAAGTATCTCACTCGACATTAGTTCAGGTATTGGCGACGGCAGGCATATGCCAGTCAAGATCGGGAGGCTCATTGCGGCTGGAAATATACTCCGTGCACAAAATATCGGCAGCACTGAGTCATTGCACCACAATACAAATTTCTTCGATCAATCTCGCTATGGAGACGCTGAAGGCTTTTCTAAATTGGCGATTTACTTTATGCACATGGCAGAGGCTATGATTTCCCTGCAGCAGAACGGATCGCACGCTTCTGGCTATTCGACTCTTCCTGGAGTGCTGAGCCAAGAAGTCGAAGCAATTGCCGCATAGCCTCTGCAACAGGGGGGCTGTCAATCGTGCTAACCATCTGTGTCTCGCCATAAGCGATAAACGATGTTTTGTCGCCGTATACTTGTATCTCTATTGGTGCACTGTACGAGTCATCTGGCAATAGCGTACGGTTGAAGTTATATTTTTCGTCATCTCCTGCAGCAATATGTTTGCGCGCATTCGGCGTCATAGGGGTCAGGGCGTATGTTTGTATACCAGCCTCCATCCTTCGCTGTCGAAGATTCAGGAAGTATTCGCTGCTAAGGTCGACGACATCTTTTGGTGTGCGCACGAAGTATACGTCACCTCCACACCGAAGCGTGTCTTCGAGCACGCTCTTGATAGCATCAAGGCCTTGAGCCGTATGGGTGCCGGGCATTTCCGTGTTGGCGTAAAACATGTCAATGAGTGGAGAAATGCTGTTTTTTACTTCTTGTTCGTTACGCACGAGTATCTTGCGACGTTTTTCGGCCAATATTTCGAGGGCGGATGGATGAGCGGGGGAGTAGAGTGCTTTTGAATCATCTTTCTTGGTCACGAGGCTCAGCGTGAGGAGTTTGTCGCATATTTGATAACCATTAGTGCGGGATTCGCCGATATGCGTGGCGAGTTCGGCGGGGGATAGCTGACCGTGCTCGATAAGCGCCAGGTAGCCTTTGGCTTGGCTTTCGGTTAGGCCGGCTTTTTTCACGGTCGCAAGGAGGGTGTTTGTTTGATTTTCATCCATTTCACTAAACAGTATAGCAAACAAATTGTAATATGTCAATCTCATTTTGACACAATTTAGGTATTTTCCACCTCTGTTAATCTAATTTACGGTTATAATATTATTGACAATTAATACAACTAATGCTATGATAGTCACAGTTGAACGAGAGGCAAATCGATCAACACGAACGTTGAAAGGGTGGGAGTAAGTAGGATTGAGTCTCCGAAAGGATTGATTCTCCTATAGGACGGGTGCTCGCCGCAGTGCATGAGAACACTGGGGAAGGAGACGGCCGCTTGATTCATACGAATCACAACAACTTTCAATTGTAGCAATTCGCATGCATATAAATGCCGGAGTGATAGTTACCACTATCGCTCGCTCCGAACGGTTGTGCCACCTGACCAGCACGAACGTTCAGAGCGGGATATCCCGCGTACATTGACATTATAGTGTGAACTCCTGACAGATTCGTCTGGTCAGATTGCTGGTAATTCTAGAGACTAGCAACCTGATCAGACGTGGAACACTTGCTATATACATATATAGCACCACGAAGTCTTGTTTCTCGACCTACGGGTGAGAATAGCCCCGGAAGGGCGAAATAAGACTGAATTTGACAGGAGAGAGGGTCAGAAATGACCATCAAGCTCAACGACCTCGCCAAGACCACCCGCCTCGCGGCCCTCCCCGGCACCTTCGGTGCCGTGAAAGCCTTCTGCGACGAGATGTCGCAGAAGGAGGGGCCGACCATCACGGTCGGCACCCTGGTGGCCGCGCTGACCGCCGGCACGAGCGAGTTCGTCTCGCCCGTCCTCCCCAGGGGGCTCCGCCGGAACACGGCGGAGGAGGTGCGCGCCCCCCCCCACCACGCCGCGGTTCTAAGCCGGGCGCCCGGGGGGGCGGGGGGCGCACGGCGTCGAGGGCAACGTTGCCCTCGAGGACATCACGGGAAAGGTGGTGGCGGGCACGTTGCCGCCCCACCTGGTTTCGGCGGCGCGGGCCTACTGGCCTGCGTCGGTCACCGCCTTCGACTATTCGAAGGACGGCGACCTCGCCGGTGACGAGCTGCTGGCGCGGCTCGTCATCGGCGACCCGGTCAAGGTGACGGTCGCGTGACGAACTCCGGTGTGAGTGACACCGGGTCATAAAAAACACTTCTCGCCCAACTGCGAGGCACATTCTCACCGTCGAAATAGCGAGTTGGCGCTTTTCGACAACCCTACCTCTTTGAAAGGAGGTGAAGTATGTCCCCCAAGGACATGCCGCGGGTTCGCCCGCAGCACGCCCCCCGGCCGGCGTCGGTGGTCGTCTACTCGACCAGCACGCCGCCGAAGAAGGCGTGAAATCATCCAGGGAGCTCTACCTGGGCCAACAAAATTGAGCGGAGTTCTCGGACGCAACTTCTTAAAACGCGTCCATCTCACTACGGCTGCCCCGCGCCATTGTCGGTTTCTCCTCAAGAAACCACATAAAGCGGGGCACAACCCTTGAAATTTCATGAATCAACAAACAGAGGTCGGTTAACACCGGTTTGTTCGCTCATGAGCTTTCAACATAAGAAGGCCAAAGGAAGTATATGAATACACCCACATCACAATTAGATACGCTTCGTGCGCCACAGGCTGGCGTGATTGACCATGACCTTGTAAATGAAAAAGAGGTCGCTCGCCAAGAGCGTTTGGCGCGCGGCGTCAAGGTCGTTGTGATGGGTCCGCCGCATTCTGGAAAATCGGTGTTTATTGAATCACTGATGGGACGTTTTGATGGCGATCTGAATGCAACCATGCTCAGTGGTTGTCCAGATGGCGAAGGGTTGTGGCTGCAAAAGCATTATGACAATCCTGATGTGGCGAATCTGCGCCGCAAAGGGGCTTTTACCCAAGAATTCGTGGCATTTGCTGCTGGATCAGTACGAAACTTTGAGAATCCTTTGGCGCTAGTTGATATCGGTGGGCGTGTGAGTGACGAAAACCGCCAAATAGCGGCTGGTGCGACGCACGCGATTATTTTGGCGGGTGATTTAGGAGCAGTACGCGAATGGCAGGTATTTGCGGATGAATTGAGTATTCCAGTAGTTGCTAAGCTCCACAGTCACTATAGTGGAGACCATGATACTATTCTAAAAACCGGCGAAACTGTTGTAGCCTCGACACATTATCTGGAGCGTGGTACCGGCGATGAGGAGCGACCTAGTGTCGATCATGTAGCTGAGTTGTTGACTCGACTTGCAAATGAAAATACAGCGTACTGGCAGACAGTTGCCGAGCAAAAACTACAGGCAGATGAAATCGAGCTTGTGCCGCGAGAGATCGCCAAAGGACTGGGTAGAGTTGAGAAGACGAAAACCTTGCCAAACGGGGCAGAAGTCAAAGCAATTGAATTTGAGCCAGAAGATGCCGCGGCACTTTATGAAGTGATGAAGGATGTCGTAGAAGGCAAAACAGTCAAAATTGACGGATTTGTACGTGGTTGGGAATTTACTGCCATGACATTTGCCGCGCTAGCTAACGGCGCCAAAAGTATCGAACAAAATTCTCCGAATGGATATGTCCCAGTAACGTCACTTGAAATGTCGGAGCATAAGACAGATGGCGTGAGATACGAAATGACGCAGCGCGAAGATGGGCGTGTGTTTATCGATGTTGTGCTTGATGGGCCGATTGACCCGGAGATTATGAATACATTATCTATACCTGAACTTGACGCACAATCGGTTATTATCTCAGGCAAGATTCCTCACTGGCTTCGAGCCTCGATAGCGGTTAGCTATGCTCGTACGTGTGACGAAATTGCAGTTTTTACGCCAGGCGAAGGTAATACAATCGTCTGGTCAAGAACTGGCGAGGCCGTAGGAGATTTGTATGAATAACCGTAGTCCCGAACATGGCAGCAATGGTAACTATACTCATGATCCCGAACGTGTTGAGTTGGGACAGGGTGTATGGTATAGCCGCGAGACGGGCTACGTCATGCTTGATATTACTCATAAAATACCTAGTCTCGGCGCCCTACAGGTTCATGATGAAACGTTATATCCAAAAGATGAATATCATGTGTCGATCATAAATACTCGGCGATATGTTGACGAGCTGGAGCAAGAGGAAGTAGTCGTTGCAGCCATCCGTGACCATCTGGCTAGCCACAAACTTGGCGAGGTAGAGATAAGTGACGAGAATATATATCTTAGCCAGTATGGCGATAGTGTCACAGTCCTAGCGACAGTGGCCGAAACCACGGGCCTTTGCGAGGTTCAAACGATGCTTACTGAAATCGTCCCAGGTTATGAACAATTGCTTCATGTCACATTGCTTAGGAATAACCCACCAAATCGTGGTACCGCGGTACCTTCGCAGGCATTTTTAGAAGAAAACGCTGTTAAATTATCTAGTTTTGGCATTGAGCTCAGTGAGCGAGAGGAGGAAATGAGGCCTATGGCATACGGTAGTGAACGATTTGCAAGTGTCACAGCCAATAACCATAACCGTGTATACCGAGCCGACACCGATCATGTGACGAAACTCGTGCTTGGCAAAGATGTAGTGTGCGTACTGCCTCGTGACCCAAATAAACTCGATATTCACGCTGGCTATCCGACTCATCAAGAATCATGGCTGCCAATGTGGTTTGTTATGTTGAATTACTCTCAAGCTCAATGTTCGGACGATAAAGAATTCATCTCGGCAATACGAGAACGAGTAACCCAAGATGACGCTGATAGGATGCAAAAAGCACTTATTTATAAAGCGCTGGAGTTTTGGCAGGCGTATCAGAACGATACTCAGACTGAGCCGAAGAAGAGGTATAAAAACCTAACACGTATACTCCAAGATATTTTGCTATATGTTGATCAACCTATCTCTGATATCGATGATCAGCAGTCGTATTTGGAGGCACATCAACTTTATCCGCTTGTACAGCGCGCCAACGAACTTCGACGCGGCATAAGACTGGAAGAGGCATCTGAATTTGAACAAATTGTTGAAGCGATCATCAGGTCATATTCTGATCAGTTTGTCGTAGATGAACTAGAGACTGCGTATACTGAACTTCAAGCCGAGATAGCACAACGTGATAGTGGCGAGGTGTTTGTATTGCCCGAGGCCTCGATAGACGATGCAGAAAGTTATATCAATCGTATCACCTATGATCTCGTGATGGCCGATGACGCTCATGATAAAGATGTAGTATCGGTGATAGATGGCTTACGCTCGCCACAGTTTCATCAGATGGTAGCAAAAACGGGTCCGGGACTGGAAAACGAACGACGCATTGACATCATTACTGTTCCGCCAAACTTAGGAGTTTGGGACGTGGCAGAGGGTGGCAAGGAGTCGTATCAGCCGATTAGTATGATTCTTGCGACGCATACGACACCCTCAACTGATTTGGGGCGAGAACTTCAGGAACGCATACAGAGTGAGCTGGACGTCGCTATGACGGCGCATCACTATCTTGGTGCTGCCGAAGAGTTTCTCCACCGTGATGCATGGGGTAAAAGTTTCGCGCAACGCCAGGGGCGTGCCGATATCCCTCAGATTAAGAAAGTGATTCCGCTCTATCGAGTCGCCTGCGACTTGCTGCCTAGGGCGGTATATATGCTAAAGACTGGCAAATTTCCTGCAGGAGTTTCTAATGAAGAGCTCTTTAAGGTCGGCGAGGTTGAGCAAATTACTAGAACGATCGAACAATTGTTTGAGAAGCAAGATGCGACTGAGCAGGAGCTCGTGGAAACCTATCGGCAGATTAACGATGTCTTTTCTCGGTGGTTCTCGTCTGGCGACCATGATATATTTGTGGCGAACATGCAGCTCATGCGACAGGGAGAAGTTTCACATTTTCAAACTGGTGATGTAAGAGGAGGTGATGAGTAATGAATGCACCAAAACCATCAGATTTGTTTCCGAAACGACCGATGATGCCGTCGCGTCCTTTTGAAGACAATAACACCTCTAAAAATGTGCCAGACGCTATTCCTAGTGCGGTGGAGCAAGAAGATGACGAAGCGACACGAGCGCGCCGGGTGACAGAGTATCAACTCGGCAATCCTGAGTTGCCGATCGCAGGCTACCGAGAACGTATTGTGGAGGCTGTCATAGCTTCGCAGGCGACGGTGATTACTGCTGAAACAGGGGCAGGTAAAAGCACTCAAGTGCCACAGTTTTTGGCTGAGGCAGGATATAAGGTGATCGTGACCCAACCGCGCGTGGTAGCTGCTCGCAGTGTGGCTGAACGCGTGCGCTACGAAGTAGTGCAAAAGAAGGGTGCCGATTTTCAATCGTTCGTGGGCTATCGTACTGCTCGCGAACGCGGCGATGATGACGCGAACCAAATTTTGTTTGTAACTGATGGCTTGCAACAAGTGCGTGAGTTAGCTGGTCGCGGTGTAGGCAAAAAACAAGTGCTTGTGCTCGATGAAGTGCATGAGTGGAATGAAAACATGGAAGTGCTCGTTGCGTGGGCCAAAAAGCGCATGAGCGAAGACCCTGACTTTAAGGTGGTAGTAATGAGCGCCACTATGGAGGCTGGCAGCCTGTCTGAGTACTTTGCTGACAATGGCAAACGAAATGTTCCTGTCATCGAAGTTCCAGGCCGCACATTTGAAGTCAAAAAAGAAGAAGGTGGAGATGTTGCTGACCATGCAATACGGTTTGCGCGTGAAGGTAAAAATACATTGGTCTTTGTACCTGGCAAAGCAGAAATCAACGAGGTAATCGGCGAACTTAACGATGCCAATATTCCCGGTGTGACAATCTTGCAGCTGCATGGTCAAATGGATGAAAAAGACCAGCGCAAGGTATTCAAAAGATACCCCGGCGTAAAGGTCACCGTATCAACCAACGTTGCGCAGACTAGCATTACTATCGACGATAACGATGCAGTGGTCGATAGCGGTCTAGAGCGCCAAAATCAGGTGAAAAATGGTATTGAAGGCTTGTATCTCAATCCAATTTCCCGTGCAGACTGTTTGCAGCGGGCCGGTCGTGCTGGCCGTACAAAAGCAGGTGAATACGTGCTGGCGCAGCTTGGCAATAATCGCTTCGTGCCACTAGCTGAACGGCCTGAATACGGTACGCCTGAAATCTTGCGCACTCGACTCGATGGTATGGTGCTTCGGCTTGCAAAAGCTGGTTTCGATGCTGAAACAATGGACTTTTACCATGATCGTGACGAAGCCGGTAGGGATATACGGCCCGAAATTAAGCGCGCCAAAGAACGCCTACAAAAACTCGGCGCCCTGCGCGAAGATGGCAGCGTAACTCATATCGGCCGCGATATGGATCGCATGCCGGTGGAATCGCACTATGCGCGTATGATGATCGAGGCTCGTAAATATAGTCCCGAGGTACAGGCACAGATTGCGGGACTATTGGCCGCACAAGAAGCCGACGGTGTGTGTCAATTCGAGACCCGTAACCGACCATGTGCTGAGCGGTGGCGTGGACTATTAACACCGGGTATGAACGATTCCGATATGATCAAACAGCTTGAAGTGTTCGTGGCAGCCCAACGTATGTCCGACAGGGAAAAACGCGACCACGACATATACGTGAAAGCGTTTTCCAAGGCCCGCGAAGTGTATCACCGATTGCGAATAGTCGAGAAATTGAAGGATCAGGATCTTACTCTACCGACGACCGAGCAGCGCAAGCAACTTGTA
Organism: uncultured Candidatus Saccharibacteria bacterium; assembly: GCA_964585675.1. Classification (GTDB taxonomy): domain Bacteria; phylum Patescibacteriota; class Saccharimonadia; order Saccharimonadales; family Saccharimonadaceae; genus Saccharimonas. The sequence continues at coordinate 28,364 of CAZPEO010000002.1, read as the reverse complement.
AAATGTATCATTTCCGGCATGGTGGACAATCTCTTTATTCGTAACCCTTACGTTCATACCGATGCTCACGGCAACACGCGCGAACCAAGCTCGAAGTCGATGATTCGCCCCGAAAAAATGCTCGTTGGCATGCCGTTCGATCTCGAAATCACTACCCGTCGCGGCAATATGACATTAAAACTGATCGAATCGATGACTAATGTACCATCAACGGACTTGCTACGCGAAGTCGCGCCACAACTCTTTAGTGAGAAACGATCGCGACTTGTGATGCTGGCCGATGGTCGCGTCGGCGAGGAATATGTCACGACATTTAATGGTCGTACCATGGACGAGAAGCGAACTCAGCCTGCGCCCGAGAGTAATGAGAGATGGAAGTTTATTATAGATAGAATAGCGGGTGGCTGGGGGTATGCAGACCCATATACCTCCATTAATGATGAAATCGCACGTCTACAATGCAAGACGACCGACCGCCTCGTAACCATCACAAATCAAGATTTGCGAGGTATGCTCGAAGTCGCATTACCGCAAGATATTGACAATGTAAACGACGCACTGATGTACATTCCCCTAGTACACATTGATGACGTATTGTCCGCTGAAGCACGTATGGCGATTGATAGTAGCAACCCTGATGCATATATGGGCGTACCGCTTACATATCATGATGGAATACCATATATCACAACTCAACTCGATAATGATGAGATGCTGCGAGCATTCAATGAGGGTGCCGAGTTGCCGAATGGTAAAAAAATTATGGTTGGTAGCATATGGTCTGCGCGACCAGTCGATGAGATAGTCGATGAGATACTCAAAATTCAATCAATAGAACGGGAACGAGCAAAAAAGAGCATACTCGACGCCGAAGGTGCAGCTGAAGGCTTGCCTTCAAGCATTACTATGTATAAGCGTACACTTGGCGCAACTCAGAACAGTATGGGCTGGGTAATAGGACGAGACGGTTCACTACGCGAAGCAGACGCTATGCCTGTTGATCGTCATGGCGGCCAAGCGATTGAGGGCCATATGACCTGGGATCAAATACGACCAGGGGAGCTCGTGCTGTCATGGGCAAAATCCGACGTTATAGCGCCACATAGGTTCGAAGTAGTTCATACGCCTGTCGAAGGCTTGAGTGATAGTCAGCTAAAGCGTGTGCTCGGTATTCAACAAGAGATAGCTAGCAAATGGGCTGCCTATGATGAGTGTAGGTATGACCCTCGGGGTGACCGGAGCAGCCCACCTGTTGGGCGCGGCTGGGGCCTTGATCCGAAGTCAGCCGAACAAGAAGCTGAGCATCGTAAGTTGGCTGGCACAGTACAAATGACGATCGATCAACTTACTGGGCTTAGCGGTGAGCTCGACGTCGATTTACAAAAACGACTCAACATGCTACTTATCCGAGCAGGTAGACTGCTTGGCAGAGACGCGCAAGCTCATCATGAGTACCCAAATCATATTAATCAACTTACGTCGCTAGCAGGTGCATTGATAAACGACATCGATGGGGATGCAAGGTATCGGAGCGGAGAGGTGAGTCAAGCGAGTCTAGAAGCACTTAAAGCTCGGTTTAGTTAGATAGTGAAATCTCATAGGGGCGACGAACATCGCCGCCCCAAATGAGCTTTCAAACACGAAAGTTCGATAATAATTTACTACAGAGACACCTCTGTACTAAGAAAGGAATATATTATGAATAAAGAACTATGGACGCCTACCCGGACAATAGGGGAAGTTAAGCCAGGATTGGAAGCAGACACCCCACAGGCTTTCTCGTTTGACGCAGAGACAGATGGCTTATGGGGAAGGCCGTTTGCACTTGGTGCTCTCGTGTATGACGAGCAAGGTAACGAGATAAGTCGCTTTGCGGCTCGGTTGCCAGATGACGTAGTTACTAACGAATGGGTCAGGGACAACGTATTGCCTGCACTGGAAGGCGTGGAGGTCACCCATACTAAGCTCCGCGATATGCTTGGAGATTTTGCTGAGTATTATCTCCGAGAAAAGGAGAATCGCAATGTGATTGTGCATATGGGCGTGCCGGTAGAATCTGGTGTGTTGTGTGGTATGCATAGCAAGGGAATGATTGGTGATTTTGACGGACCATATCCGCTTATCGACGTAGCCGGACACCTGCAGATGGCAGGTGAAGACCCAACATCACCTGATGCATATGTTAAAAAACATGGGCTGTATATACCGACAGATTTTGCGGGAGAAACGCACAATCCGCTGTATGACTCGGAAGTAGCATACCGGGTGTGGCGTCATCTGATGCAACGGCGAGGCAGTCTTGTCTTGAGCCACGTTAATAGATGAAGTCTCATGATTGCTACAAGGATCTCCTTGTAGCAAAAATGAGCTTTCATACATGAAAGTTCAATAGTCACATACCGGATGGTCCGGCGTGATATGTGCGAAACCACTGAAAGGAGGTGAAGCACTTGAGGAAATTCCTCGTGTACGGGGGTCTTTCAGCCCTCTGGATCATGATGATCTGGGGGTTGTGGAAGATCGCTATCCAGCAGAGCGTTCAACACGCTTTGTTGGCGGTGGTCTTCGGATTGTTCGCCTCGATGATCGCCACAATCGCGGTCATAGTGGACGAAATCCGATAAAGAGCTCCCCATTAGCGCCCCTTGCTTGGGGCGGACACGGTCAAATGGCCGAAATAAAGCAGGGACGTATCCCTTAAATACACCGGCTTCGCATTCGTGCCGGTCATACAAACCGAATGCAACCCTGGCTCGACTCGCCAGCCACTCTAGAGGAGTGCTGAAAAGTAGCCAGTTTGCCCGTTCTGTATAAAAACGGGCAATACACTCTTGAAATCTCATAGCTTGAACATTTTGTTGATGCGAATGAGCTTTCAAATTGTCGAGAGCTTGCACATTTACATACGGTATGTGTCATGGGTTCATAAAACCCGCCGACTTAAAGGGATTGTCCCTCATACCAAGTTCTCTTGAAAGGGGAACTATCGTGTCAACCAAGCCAGTTGCCAAGACCATCGTCGCCGTCAAGGCGAAGTACGGCGAAAAGGTCGTCGAAACGGCGACCTCATTCGTCGTGAACGACCACGGCAAATACCGACCAAACATTACGTTCGTACTGCCCAAGGACTTCAGCGGCGATCCGCTGAAGTACCGCGCTGACGACCCCTCTCGCAAGATGATCGCGGCGATGGGCGTCGACTTCGGCACTGGCGAGGAGGTGGTGGAAGCGCTCTTCGGCGACTTCTGGTTGTCGAAGGCCGGCAAGCCACACTTCCGACCGAAGTCACCCCAGGTTGCCACGCACGTTCTCGTGCGGGCGGACTGGGGGGCTGGTGCCGGCGGGTCTCGCACGCGCGGTCGCTGGCAGGCACTCCCGGGAGCCGCTTACTTCCGTCGCGCCAGCTCGAACGGAGGTGGGACTGGCTACGATTACCACGTCCTGCCGATCGGCTACTACGTCGTCGTCAGTGACGAGGAGCTCGATGGCGACGCGGTTGTCACGGCGGACTTTGCGGCTCGGGCCAAAGCTGTCCGGTCGTCGTTCGCGGCGTTCAGCCGGACTCAGGCCGATAAGGCCGCGGCCGACGCCGAGGCCAAGGCTGCGGTCGAGGATGCCTCGCGTCAGGCCAAAGCCACGCTCATACCTCGCCTCGTGACCTGCCAACGGCGGCTCGAGCAGCTGCGGGTCAGTGACCCGAACACCAGCTACTTTGAGTTGACGCTCGGGGAGGTGATGTTTGTCTTCGGGTGGGGTGACAAGCTCTACACCGAGGCGAATGTCGCCGAGGTCGAACGCAACATCTCGAACTGGGAGGTGAAGCTGGCAAACATCCAGCGACGTCCCCTCTTCAAGGTGTTTGCGCCTCGCTTCAAGCCTCTCGGACTCTCTCTTCAGTTCGAAGGAGAGAGGGTTAAGTGGAGTGGTGAGCCGTCGTGGTATGATGGTTTCACCTACACTTCAGAGGGTCTCAAAGCCTTTGAGGCCGACCTCGTCCGCAAGGAGGAGGAAGCGGCCAAGAAGGCACGGGAGGAGGCTGCTGCAAAAGCTAAGGCTTCGGCCGAAGCGGAAGCAGAGGTGCTTGGGCTGCCTCGGGAAATCCGTATCTGGAAGCGCACTGGTGGCGCAACCAACTGCGGTATGGGCTGGGTCATCGCGCCTGACGGTTTCGACCGCGAGCGCGATGGGCTTGAGAACGACAACCCACGTAGGGCTGCTCGCTATGATGAGGGTTACCTCGTCTGGAAGCAGATCCTGCCAGGTGAACTCGTCCTGGCTTGGCGCAAGGCCTTCACGGCTGCCGAGCACGAGTTCGAGGTCGTTCATCTCCCGTCGGGAGGTCTGACCGAGGCGCAGCTCGAGCGTGTCGCCGAAATCCAGCAGGAGCTGGAAGACACGTGGGCTGGTCGTCGCGGTATGGCTTCGGGTCTCCCGAGTCCGCCTGTCGGCCGTGGCTGGGGCCTCGGCAATTTCGAGACGCCTCCCACACCACGGCAGGCGCTTGAGACGAGCGAGTCTGACTCGTTCGACGACGACACCCTGGCATCCGCCGAGCCTGTTGACATGAAGGACGCCTTGCAGCGTCTTCAGGACAGGTTCAACGGCTGATAGCCTAACTATCCCCGTGACGTGATGCCTACGGGTCTCAAATGTATCACACCAAATCTTGTGAGGTCAATCAAGAACGGGCAATTGTTGTTTCGCCCGAGTAAGCGGGATATCCCGCAGCAACGACAGCTACACGAGGTGGCGGGAGGTTCGGTTGAGTCTATCAGACTCCCACTCCCGCCCCTCGGGCAACACTCCATGAAATCTCATCGTTTTGACAAATTTTGTCGATATGCATGAGCTTTCATACCGAAAGCTAGTACATCCAGACTTGCTCTCATAACACGTCAAATAGCGATTTAGATTTGCCTCTCGAGCAGGACATCGAAATCATTTGTCCTGTCATCACTTGCTGACGAGTTGTTTAGAGGAGATGTCGTATATACCCCGCAGGCTGTTGGTTTGCGGGGTATTGTATTGGGGCAGGAGTAGCAGCTGCAATCGTCGCCGGCGTGTGTTGGCAAGGACGATTTGTGAAGAGATGATTTGGTGGAATAAGCATGGGAATGCTACAATACAACATAAGACATAAGCAACACACACATGTTCCATCATTTTCATCATCATTGGCGGCGGTTTGGACCGCATCGGCGACATGGATACCGCGGGTATCGTAGTTCGCAGATTCGCCGGCGCAATTCCAAGCACGACTCACAACGCCTCGGTATACCTGAGGTAGTAGAATACGTGTGCCGTTCGACAGATTTTTTTGACTGTGCTGAGGAGCAAGTGGTTGCGCGGTTGCAGCGACGCCCAGAAGTGCATGCGCTTGATAGGTATATCGACAAACTGCAAACACGGTTTCAGGCCACGAATGATCCGCTAGACGGGATGGTCGCTCTGCTCGCTCAAGCACCGCGCGCGGTGTTGGCGCAGCTGCAAATGGACCAGTTTCCACACGGCTACCGTAACAAACAGGAGCGGCTGTTTGAGTTGATTGATTTTAATGATACGCTGGTGGCGACGATTTTGCTGCTCGATGATATCAAGCGACGTGAGTTTGGCGACCGAGCCAAGCAAGCAGCTGACCGGGTCTGCAAGCGCGTCGGGGCGCCGTGTTTTACGGACGAGCAGTGGACGTCGATCATCCGTGGACTTACGAGAGAAGTGGCAGTATATTTCGCAGCAAAAGACAATGGGTTTAACGCTTTTATGACTGATAGGGCCCAGGATGCGCTGGGGATTGATCTGCAAGTCCAAGACCCTGAGGACATGCGCTATATCAATATCGATGTCAAAACGCCGAGTTCGTTTCGCCACCGCATGGAGCAATTGGTGCACGAGGGGAGATTGACTGAGCGCGAGCTGATGGAGGGGGACCAGCGTAGTTATATCATAGAACACAACGGTCATGGTGAGCAGCGCGTACCGATCGTGGTGCTATGTATTTTGCCTGATCTGTTTGGTGAGCTAGCGGATTGGCGGTTTGTCGATCCTTTGCCGATGCGCGATAAGTTGAACCAATTGATACGTGAGCATGGGCTATACAACAAAAAGTTCGGTGTATATTAGCCAGACGGCTTGAATTTTTTGTCAGAGAGGTGTATTACAGGAACAGGCTTTCATAAACATAAACATGAACGTCAAAAAGGATGTGGGCATGGCAACAACGCAGCGCGAAGGAGCTGTTTCGGCGCTCTATAGACTAGCCGAACAGATGCACGACACCGAGGGTGGGTTTGCGGCATATGATTATGCAAAATGCGTCTGGTTAGGCAAACCAGATCGACGACAGCGGATGGGGGGCGATCATCCGTGGCCGACCCGAGTTCATAACGGTGAACACTATGTGTATTCAGTACCGACGTTTGCTGGGGTGGACTCAGAAAACGCTACATTACTGTTTGTTGGCAAAGACAACTGGAAGGATGCACGTGATCCTCATGCTTGGCTCGTCGCAGAAGCCGACATATGTACTGGTCAGGAGCATGACCGCGAAATTATCGCAGTGTCAGTCGAGCAGGGGAGGCTCTGGATGCAACTAGCCGCGCGCGACAACGCCTACAATCGACATGATTATCTCAAGGGGCAGCTCAACGAGCAATATACTATGGAGCATGCTCAGGTATGGAGAGGGAGATACTTGGAGGGGATGTTTGAGGACTACGAGGCGCTCGAAGCGATGATTATCATGGTGAGAGCGATCCGTGAAGCTCAAGATGTGGCAGAGCGGCAGCGCATACACCAACAGGCGTTGGGTATGTACGGTAGCGCTGCATGTGAGCTGGGTGTTCGCGTGTAGACTGCTTATGCTTTACTTTTTGTATCTGTAGTGGCATGATACAGATATGTATAGAGGATCAAACACTCGGATTTTTCCATTGATTATTGTAGTACTAGTAGTAGCGCTTGTGATCGCAGCGATCGTGACAGTAGCGCGCATGGTAATAAGCGGCGGGACGAAATCAACCGATCAAGAAACGGCTTCGATATCGACGACGCTCGTCGACATGGCTGATAACCGTTCAGTACGCTGGACAGTACGCGGCCCGATTGTAGCCGATGAGAAGTTTACATCATATCAGATTGTCATCTCTCCTGTATCTCGAACCTACACAACCTACACAGGGTATCTCGATAAGGTAGTCGTCACGCACCAGTATGACAACAACCGTAAAGCCTATGAACAATTTGTGTATGCACTCAACAACGCTGATCTGACAAAAACCCGCTCGTCCGCACCGACAGAGATTCGCGGCGTCTGCGCGACGCATGGATTGGCCTTTGTATTTGAAACAGCCAAGGATGGCACGCCAGATCAGTCAGAATGGACTTCGACCTGTGCCGGTTCAAAAGGCAGTATGACAGCTCGCCCCGCTCAGGTACATGCATTGTTTGTGAACCAAATTCCTGACTTTACACCATCCTTCGATGAAATCTACTAATCATCGAGTATAATACGGACATGATACGCGGCGTTATTTTTGACTGTTTTGGAGTACTCTATAGTGGTAGCCTCACGATGCTAATGAACATGGCCCCAGAGGGCAGAGCACAGGAAGTGCACGACATTAATCAGCAGAAAGATTATGGGTACCTGTCGTATGAAGAGTATCTTGAGCAGACAGGCCATGTGGTCGGCAAGACGGCCAACGAAGTCGATGAGCTGCTCCGCAAAAAGCATATGCGTAACACTGAGCTCGTTGAATATGCGCGCCAACTCAAGGCGTCGGGTGTCTGCCAGGTGGCGATGTTAAGCAATATCGGTGAGCGAACTATACACGATTTGTTTGGTGATGAGTTGAGCGAACTTTTCGATACAGTAGTGCTCTCGTATGAAGAGGGGCTTGCCAAACCAAATCCTGCGATTTTTACCTTAACCGCTGAGCGTATGGGGCTACCGCCAGAGGAGTGCGTTATGATCGATGACCTAGCTGATAACTGCGAAGGCGCAGAAGTGGCTGGAATGAAAAGTATCCAGCACACGTTCAACACACTTACCATCGGTCGAGTCGAAGAACTGCTTGCTGCTGATGATGCTGCAGGGAACTAACATGAAAATCTCAAAGGCTACCTACTTAAACCACATGCAGATGAATTGCTGCGAAAGTTTCGCGTATGGTGGGGCAATGGCTCAACCCAGCGTATACTAGAGATATGCCAGAATTGCCAGAAGTTGAAACCGTCCGTCGAGGCCTTGGCAGACTTATCGTTGGTAAGGTAATTGCACGCACGCAAGTATTTGACTCACCAAAGAGCTTCCCGAACGACCAGTCTGCCGTTGAACAATTTTTGTACGGCGCAACAATCACTGACGTACGTCGCCGTGCAAAAGTCTTGCTCATCGATCTTTCGACTCACTATACTCTCGTGATTCATCTCAAAATGACTGGACAGCTCGTGTATCGCGGTGAACAGAATTTTGGAGCAGGACATCCAACCGATTCGCTCATCGGCGAACTACCCGATCGCAGTACGCGAGTAAAAATTGTATTTCGCGATGGCGCACACTTGTATTTCAACGATCAGCGCAAATTTGGGTGGATAAAGCTCATGCCTAGTTTAGAGGTGCCAAACATCGATTTCATGCAAAAGGTTGGTCCTGAGCCACTCGAAGGCACCTTTACGAGCAAAGAATTCATTTCGAGGATTCGTCTTCGTAGTAACACGACAATCAAGGCAGCAATTCTCGACCAGACAGTGCTGGCAGGAGTCGGTAATATTTATGCCGACGAGAGCTTGTGGGGCGCTGCTATTCACCCGGCAACTAGAGTGCGTGACATCTCAGACGACCAGCTCGCAGTACTCCTGAATCAGATCAAATACGTCATGAATCTTAGTATCGAAAAGGGTGGCAGCACTGATCGTAACTATGTCAACGCTGATGGCAAGCGGGGAAGTTATATCGATTTCGCGCGCGTGTTTCGCAAGGACGGCTCACCCTGTTCGCGACACCCAGATGTTGTGATCGAAAAAATCAAAGTCGCGGGTCGTGGCACTCATGTGTGTCCTGTCTGTCAGGTGATACAATAACAGATAGTGATATATCTACTGGTTGGAGAAAATTCATATAAAGTTGAGCAAGAGCTTGCGAGGCTGCTTGATGGCCGCGAGCCCGTGGAGCGCTATAGCGGCGCTGATCTTGACGAATCAACACTGAGCGATAGTATGCGCGGCATGTCACTGTTTTGTACGCAGCGAACTATCGTCATAAAAGGTCTCAGTGAGCAAAAAGAGTTGTGGGAGAAATTTTTAGAGTGGCAGAGTGACGTGTCATCGGATACACTACTGGTGCTTGTCGAACGAAAAATCGATAAACGCACGAAGACCTATAAAGCATTTGCCGAACACGCTCATGTCATCGTGTGTGATTATTTGACTGATAGGCAGCGACATGAGGCGCATGAGTGGTTGAGCAGCTTGGCGCATGAAAAAGCCGTGCAAGTTAGCCGCAGGCACATCGAAGATATGGTGGGAAGAGCACAAATACCAGGGGAAAAACCGGGTGCGATGTATATTGACCAGGGACAGCTCTTCCAGGCGCTACAGGCACTTTCTATGCTCGAAGAGGTGACAGATGAGGCGATCGCCGTGGTGTTGCCTCCAGCACCTGGTCAATCGGTGTTCGAGCTTATTGAAGCGGCTATTGCTCGCAAGACACGGACGACTGAGTCGATACTGGCACAACTTCACACAAGCCTTGATCCGTATGTGGCGTTTGCAGTGATTGTCAAGCAGTGGCTGCAACTAGTTAGTGTGATATTGACCCAAGAGGCGGCGAGTAGTCTGCCGATTCATCCCTATGCTTTGAACAAACTACAGTCTCAGGCACGATCTATCGCACGTTCTGACGCTGGCAAGATCACTCAGCTTGCTGCTGATCTCGATGCGAGGCTCAAGCATTCTGAAGTGGCGCCGTGGGATGCGGTTGACCGGCTAGTGATGGCAATTGCTCTAAGAAAGTAAAAACCCCGCTCGTTGGCGAGCGGGGATGATAGTAGCTATTTCTCTTTTTTTACAGCTGGTTTCTTTGCTGCTGGCTTCTTGGCGACAGGTTTTTTGGTTGGTGTAGGCTTTGTGGTGGCTTTTGCTGTCGGCTTCTTGGCGACTGGGGCAGTCGCTTTTTTCTGGGTGCCGGTAGCGAGCTTGACGCCTGAAGCCTTGGCGGTTTTGGCAAGGCTAGCCTTCCGACGAGAGGCAGTCGCTTTTTTGATGAGCTTTTTCTTTACAGCGGTATCAATCTCACTCTGCGCGGCGCTCAAGTTGGCGGCGCTTGGCTTGACGGTGAACTGTTTGACGGCTGCTTTGATATCTCGCTTGATACCGACATTGCGGTCGCGGCGCTTGGCCGTTTGCTTCATGCGTTTGATAGCTGATTTGATGATGGGCATACTGCTTCCTTTTACTTCTGTTAAAGCCTGTTATTCAATCAACGGTTGATTATAGAGGAAAAGCCGCTATTTGTAAAGTCATCAAATCCGGTTGACGTAGGCAAAACACTTATGATAAGCTATAGCCAAACTCTGATGAAAAGCAAAAAATAGGAAAGATCAATGGCAGACATAAGCGTAAAACAACAAATCATCGACAAGCTCAAAGATAGCAATAATGTTCTCGTAACGGTGAGTAGTAATCCAAGTGTCGATGAACTGAGTGCCGCACTCGGCATTACGCTGTTACTAAATAAGCTCAACAAGCACGCCACAGCGGTATTTAGCGGTGCGATTCCTGCTGCTATAGAGTTTTTGGAGCCACACAAGACATTTGAGAGTACGGTAGATAGCCTGCGAGATTTCATCATTGCGCTCGACAAAGAAAAGGCCGACCATCTGCGCTATAAAGTCGTCGACGACATGGTGAAAATATTTATTACACCGTATCGAACGACCATTTCTGATAAAGATCTTGATTTTAGTCAGGGCGATTATAACGTTGAGGCTGTACTGGCTATCGGTGTCAAAACCGAGGCAGACCTCGACAAGGCTCTCGAAAGTCATGGTCGAATTTTGCACGATGCTACTGTCGCTGCTGTTTCGCTCGGAGAAGCCACCAACCTTGGCGGTATGGAGTGGACTGACAAGGTCGCAAGCAGTTATTCAGAAATGCTTGTCGAGCTAGCTGACGGACTAAAAACTGATAAAAACGCAATCGATGAACAAATCGCCACGGCGTTTTTGACCGGTATTGTGGCAGCAACTGAGCGGTTTAGCAACGGCAAAACGACCTCGAAAGTCATGACTACTGCTGCGCAACTGATGGCTGCAGGTGCGAACCAGCAGCTGATTGCGACACAATTAGAAGAAGAAAGTGTGCCATTAGAGTCAAAGGTAGCACCAGGCGTACTCACAGAGAATGAAGTAACAAAGATTGAAGATCAGACGCCTAAGGTGTTGGCTACAGAAGCGCCAAAGAAGAACACCTCGACTGGTAGAATAACGATTGACCACAGCGGAGAAGATGCCGTTGATAAGGCAACTAGAATTGTAGGAGAACGCAAGACAGAAGAGGCCGCTGATCAAGTGCAGCAAGTTCTACAAGGACAAGATGTAAGGCCTGCTGCACCGCAACAGATGAGCATAGTAGCCGCTGCCGAAAAAGAGCTTGCCGATAGCCTAGCTGCCGCAGCTACACGGCAGTCGGAGAATTTGCACGGCAGTTCAGGAGGTCAATTAGATCAAGGTCCCGTTCAGCCAATAGATAAGCCGCTCATGGGCGGCACGCTCAATGCCACAACTGAACAGGCAGCACTCGAAAAACAGCAGGCAATAGAAGCCGATCGTAATCGTACAATTTTGACGCATACCGCTACACCTTATATAGCAGAAGAGCCACAATTTCAGGCTCCCATCAATGCGACGAATAGTATAAATAAAGATGAACCAAAGATTCCCGATATTTTAGCTGCTGGGCATATCACATCGCCAACTGATCATGCAACAGCAATTCAGCCGCCAAGTCCCACAGTTCCAGCTTCACTACCAACACTAGCTGATATTGAGGCGCAGCATCGCGTACATCAAGAATCCGCTATGGGTGATGTTGATGCTGTGCCCACTGCTGCAGCAGCTAATCCAGCGACGGGGGCTACTATGCCTACAGCATCTCTCGACATGCCACCCCCACTTCCTCAGCTGCCACCAATGCCAGATTTCTCCACGCTGCCACCACTTCCACCTGCTATGGGTGGTGGAACTCCTGGTGATGTCTTGCCCTTAATCCAGTCAGTCGATACAGTTGGTTCAATGCAGACAGCTAGCTCTGTCGATCCAGCACAGTTTCAGATACCAAGCAGATAGCGGTATCGCATCACAATAAGACAGTTGATGCCGGTATGTTTATCATAACAGGCAAATGTATACCTCTATCTTTTTAGTTGTCAAGGTGCGTAGATATAGTGACAACAATTGTGACTAGTATTAGTATAAAGGAATGACAGATGCAATAATACTTATCGACAAGCAAGCTGGGTGGACGAGTTTTGATGTTTGTGCCAAAATTCGTAGTCGCATTAAGGCAGAGTATCGCATGAGAGGAGAAAAACCCACTAAGCGCCAACTACGCGTAGGACATGCCGGGACGCTTGACCCGTTTGCTACTGGCTTGTTAGTGGTTTTGCTAGGTGACGCAACCAAAAAAGCCGATGATTTTCTGAAACTCGATAAATGGTATGAGGCTACTATCGATCTCGGCGCAACGAGCTCCACAGGTGACCCGGAAGGAGAGGTGATACATACGTCTGACGTAGTACCCACGCTCAATCAAATCAATGCGATCATCTCGCAGTTTCTTGGTGAAATCACTCAACGACCACCAATCTTTAGTGCTATAAAGATCAACGGCAGGCGAGCATATGATCTTGCTAGGCAAGGAAAGTCAATACAGATGCCCGAGCGTACAGTCAGCGTGTATTCACTCGAGGTCCTCGACTATACTTATCCTCACCTCACTATCCGTGTCCATGTTAGTAGCGGCACCTATATTCGCAGTCTTGCTGCTGACATTGGTGAAGCTCTCGGTGTAGGGGCCTATTGCAGCCAGCTGCGTCGCACGAAGATAGCAAACTGGTCTATTGAAAGCGCGCAATCTCTCGATGATGCCATGGTGAATATACCACAAGCGTGATACAATATTTTTGATTAATGTAATCTCATGAGAGGAACCGGGGTGGTCCACAAGTTATCACAATTGAAGCATAAACATAATTCATCACGTGCGGTAAAAGTAAAACACACTCATGTAAAGCCGCGCCGTAAACGCCACTACGCACTCCTGCTCACAGCCTCTCTCGCCGCTGTAGCGCTACTTGTCTCCATCGCTCTTTACTTCAACCGTGCAGCAATCAACCAAGCAGTCGCATCACAGACTATCGCGTCGATGTTTGGCAATGAGCTCACGGGAGATCCTGTCGCAGTTTCATCATCACATGGATTTACTGCGTCATATAATCCCAAGCAATATTACGTTAGTGCCGTTGATAGCTCGACAGGTGATCTTTATGTGGGTGACGAGGTGGCAACCAGGCGTTCGTACGATGTCATGAGATTCTCGCAGCAGGCAACGGGACGACTTTCAACGAACTCAATTATGCTGAACTACTACCACAAAGAAGCTGCCGGTAGTCTGGCTGACATCGAGCAACGGTTTGTTGTCGGCAAGCTCACCAATCCTACCCAAATAACAAAAGGCGCAACTACTACGAAAAAAGTTCATGATATCGAATTTCAGCGTACTGAATGGACAAGAAAGATTTCGGTAAAGTCGGCCAACATCACAGTGACGTTTGTTAGTTACGCTGCTGTTGTGCATGACCATCCTATGACGATCATCTCTTACCTGGGTGACCAATCATCTACATCTGCTGATGCATTTGTAGAGGCAATGTCGTTTGAGTCTGTGGCTAGCAGCTCTTCTCCGGTGTCGGCCGCTCGATCAGATGACGCTAAGCATGCGCTTGCTGTTAAGCTCCTCGATACAATGCTAGGTACGCAACCCGTATCTGCAGCTGGGCCTCCCAGTTACACCATGGCAGAACGTGTCAATGCTGCTAATAGTGCAGCAGTCGTAAAAATCTACAATATTCTTGTTGCCGACCTTTCTATTGATGGCAAAGTGCTCGTCAAAGACTATGTCACTGGAGGTACAGGGAGCGGGTTTATTGTTAGCAGCGATGGATATATCGGTACAAATGGCCATGTGGTTGTGAACGACCCAAAAGACACCACGATTTACGGTGCAATACTGCTTGCGCAGAATGGTGATAGCTCGCTACTAGAGTATCTCCTCAACCTCACAAGCTTAACCGTAGGCGATTTGGCAGGAGTAAAGAATGAAAAAGAAGCTCTAAAAGTTATTGTTAAGGGTCTCTACGATATACCAAGTAGTCACTTTAGTTTTGACAACAAAAAAGAGAATCTCCTCATTGGTCTTGGCGATCAGCAGATCGATACTGAAGAGTTGCTGAAATCTACAGAAGAAGGAAAATCATATACTGCCACCGCTACCATCAAACACGCGAAACTCATCGACTCTGATTATGAGGGTATCTTGCTACCGACAGTTATGAAGGAGTTTAAAAAATCAGATGTTGCCCTTCTTAAGCTTGAGTCGGGCAGGAATTACCCAATGGTGAAGCTTGGTTCGTATGACACCCTATCTCAGGGTGAAAACCTCAATATTGTTGGATTTCCTGGTGTGGCAGATGGCGGAAACGGTATCGTCAGCAAGACTGTCGGTAGCGCAACACTTACGACAGGCAAGATTTCATCATTAAAAAAAGATAGCGGCGGACATAACCTCATTGAGACCGATACAGTGATTGGCCATGGAAACAGCGGTGGTCCCGCGTTTGATGATAGCGGTACTGTAGTTGGCCTAGCGACATACGAGTCAGTTAACGATGCAGATAAGATTAATTATGTGCGTGATATTGCTGATTTTCGCAAGCTCGCGGATAAAGCATCAGTAAATTACGCTACGATGAGCGCCACACAATTAGAGTGGAATAAAGCGATAGATTTGTTTTACCGTGCACACTACAAATCAGCCATCCCTCATTTCAAAAAAGTTCAATCACTTTATCCGGATCATCCTAAGGTAGCAGCTATGATTGCTTCATCAAATAAGCACATTGAAAATGGAGAAAATATCGACGAATTTCCAATTATACCAGTTGTGATTGGACTTCTCGTTGCTGTACTTGGTGTGGGGGTAGCAGTAGTCTTCATTGTTCTTCATAAACGCGGACACAAAGCATACGTGCATGGGGTCAATAGTGGGCAAATTCAGCCAATGTCTCCTGGCGCAATGCCGCAGACCGTAACAGTGCCTGCGACTCAACCATTTTCATTTGCACCCGTGGCCGCGCCTCAGCAACCTTCACAGAACCCGCCAAGTGCTCCACAAGCAGCAGCGCCGTCTCAGTACACTCCTCAGCCTCTGCCTCAGCAGCAAGTAACTACTTTGACTCAACCAGTACCTATATCTACACCCGAGAACCCTCCTGGTGCTGCAAATCCTGCACCTCAGCCCCAAGCACCAAATCCACCACAGTGGCCTCAGCAGTAGCGGACGCATCTGCACGATTGACCTTTCTGTGAGATTTTAGTATAGTTACTAACTATGATTACTAAAGATAACAAAGCGAAAGCTATTGCTTTGACTCAGGTTGCAAAAAACGACGTCGGGAGCCCCCAGGCTCAGATTTCGATTTTGACGGCTCGTATCAAAGAGGTGACTGAACATCTCAAAGCCAACAAGCACGACAATATGGCGCGCCGTGGTTTGATTCAGATGGTAGGCAAGCGTAAAAAGCTCCTCAAATACCTCGAAACGACCGATTTTGAAGCCTACAAAGCAGTACTCGACACACTCGGCCTGCGCAAGTAGCCAACAAAAATCCCCGCAAATGCGGGGATTTTTAATGTAGCAGTGTATACTGAGGCGAGATATGATATTGGACGACTCCAACCAGCTACACATGATGGAATCGGCCTTTGAGGCCGCCGAGATTGCGTGGTGGTGGATGGAATTGCCGAGTGGCATGGTGATGTATAGTCCCAACAAGCTCAAAATGCTTGGGCGCGACAAGGAGCACTATACTCACTATAAACAGTTTACTGACCTCGTCCACCCTGATGATTATGAGCGCATGATGGCCGATATGATGGATCTCATCGAAGGCCGTAAGCCAATGTATGAAACCAAATACCGTATTAAGTCAAAAGACGGCGAGTATGCTAATTTCTACGATAAAGGCAAAATCGTCGGCAAGCGCGGCAAGGACATCATTATTGCCGGGTTCGTACAAAAAATCGCTAATCCAGACAAATAATTATTGCTATACTATACCTAATTGCAGACGTTCGGACGAGCCGAACCACTAGCTTTTCTCATATGTTAATATGGAGATAACTATGAAACACGATGTGTATCTTTTGCCGATTGATCGGCAATACGCTGAGGTGAGAGTCCTTGAGCTCGAGCAGCTCATCCAAGATCTCGGCCCTGACTTCAACGATGCCTTCTCGCAGAGCAGCGAAACCTGGCATGATAATTCACCGTTTGAAGCGGTTCGTGACAAACAAGCAATGATGGCAGCAGAGCTTCATAAACTGCGGACGCTCGTTCGGTCTGCCGTGCTGACCCCGCCTAAAATTAAACGGGGAACGATTGGTATCGGACATACTGTTGTTTTGGATAACGGAAGTAAGTACCTGATTGCTGGTGACTAGACCCATCAGGCTGGAAATCGCAATGACGGAGCCTATGTCGTTAGCTGTCATACACCAGTAGCCAAAACGCTTATAGGGATGCGCATAGGAGATAAGGTACAATTTGCAAACAGTAACGCAACCATTATAGGAGTCAGTACACAGATGGAAACAATTATATTTGCAACAACTAACCCGGGTAAGATAGCTTCTCTACAACGCTATCTTACTGCTATGGGGATTGATGTCGTTGTTGAGGGTAAGGTGCTTGATATTACAGAAATTCAAGCAGATACAGCATTAGAGGTGGCTCGTGCAAAAGCATCAGATGCCTTTCGTCTGCTACAGCAGCCTGTAGTGGTGGATGATAGTGAACTGAGGATCGAAGCACTGAATGGCTTTCCCGGACCGTATCAAAAGTACATGACAGAAAAGCTTGGCCCTGAGGGATTTGTTCGACTCATGGAGGGGTATGGTGATAGACGAGCCTACTTTGTCAGTAACCTCGTGTTTGTGGGTGCAGACGGTACACAGTATGAGTTTAGTGATGATCCGTACTGGGGAGAGATCGCAGAGGCAGTCGACACAACGGAGCGGGAGCATTCGTGGGGACCCTTATGGAAAGTGTTTGTTCCAGAGGGTCTTGACCGCACTATTTCCCAGCTCACTCCTGAGGAGAAGAAGGAGTATGACCATACCCGCACCGGTGCAGATGCATATAAAAAGTTTTGCGAATGGTATAAAGATTACCGTGGCTAACGTGTGGCAGTCGGGCCGTGAGTCAGGGTTGCTTGACGATATCATTGCTGGCCGCAAAACAATTGAAGGCCGATTGAACAAGGGTAAGTTTGCCCAGTACCAAGTGGGAGATAGGGTACAACTTCGGCGTGATTATCGTGACAGTCATGGAGTACTACATGACGGTGAGCTGGCTGTGGTTACAGTTGAGATTATAGCTATTCGCCGCTATGATTCATTTATGGATATGGTGCAAGCTGAAGGATATATGAACGTTATTCCTGCCGCCACCTCTACCGAGGCTGCTGCATGTGAGTACACGAAGTACTATGCACCTGAAGACGAGCGACGCTTCGGCGTGCTTGCAATTGAAATACGAGTGGACTCGTAGCGACCTCTATAGCTGAGACGAAATATACACCGGCTGATCCTCGGTAATATAGCGCGCAATGTCTATCGTACTAAGAAATGCGGGCAGGATTTGCTCAGACGTAGGGTCGATAAACTCCATACGTGCAATCTCGGCGTCACCATGGGAGGTTTTTGTCAGATCAATGTTTTGGTACGCGTCACTGCCGTCGACGAAAAAGAACAGTTCAAGTTCTTCGTCTCGCCCTTCACGTTTCGATGGAAATTGTTGGATGAATAATAATTTTCCCGGTTTAGCAACTACACCAGTTTCCTCCAATATTTCGCGTTGAAGCCCATCTTCGATTGATTCCATGGGGTCCAGGCCGCCACCAGGCACCGCCCAATACGGCGATTCTTCACCAGTTGATGTTTTGTGTTTGACGGCTAACAGTTTGCCGTCTTTCCAGATGATTGCCCGCACATTTACACGGCGTAGCTCAGTAATAGGTTGTGACACGCTGGTCTCCTTTATATAAATAATAGTGAAACCGCTAGCGGTCGGGCTCGTCCCGACGTACGCGTCGCAATTGGAACAAATTGTTCGTAGCTATAGGTAGTATAACAGATAGTAAACCAGGACCAACCATATACTTGTATTATTTAAAATAAAATGATATAATACACTCTATAATCATGAATTCACAAGATTTCTCAGGTGGGAATTCAGCAGAACTCGATGGTATCGAACACCTCTCTCGCCGCGGCGATGAGGTGATTGAATACATCTTTACCTGAGCTCAAAGCATTGACTTATTGCAATTTCTATGCTAATATTTTTATTAGTACATATCAATGTTTCAAAAAATAAAAAGACACTATGGTATCTGAACGCACTAAGCAACTTCATAAACGATCATCTGAGCGTCACGGTGATTGGCTGCAATTAAAAGACCCATTTACAGGAGAGCGAATTTTGCCAGATCGCCCTCCGTCATCACTTGAGATGCAGCCAGGCCTGAGAGATGGACTGTCTTATTTAAGAAATCACCCTGAGATATCGTTTCGTATTCTTGGTGATACACATGGTGAATATGACATAGCCAGCCCAGCTGAAACAAAACATGCACTCATTGATAGGGACTGCATATTTCTTGAAGGATTCGGTGCGACTAAAGACCACTTTATACACAATCTTTTTTTGGAAAGTCGGATATGAAAATGCAACAGCGACAGTTTCTGATAATGACTATATCAGTATGGGCGCTCATAAGCATCATCAGTTGAAGATGCTTGCTGGATGCAAGAAGCCCATTTTCTTTCCAGAAGTTCCTTCTGGTGGTACAAAATATGAGCAAGATATTTTAGAGCTGATACAATTAACGGATGCTCTGCTGCCGCATTCGCTTCACGGAGATGAGAGCGCTGCTCTTGATGTAGAAATCAATGTTGCTAGTACGATAGTTTTACGTGAGTGGTATATGCTTGCAAAGATAGGTATGTATTATGAAAGCAGTTGAACAATCAACGGGTGATCGCCTAAAAAATCCATTAATTATAATTGGAAGCGCCCATCTTGAAACAATGCCAGTAAAAATAAACGGCTTAGGCCTTAGCGTTGAATCGCGAGAGGCTCAGGCTACAATAAAAAATACCCCTTCAAAGCCTATTTCGCTTGAAGTTCGCAGAACTGAGCCTGAGTTGCCAGTCTTAGAGGCTGCCCGTAATGGAGTAGCGCGGCTCATGAGGCACTCGCGCTAGCTTTATGCATTTCATATACTTAAATCTATGAAACTACCCAATATGGACGTCATACCTCAATTACTAATGGATGCTCGCATCAAACCACGAATAATCCGTGATTTGCGTTATGTGCCGAGTGAAATAACTCATCCAGAGTCACGGATTTTCTGGCAGTTATGACCAAGTCTCGTAACGACGGCGTCTTATTGTTCCAAGGCGCAGTATACCCATTTTCGTTATCCAAAAAGCTCGGGCCGTCTCGAGGGAATCATTTGTGATATCTGTGCCTCGTGGCAGCGGGGGATAAATGCTGCTCGTATAACTCTCCAGAAAACAGACAAAACATCCGTATCATACCTCGTCTGCGCCGACCTCGACTGCTCTCTCCATGTACGCGACCTGACTTCCGCTAGCAAGTTATCGCGTGCGCAATTGCGAGAGTATATCTCCCCGGACAAACGTGTCGAGCGACTGCTCAATAATTTGACTCAAATGCTGAAGTAGACTAGCGTTTAATTTCCCATATCTCATCAAGCCATCGATAATGCTCGAGACCGCTCTTGGCATCGTCGAGACCCATGCCGACGAGCCACTTGTCGCCAGTTTCAAACCCAACATAATCGGCCTGTGAAGCTCGCGAGGGGACGTCTTTGGCTGCAAGCACCGCTAGCTTCACACTTCGAGCCTCGCGCTCCATGAGGAGTTTGCTCACGAAATCCGACGTTATGCCTAAGTCGATCACATCATCGATGATGACCACATCCCGATCCTTGACGACGGTCGATGGCGCCAAATCCGTCACCACCACTGGCTGCTTGGCGGTACGCTCATGCCCGTAGGTACTTACCATCATATAGTCGAGCTCGGGGTGAAAGTCTGGGCTCTGGCGTGCGAGCGCAAACATTAGTTTGCTAGCAAACGGCGCCGCGCCGCGCAGTAGTGCGATAAACAGCGGATTTGAGGATTCAACGTTATCGTCGATAATCTGAGAGGCAAGCGACGCGATGGATGCGTCGACTTCTGCTGCGGTAGCGAGATAGCGTTGTGTCATGATGTTTCACTTTAGCAGAATTTGCGTGATTGGTGAAATGAATACGATAACAGAGGCGTTGCAAAGGTAAAACATTGACAAAAAGTACGTTATTTGATATAGTAAACGTGCTATGAATAAGCATCCAAGTTACAAGCCCCAAAGACGTAAATTTGTGCCGAGAGGTGCTGGGCAGCCTGCTGAATTAGTCAGTAAACATCGTGAATTAACTACTGAAGAGACACTTGCAAAGCTGTCCGATATGTTCCAGACGCAGGTTGTTGGTGATGGGGGCAGTCCTGATACAGTCCTTGGTTCATTTATAAACACAGCAATTGCTGGCTCGTCAGTGCTGCTTGATGGTGAACGACTGACAAAAGAAGATCTCGATGTTATGCTCCCTGAGATAGTCCTCGAAGTACGTTCGGCTATCCTTCGTTTGCAAGGTGCAGGATTTGATATTGCGAACAGCTCAGAGGTTGTTTCGCGTCCGCGTGGGCTAGATTTTCTCACAATTACGCTAGGACGCGAATTATACAATAGGCAGAACTTCAGCCTTGATAATCTAAAAGAGGAACTCTCTGATAAACAACCAGAAGGGGATTCTATAGACAGGGCTTTGACTGCGAGGCTACTGCGGGCATACATGACATCACGACGAACGGCACAACTTGCTCTATCGACAAATTTTGATGATGACCCGTTGATTAAATATACCCTCGAAGGCTCCGTCGCAATGCAGCAAAGACTTGCTGCTGACCCGAATGCTGTGCGAAAAGAAACTACCAAGCATTTGGCATTTATTATGAGTGATGATGTAACGCGTATGCTACAGGCAGAAGGGTTACTTGAGGCTAAGCACAATAATGATATTGGTATCGATTACGACTTACCTCATCAGGAGCTTGATTTTACAGTTCTGCCCCCAGGCAAAGAGCTTAGAGAACTTGCACAAGAAATAGTTGATGGCGCCTCGGAATACGAGCGAGCCTATGTTGATTTAGAGCGCGTAGCAGTCCTAGAAAAAGTGAGGGAAATCTGGGGAAAAGATCTCTCGCACTTTGCACACGGAAAACGCACAGGGAGTGTCGTGTATGACGAAGAAACCGATATGAGCGTTGACGAGGACTACATTGTGCTGGTTATGAGCGAGATTGACTATAGGGGAAATGTTTTGGGTGAGCATGCACTCGCGATTAGTCCTATCGCGTGCCGTCATGCTGCGTATCTCGCCCGACATGATGCAAGTGCAGGTACTTGGCGAGAATTATTGCCGCTGCCAAAAGCGGAAGCAAAGGAGTATGGTGCAAGGGCCCTCCAATTTACATCTGCGACAGGGCGGATGAAGTATGAATTAATGGTTGAAAAAATTCGTGCGCTACTCGATTGTAATAAAGACGACTTTCACAATAGACTCCGTATGCTCGGCGACGGAACCTATAGGGTCCAAACAAGCCGCGATATGGGCTCAGCAGCGCTGAAGCTCAACAATGATGTATAGTTGAGCGTGCAGACACACGCATTTGTTGCTATAGTATAGGAGTAAACAACCGCGGATGGTGATAGATACGAGTTTCTACGCTAGAGGCTCATACCTGTTACTCTCCGCAAACGAAAGGAGACTCTATATGAGTACAATCAACCCTAACGGCAAGGATATTATTTCGGTTAGCACGGATTTTTGCGGCAAGCCACTGACGCTTGAAGTCAACCGCGTGGGATTTCGCACTACTGCGAGCGTGCTCGTGACGTACGGCGACACCGTCGTGCTCGGCACCGCAATGGTCGGTAGTCGCCCTGTCGTGCTCGACTATTTCCCGCTATCGATCGACTACGAAGAAAAAATGTATGCAGCCGGCAAAATCAGCGGGAGCCGATTTATCAAGCGCGAAGGCCGTCCGAGTGACGAAGCGATTTTGATTGGCCGTTTGATCGACCGTCCGATTCGGCCGCTCTTCCCGAAAGGCTATCGCCAAGAAGTGCAAGTGGTTTCGAGCGTGCTCAGTATGGATCCAGACTTCCGCCCTGACATGGTCGCCATGATCGCTGCCAGCAGCGCACTTATGCTCACAGGTACACCGTTTGATGGCCCGGTAGCAGGTCTACGAGTTGGCCGAGTTAACGGCAAATTCCAGGCGTTTCTGACCCCAGAAGAGCGCGATGCAAGCGACCTCGACCTCGTAGTGGCAGGCATCGAGAGTGGTATCACCATGGTCGAAGCCGGCGCAAACGAAGTTTCCGAGGACGACCTTGTCGCTGCTATGACATGGGCATTTGACGCATTGCAGCCCGCCATCAAACTACAAAAAGAACTAGCTGCGAAAGTCGCGCCAGCCGCACAAGAGTACGAACTCGTTTTACCAAACGAAGATATCCAGGCGTCAGTCGATGCATGGGTGGCAGGTAAATTGGGCGACAAACTGCGCAGAGCGTACCCTGAGCGCAATCAAATGGTCAACGAGCTGCGCTGGGCGTTTCACGAGGCTATGACCGAGAGCGTCGGCGCCGACGACTACCCGGCCTTAAGGGACGAGTACGATGAGGCCTTCACCATGGCGCTTCACAAAGACGTTCGCCGTGGCATCGTCGAAGACGGCGTGCGCCCAGATGGTCGCAAGCTCGATGAAATTCGTGAACTCAGCTCAGAAGTTGGTTTCTTGCCGCGAGCGCATGGTTCGAGCCTATTTACTCGTGGCGTGACACAAGGTATGAATATCGTGACACTCGCTCCACTCAGTTTTGCGCAAATTGTTGACACGATGGAAGTCACTGACGGTGAGCGCCGCTACATGCACCATTACAATGCACCTGGCTATACCGTTGGGGAAGTACGCCGCCTCGGTAGTCCAGGACGACGCGAGATTGGTCACGGCTACCTCGCCGAGCGCGCGATTATCCCGGTATTGCCGACCGAAGAAGAGTTCCCTTACGCGATTCGTAGCGTCACTGAAATCATGAGCCAAAACGGCTCTACCAGCATGGCTGCTACCTGTAGTGCCGTCCTCGCACTCATGGATGCAGGCGTGCCACTCAAAGCTCCTGTCTCGGGTATCGCTATGGGGCTTATGGTCGACGGCGACAAGCACTACGTGCTCTCTGACATCGCCGATGCCGAAGATTTCGCCGGCGACATGGACTTCAAGGTCACTGGTACCGAAAAGGGCATCACTGCCGTGCAGATGGACATGAAAGTTCATGGTCTGCCTGTCGAAGTTCTGGCCGAGGCTATCAAAAAAGCCGCACCAGGCCGCAAGCACATTCTCGAACACATGATTTCTACCATTGCAGAGCCTCGAGAAAAGTTGAGTCCATTTGCACCACGCATCGAGAAGATCAAGATCAACCCAGAAAAAATCGGAGCGGTCATTGGTAAAGGTGGCGAAACCATCAACAAGATTACGAGCGAAACGGGCGCAATGATCGATATCAAAGACGATGGTCTCATCACTGTAGCGTCAAACGATACCGAAAGCATCGAGCGTGCGCTTGAGTGGATCCGTGGTCTCACCGAAGAGCCAGAAGTGGGCAAGCTCTACACTGGCAAAGTTGTCACCATCAAGGATTTTGGTGCGTTCGTCAACATCATGCCAGGCACTGATGGTATGCTTCACATCAGCCAATTGAGCGACCAGCGGGTCGAAAACGTCACAGATGTCCTAAAAGAAGGTCAAATGGTTACAGTCAAACTTGTCGGCATCGACGAACGCGGCCGTCTGAGCCTCACAATGAAGGGCATCGACCAAAAGTAGTAATATTTTTCACCCCGCTGCACGTCGTGGCGGGGTAAAATAACGATATGGCAGCACTACCAAATTCTAAACTACAAAAAATCGGCTCACTACTCCGCAATCCTCGCGTCCAGCAGTTTCTGGCATGGGCGCTTCCAGTGGTACTTGGCTGGATACTCAGCAAGCTCGACACCAAGCCTGTTGGCGAGAACGGCAAGAAGAAAAAATAGCGCTATACTAGTGCTATGACTAAGTCACGCCAGCTGAGTGAGCTCTATCAAGATATTCTTGAGATGGAGGTTTGTGCTGGTTTGCGTCAGCACGCCACACAGCTCGTTATGGGTGATGGAAATCTCGATGCCGATATCGTGTGTATCGGTGAAGCACCGGGTAAGAAAGAGGACGAGCAGGGCAGGCCGTTTGTTGGTGCAAGCGGCAAGTTTTTGAATGAAATGCTTGCAGCTGCTGGGCTGAATAGAAGTGACGTGTATATTACAAATATCGTCAAATACCGCCCACCGAACAATCGCGATCCGCACGTCGATGAAAAAAAGGCATTTTGGCCGTTTCTTCTCAAAGAACTTGAAATTATTTCACCCAAAGTGGTGATTACTCTTGGGCGACATAGCGGAGTGTACTTCATCCCAGGCCTTGTCATTTCGCGTGACCATGGCAAGCCTCAAAAGATAGTGAGCAAGGGTAGGGATTTGCTCGTGATTCCTCTTTACCATCCAGCAGCCGCGCTGTATAACGGCAATATGCGCCAAACTCTCATCGATGACTTCTTGCGCGTATCAGAACTCATCGCTAAACAAAAGTGAGGCAGTCTCGCGAGCTGCCCCACTTGTACCTATAGTTACTACTGAGTTGGTGCAGTGACAGTTGGTGTAGTGACTGTCGGTGCTGCTGGAGTCGCAGGACTGTTGTTTATGAGTCCTGGCAGTACATACAGTGCTGCGATGACGAGTAGTACCACCGCTACAATCGCGACGATCACTCCTGCGCCACTTCCGTTATTGCTCTCTTTTTCTACGATGACATCGGCCATTTCGTGCTCCTTGATTTAAGTTATCTTACCGATAACTATACTGCGACGCGGCAATAATTGATGCAATAAATTTCACAGATTTTCATAACAAAAATAGTTGGTGCCATTTGCTTTTTTTGGATTTTTTGCTATGATGAACACAACAGCAAAGAGAGGGCAATCTGTCTTTTTCTCATAAAAGCACTCTCTTAGACTAATCAATTTTGAAATTATTTATATACATTTAAAGGAGAAAAAATAATTTATGGGTCAGCGAAGACTCTCTAGACCGCAGGCAGACGATGCCAGCAAACGGCCGATGCAGGCCAGACAAAAATCAAACAACAGCGTCTTAAATGCCACTACCACCCGCAAAGGCGAGGTGTTTCGTGCGCAGCGTCGCACCAGCGAAGGCGTCAACATGCAAGCGAGCCAGCACATCATCAATGTGCCAGTCAACAAATCTATCTATAATGGCTACAGTGGCAAGCAGTTTAGTTTGGCCGATCAGCCCAAGCGCTCACGTGCACCGAGGCCTACACTTAAGATTATTCCTATCGGTGGAGTTGGCGAGATGGGTATCGGCAAGAACATGACTGCTATTGAGTACGACAATGACATCATGGTAATCGACATGGGATTCTTGTTTCCCGGCACTGACTACCCAGGCATCAACTACATCACCCCAGACATCACATGGCTCGAAGAAAACAAGCATCGTATCCGGGGGCACGTGTTTACGCATGGGCATCTCGACCACATCGGTGCGTTCCGTCACCTCGTGCCGAAGATCCCTGCGCCTGTGTACGCGAGCCGTTTTACGCTCGGTATGTTGCAGCGCACTATGGAAGAAACTGACGGTAGTTTCGAGCCGCAGTACAATGAACTCAATCCTGAGTCACATGAGATTGTACAAATTTGTGATTCATTTAGTGTCGAGTTAATCCGCGTCAACCACTCGATTCCAGATGCGACCGCAGTCGTCGTGCGTACACCAGTGGGGAATATCTTGAGCAGTGGCGACTGGCGAATCGAAGAGAACCCAGTTGATGGCAAAAAGTTCGATTTTGAGAGGATCACTGAGATCCAACAAAAAGAAGGCTTTCTGGTTTTTCTCAACGAATCAACCAACTGCGAGTCTGATGGGACACACACGCATGACGAGTTTGATATTCAGCACAGTATGGGCGAGGTCATGGAGAAATATCCAAATAGCCGTGTGATTATCTCGAGCTTCTCGAGCCAGCTGCACCGTATGCAGTTGATTCTCGATGAAGCCCAAAAGCGCGGCCGCAAAGTCGCATTTGCTGGCTATAGCATGATCCAAAACCTCGAAGTCGCTCTCCGTACAGGTGCGATTAAAGTGCCAAAAGACACTGTTATGAAGATGGAAGACATCATAAAACTACCCGATAGTAAAGTGACAATCGTATGTACGGGTAGTCAAGGGGAGTTTAGCGCTGTGCTCAACCGCATGGCAACAGGTGCCCACAAATACATCAAGATTAAAAATACCGATGTCGTCGTGTTTAGCTCTAACCCGATTCCTGGCAACGAAAAGTTCGTCGTACGTACTGTCGACGGCCTGATGCGCGAAGGCGGCGAGATTATCCAAAACGGTAAAACACATCTCACAGGTGTCGGGCCTCTTCACCTCTCTGGGCACGGGTATTACGAAGACCACATTCGGGTTATCAATGCGGTCAATCCGACCTACTATATCCCCAATCACGGTGAGTTCCATATGCTGGTCCACAATGCTGAGCTCGCCGAAAAAGAGTGTGGCATTCCACGCGATCGTATTTTTGTTTGTGATGCAGGGGATGTGGTCGAGTTTGACCACGAAGGCGCGCGTAAAGTCGGTCGCATTCCTGTCGGTGGCATTATGTACGACGACAGTGGGGCAGTGGTAAGCGAAGTGGTACTCAAAGACCGCATCCATATGAGCCAAGAAGGTATGTTCGTGGTAGTACTCACGATTGCTCGCGGCAATGGCCGGTTATTGACAAGTCCAGACATCATCAGCCGCGGCTTTATTTACCTACGTGATAGCGAGGAGCTCATGGGCATGATTCGTCAGTATCTCAAGCAAAAAGCTGCTCGCGCATTTAGCGGCCGCTACGACCTCGATGTTATCAAAAAGGAAATCAAAGACGAAGTCACACATATTCTCTACGACCAAACGCGTCGCACACCTATCGTGATCCCCGTTATTAACGAAATCGGCGGCAATGGCGGCAGTGGTACTGGCAGCAAGCCGCAGGGTCGAGCAGCCCATCCAGCAGAGCAAAGGGATGGTTCACAAACTGCCGGCGCACCATCGCGCAGTCCACGCAAGTTCCCGCCGCGCCAGATCCCAGATAGCGAAGTACAAGTGCCAAATAAAGGCAATGAGTTACCCAACTACTAGGCAAATAACCTCAGAGCGATAAGGCAAAGGTAACACAAGGGGCTTTCAATTACGAAAGCCCCTTGACTTTTTATCAAGCATATGCTAATATAAAACAGTATGAATTGGTCTATATGACCGATATAACAAACAAAAAATAATAAACAAAAAACTATGTCACCGATCGAGATACTCTACACTTGCTCTACCTCCATCGCTGTCCTGGCGAGCTTTCCTCAGGTGCGCCAGCTGCTCGTGGCGAAAAGTTCCGATGAGCTCAATATCGCGACATGGAGCCTGTGGCTGTGTACGCAGTTTGTGTCGTTACTATATGCAATCAGTTTACAAATTCATCTACTTCTCATCGTCAACTGTATCTGGATAGCATTTTACGCGATCATGCTTTCGCTCATCTTGTATTATCGTCGCTACCCAGGTGGCACGATTACTCCTCAGCTAAAAGCGTTTTTCAACTACCGCGTTCGCACACCACAACCAGAACAAGAGTAAGCGACGAGCCAAGCGCAAACATCTTGCATTTTGTAGTAATTTATGCTACAATGTCTCTATACTCTTCAGATAACAAACAGAGTACAATAGATAA
>CAZPEO010000001.1:0-95086 GCA_964585675.1 uncultured Candidatus Saccharibacteria bacterium | reverse complement strand
AGATTAGCAATTTTAACGGAAATCGGTTCGGATTTCGGCGTAAAATCGCACCAAAGTAAATACCCCTCTTCCGTAGAGGGGTATTTACTTTGGTAAGCTCTCTCCAGAGAGCCGAGAAGCCGTAGGGTTCGTGTAGTGAAGTGTAGCAAAATTAGCTTGCTTATTTAGTAGGCGAGCGGAAATAGGGAGCGTCAGTGACCGCTTTCCCGTTGGCCGAAATTGAATCCGACGCGTTTCACTATTGCCCGGCTGCTCGCAGCAGCGGCGCAATATACCTTAGTATTCCCGGTGAAGTCACTCCTCAGTACCAATCTTCGTTGTCTATGTATCTCATATATAGACACACCCTCAAACAATGCATATACTCTTTAGTATGACTAATCCTCGCGAAAAGCCCGACCTCCAGTCGCTCTATCCTACAGCCAAGACCTACGACGAAAAAATACAGGAGCGGGAGGAGATACACGCCCTCCGTGAAAGTTGGAAACCAAAACACCCAAAACTTCAGGCGCTCGGCATCGCAATGCTGCTCGCGTCTCTCACGTATGCATGGGTAATTATCGTACCGCCATTTATGCTGAGTATGCCTTTTGCTGGAGTGTTTATTGGCGTGCTTCTCGGTCTTTTATTGATCTACGGATTTATCGCAGGCCTCAAACGAATTATCGCACTCCTCGTACAATAAATTTCCACATGCAGCCCGACGTGATACCTTGATAAACGCTCATCCTTATCATATAATCGAGCATAAGTACTATGCAGAGGAGAGTGAGCACGAGGCGAAAATGGAGCTGGCGATTATTGCCACTACTTCTGGTTGGTGGCCTTACCGTCGTTGCATCGATATTCTTCCATCCCACGGCTCAGGCAGCGCAACTCAATCTTGTAGTCACAAGCACCGGAGACAACGGTGGCGTTAACCCTGCTGTCGGCGCCGGTACTGGCACACTGCGCCAGGCAATCATAGATGCCAACGCCGCCACGACAACGGCAGATGCGCCGCACAATATTACATTTAATATTGCAGGTGGTGGCGTACAGACAATTGCGTTATCCGCTAAATTGCCACCAATCACAAAGCCAACCTATATTAACGGTATATCTCAGCCAGGAAGTAGCTGCGGCATGCTTGTGCCGTCATTGGGAGCAGCATCTAACACGCCGCACACCTTGAACCTTGCGATTGACGGCTCTGCTGTCACGCTTGTTTCTGGCGTGGACAATCTTATTGAGTTTGCCAGTACGGCCGATAGCTCGCAGATAAGTGGTGTCAGCATTTATGGAGCAATTGGCGCGGGCGGCAATTTGATATCTGTAAATGGCGCGCCCAATGTGAAAACTGAGTGTAATTATATAGGTCTAAAACCAGATGGCACTGCCGCAACTTCTAACGCGCTCTATCTTCTAAACTACAATGGTACAGGAGCCGATAATGGCATTATTTTAAATAATGCAGTTGCTGGAGCTACTAAAAATCTCTCTATGATGATTAGGCTTAACGGTACGGCAACAGGCGCAACGAATATTCAGACTAATACGGTTGTGCGCGGCAACTTGATCGGGGTTGACCCCACTGGCTCAGCATCAAGAAATACCGGATTTACAGCCACCGGTATTTACAGCCAATATGCTGACACTACACTTGTAGATAGCAATGTGATATCAGGTAACACAAACACCACAAATGCTGCTATTTACGGGACGAACTCTGCTAACGTCACCGTAAAGGCGAATATTATCGGGGCGAGTCTGAGCGGGCAGATTGCTATACCAAATGGCAATGGCGTATACAACGCAGGCGGTGCAGGGCAAGGCTGGATAGTAGGCGGTTCAACTGCGGCAGACCGTAACTATATTTTAGGCAACTCAGGTCAGGGTTTTTTGCCAACAGGCACCGCTAAGGCCTACGGTATTACGATTCAAAATAACTATTTTGGCCTTGCGCCAGACGGAACGACAGTTCTCAAAAATGATGGCCATAACATCAATCTGTCTAACTTTACGGTTAATCCAGTCGTGCGCGACAATGTGATTGTAGGAGCGGGAACAACAGTTGCTGCCTATGGAATCTACGTCATCACGACCGGTGCGGATATTAAAGGTAATCTGATAGGTATAACGCCTAGCGGCGTTACATCACCCAACAGAAGTGGCGGTATATATTTGCTTAACGCAACTGACTCGATAATTGGCGGGCAAACTATAGCCGATCGAAACATCATTTCTGGCAATGCAACCTCTACTGCGACAGCAGGAATCATGCTGTCGGGCACAACGGGCGTGGTGATTGAAGGCAACTACATAGGCACAGACGCAGGCGGAACAGTCCGTAGGCCTAATGGCAATGGAATTGTATTAAATGCCAATAATACCAATACTAGGATCGGTGGAGCGCTGGCTTCACAACGAAATATTATTAGCGGCAACACGACTAATGGTATTACTGTTTCTAGTGGCACGACCCCGACATCTAATATTGCTATCATGGGCAATTATATTGGTCTCGATAAGAACGGCGATACGCTGACTGGCGCAACGGGTACGGGCATAACTCTTAGTGCTCCGAACGGCATTAAGATTGGCGGCGCGAGTACGGGCGAAGGTAACGTGATTAGCGGCAACCCGATCTATGGCATCTCATTTGGTGGTGTGGTGGGGCAGGCAGTGCAGGTGTATGGCAATATTATTGGGCTAAAGCCCGATGGTGAGACGAGTGCAGGCAATGGTCTCGCCGGGGTATATCTCGTGAGCAACAATAATCCAACAGGAGTTTTACAAATTGGTGGAGCGAGCAGCGGACAAGGAAATATCATCTCTGGCAACCCAGTGACAGGTATTTATATGACGAATGCGAATATGCTGACGAATCCTGCTTCGGTCAAGGGCAACAAGATTGGCGTCACTGCATCGGGTGCAGCTGCCGGTAACGGCACGAGCGGTATCCGATTTACTGGCGTTTCCGGGGTGAAAGGTGCTGTTGTAGGCGGTATTGGGGCTGGGGAAGGCAATACGATAGCCTATAACACTGGTAATGGCATCGTACTTAATGGGTTTTCAACCAATATTACCGTTCGTGGTAATGCCATGCATGACAACACCGGTTTAGGGTTTGCTTATGGGGCAAGTGCTATTCCAACCCCTAATGACCTGCCGAGCGACCTCGACGGCGATACGGGTGGCAACGGTCTCCAGAATTTCCCTCAGCGCACCACACTAACAAGATGTGATGCTTCGAGCGCACAGGCCACATATCTCTGGAGTGCCGCTAATACTACCTATACCGTAGATTTTTATGCCAATCCTTCAGGCAGGGACCCTACCGGCTATGGCGAGGGCGAGCAGTATGTCTCGAGTGCGACTGTTACGACCAATGCGACTGGGTATGCCTCTATCACGCCTCCGGCTGGTATTACGAATATGAGCATGACGGCGACTGACCCTAATGGCAATACGAGTGAATTCAGCAACGAGCGCGCTGTCGCTATCAGCGGGTGCGATATCACCACCAAGACAACCAATGACAGCACGCCGAGCCTTAGTGGAACGGTGTCGTTGAGCGGTTTTACGGCTGGTGCAACGCCGACCACCACCACTATTAGCGCCGATAGCCAAGGGGTGAGTGCGACTATCAGTGGAAGTAGCTGGAACCTTGCAGACAATACGCTCGACCCCATTGCGGACGGGGTATACGACGTCAGCATGACCACTACCGACCCCATCTCAAAACTACAGACGACATCTACCAAAACATCGGCGCTCACTATCGATACCGTTCAACCAACTGTGTCGGTGAGTCGTAAGGCTGGCCAAACGATATATACCCAGACCAACAGCGCATGGTTTACTGCCACATTGAGCGACGCAGCGGCTACGGGCACGTTCACCGCAAGCGACATAAGCCTTGGCACAACAACAGGCACAGTGTGACCACGTTTACGAAGATCGATGATACGCACTATGAATTTGAAGTGACAGGCATGATGAGCGGTGACACCGCGACCGCTTCGATTGCTGGCGACAGATTCACTGACATAAACGGCAATGGCAATGAGGCAAGCACTGGCAGTAGCAACTGGGTGATGTACGACACGACCGCTCCACAAGCCTTCGCGATTAATGTCAACGTCGACGCTCCACAAGACATCAACCACCCTATCCTCACCTGGAGTACGACAGACGGTCAGTCGGGGATAGATCACTACACAGTTAGCACCGACGGCAACGCATTTACTACCCAGAGTTCAGGCTATGCTCCGACACTGACGCCCGCAAGCTCTCACAGTGTCACTGTTCGTGCCTACGACAGGGCGGGGAACTATAGCGAAAAAACAGTTGTCTATCCGCCGACTATCACGATTACCGCCCCCACAACGCTGAAGAACTCCGCCATCACTGACACAGTCATAAAAGTCGGCGGGCCAATTGGTATGATCATCACCGATGTGACTATCAGTGGCGCGGGCAGTAGCGGCTTCGTATGTAACACGCTTCCGCACGCCGTCGTCGTGACGTGTAGTGGCGGCTCGATCGCCTCATCTGGCACACTCACCGTGACTGCCACAAGCGACGGAGGCGTCACGACCGATAATAGCCAAGATTATGTTATCGACGAAATTGCTCCGACTGTCACTATCAATCAAGCCGTGGGGCAGGCCGACCCAACCAATGTCGATAGTGCCGTCTTTCGACTAGTCTTTAGTGAGCCGATCAACGAAGGTACGTTATCTACTAGTGACATTATGCTTTCAGGCACCACCGGTGCCGTGACAGACCTCATCAAGGTCGATAGTCGCACCTGGGATATTACAGTCACAGGCATGACTCACGGCGATACCGTGATGGCTAGCTTGCCAGCCAGCAGTGTCACAGACCTCGCCGGCAACAGCAACACCGCCAGTACTAGCACTGACAATCAAATAACTTATGACAATCTTCGCCCGACCGCCACTATCAACCAAAAGATAGGGCAGGCCGACCCAACCAATGTCGATAGTGCCGTGTTCACTATCATATTTTCTGAGCCTATTACCGGCTTCGAGGCAGCCGACCTTAGACTGACCGGCTCGTCATCTGCAACCGTGTCGAACCTCACGCAACTCAACAGCACAACATGGGAGGCAGAGGTAACAGGCATGACAAACGGAGATACGGTGCAGCTTGCCGTCCTAGCAGCCCAAGTCACAGACCTCGCCGGCAACCCTAATGTCGCTAGCACCAGCACCGACAACAGCGTCACCTACGACACCGCCGCTCCAACTGAAGCTGTTGACCCGCTCATTACCAGTGACACCACTCCAAAGCTCACCGGCACCGTCAACGATCCCTCCGCCACCGTTACCGTTACGGTAAACGGCACAACCTACCCAGCCACCAATAACGGCGATGGCACGTGGACACTCGCCGATAATACTATCACTCCAGCCCTCGCCGAAGGCGTCTACGATATAACCGTCAATGCCACTGATATTGCAGAGAATAGCTCGAGCACAACTGCTATCGGCAGCCTGACCATTGACACGACAGCACCTACTGGCACCGTCGATCCGGTCGATCCTAGCATCACCAACAGCCCAGCCATCTCTGGCACTGTCTCTGACGCCACAGCCACAGTCACGGTCACCATCGACGGCCACACCTTCACTGCTACTAACAATGGCGATGGTACGTGGAGCTTGCCAGCTGGCACTATCGCTCCCGCCCTTGGTGTTGGTACTCACACCGCAACGACAACGTTTCAAGATGCAGCAGGCAATCAAACTACTGAGTCAACTGTCATCACCATCCAGCGCTCAGATGCCGATATACCAACGGTCAATCCTGTCGAGTGGGTTGGCGGTAAAC
The DNA here is from genome assembly GCA_964585675.1 of uncultured Candidatus Saccharibacteria bacterium. Lineage (GTDB taxonomy): Bacteria > Patescibacteriota > Saccharimonadia > Saccharimonadales > Saccharimonadaceae > Saccharimonas. Next base: position 89,245 of record CAZPEO010000001.1, on the reverse strand, counting down.
CTATTATCACGGGCACATACGACGCCGCTAATAGCCAGAGCTTGACGATCCGCGTGAACGGAACCGACTACATGCTCGGCTCTTCGTCACTGCTCACTACAAATGGTAACACCTGGACACTCGACCTAGGCAGTCTTTCAGAACCTCTACCAGAAGGCGCACACAGTGTCTCTGCGCTTGTCACCACTCGTGATGGCACTATACTTGGAGACGTGACGACAGATGAGCTGAGAGTACTAGCAGTTACTATTCCTAACGTCATTGCACATCCAGGGCAACTACTCGCTCAGACAGGGTCGCCGTTTACGATAATTGCCACTTTGGCTTCTGTTGCAATCATTGTTACTACGAGCCTTGTCATCACACGCCGCCTACGTACACGACAGGTGTAGCAATACCCTCAATAAACGATACGCACCGTACGGTGCGTATCGTTTGCTTTAGTATGACAATCTACGAACTATGACCCTTGGATCAGATTCACCAAGCGGTTTTCGGCATCACGAGAGGAGGGCATTTTCTTGCGGCGATTTGGTTGCGGGTGCATCGGTAGAGCGGCACCAGATTTGTCACGGTACTCAGCCCGAGGAGCACGTGGGTCGCGAGATACTTCTCGACGAGGTGGACGCGTGTCTTCCTCACGATAGGGGCGAGGCGATTCACTGCGCGTGCCGCCCTGCACAAACGTCAAAGCCTTGCCCGCTTTACCGGCTCGACCGGTGCGACCGATACGGTGCACATAGTCTTCATAGACTTTTGGCTGATCGAAATTGATCACATGTGTCACATCAGGAATATCAAGCCCGCGCGCTGCCACATCAGTTGCCACCATAATATTGACAGCATCGGTCTTAAACGATTTGAGCGCACGCTCCCGCTGGCTCTGACTTTTGTTGCCATGAATCGCCACCGCAGGCAGTCCATCTCTACTCAGTCGATCAGCCAAACGCTGTGCTCCAAATTTCGTATCGCAGAACACGATTGTTTTCTCGAGTTCGTCCTGGTGTAAAAGCGCTGTTAGTTTGACGATCTTATCTTCTTTGTCAACTGCCTCTACGACATCTTGGTCGATATGGTCGGCGGTCTCACCACGGCGTACCGACACAATCACTGGGTCTTTCATAAATTCGTCCATGATGACCTTTACTTCACCGGTCATCGTCGCGCTAAAGCACATCGTCTGGCGATTGGTCGGCAGAAGTGCTGCCACACGACGAATGTCAGTCACAAACCCCATGTCGAGCATACGATCAGCCTCATCGAGCACAAAGGTATTCACAGCACTCAGTACAACCACTCGGCGCTCGAGCAAATCTTTCAGGCGGCCAGGCGTTGCGATGATAACATGCGGGTTGCGCTGCAGGTCACGAATTTGCCGACCGATATTTGCACCACCCACACAGATGGCCGAAAATAATTTCTGTCCCGCCGCAAAACGCTTGAACTCTACGTCAATTTGCTGCGATAGCTCACGAGTAGGCGAAAGGATAAGTACAGAATTACGTACTGGATTGTGAGACAGCTTCTCGATGATCGGCAGCAAAAATGCCGCCGTCTTGCCAGTGCCAGTATTTGCCAGTCCGATGATATCACGGCCCTCAAGTGCTGCCTCGATCGCTTGGTCTTGAATCGCACTCGGCGAAGTAAAGCCAAGGTACTCGAGAGTCGATTTGATCTGGCTGTTGAACGCAAAATCATTGAAGTTGTGCGTCGGCACATACTCGTCCTCAGCCACTCGCTCCGTTGCGCGGTTGATAAACTTATGCTGTGCGATTAGCTTTGGCTGTTTGGCACCGCGGTTACTGCGCCCTCGACCAGGCGAAAAATGCGCGGCGCGCGGGCGATCACTAGGGGAGAAGCGGCGTCTGCCGCCGTTAAATTGACGTGTTTGTTGCATAAAAAAATTCCTTCCATGCTGTTAGATAGGAGATGAACAGCGAGAAAGAATTATATAAAGTCTATTTCCAAGTATTCATCCAGTGGATGATTCCACTCTTTTCATTCTAGCACGATGCAAACAAAAAGTCAAGCAGCGCGGCTACGTGGGATAGTTACCCTCCTGTCGGTGCGCAAAACTAGCTATGGTTGCGCTATACTATCACTATGACACACCTCTCCTGGAATGAAATCACCGACCGCGCCGCCGAATTTGCCAGCAAATACGAAGGGGAAGTGTACGAAAAAGGCGAGAGCCAGAGTTTTTGGAGTGACTTCCTGGCTGTTTATGGCATCGATCGTCGCCGACATGGGGCTTTTTTTGAATACGCCATCAAAAAAGGGAGCGGCAAACAAGGCTTCATCGACATGTTTTGGCCAGGCAAACTGCTTGCCGAGCAAAAGTCTGGCGGCAAAGACCGTGGCGCTGCCGAAGTGCAAGCCTGGGAATACCTCGAGACCATGCCCAACCATGACTTGCCACAAATGATCGTCGTCAGTGACTTTGCGCACTTTGACCTTATCGCCACCGATACGCGCCAGCGTCATAGCTTTGCGCTGGCCGATCTGCCGCGCCATGTTAAGTCCTTTGCGTTTCTCATCGGGGAGTCGAACAAAGCAATCGTCGAAGAGCAAGCCGTCAACCGCGACGCCGCCGAAGCCATGGCGAGGCTTCACAATCAACTCCGCGACGATAACTATAGCGGTCACGACCTCGAGGTACTACTCGTGCGACTCGTGTTTTGCCTATTCGCCGACGACAGCGGGATATTCGAGCATGCTCAACTACACGATTTTGTCGTCAATCGCACCAGTGAAGACGGCTCCGACCTCGGTGCCAAGCTGATACAGCTATTTGAGGTTCTCAACACACCGCGTGACCAGCGCCAACGCTCACTCGACGAAGCACTCGCTGATTTTGAGTACATCAACGGCGGGCTGTTTGCCGAAAGTATTCGCACCCCTAGCTTTACGGCTCAGATGCGCCGCGACCTGCTGGCCGCCATGGAACTCAACTGGTCACAGGTGAGTCCCGCGATATTTGGCAGCATGTTTCAGGGTGTTATGGACGAGCAGCAGCGCCGCAACCTGGGCGCGCACTACACCAGCGAGAAAAACATCCTCCGCGTTATCAAACCGCTCTTTCTCGACGACCTCTACGCCGAATTTACTCGCGTTCGTCGTAGTCCGACACGCCTGCGCGAATTTCACGACAAACTCTCTGGCCTGTCATTTCTAGACCCAGCTTGTGGTTGCGGAAACTTTCTCGTCGTAACCTACCGCGAGCTACGCCTCCTCGAGCACAAAGTCATCGCGCAGCTCAACAAAGGTCGTCGCAGCGAATCAGCCAGCCTCGACTGGCTTGCTACTAGCGAGCATGGGCAAGTGCAGTGCGATGTCAGCCAAATGTACGGCATCGAGATAGAAGAGTTTCCTAGTCTCATCGCGCAGACTGCACTCTGGCTCACCGACCACCAAATGAACATGCAGTTCAGCGCCCTCAGCGGCAAAACCTTCAAGCGTCTGCCGCTCACCACTACCGCCACCATCGTGCATGCAAATGCCCTCACGACCGACTGGGCAGATGTCATCGCTCCAAAAGATTTGGATTTCATTTTGGGCAATCCACCGTTCCTCGGTCAGACTTATCAGAGTAAAGAACAAAAACAACAAGTTGCCAGTGTTTTGAGTGATATTAAAAAAACAGGCGTGCTTGATTTTGTATCTGCATGGTACGGCAAGGCCACCGACACTATGAAACAGAACCCGCGCATACAAACCGCACTTGTCTCGACGAATTCGATAACGCAAGGTGAGCAGGTGAGTGTCCTTTGGCAATATCTGCTTGAGCAAGGTGTGACAATCAATTTCGCACACCGTACATTCAAATGGACGAACGATGCACGAGGTATCGCGGGAGTACACTGTGTGATTATAGGATTCGCACTATTTGATCGAGATATAAAGACTATCTATGAGTACCCTGACATCTGGGCTGAGCCCATTGAAAACATTGTAAAATCAATAAATCCAAGGCTCGTAGAGAATATTACTATACGACCCGCTGGAATTGCTAATCAAAGTAAATTTGGTGAAGGTACTATTATTGTGCAAACAAACATAGTATCAAGTAGATCAAAGCCAATTTGTAATGCTCCTGAAATGTTATGGGGTAATAAACCAGTTGATGGCGGGAACCTTATATTATCTGATAGCGAGAAACAATCACTGGTTAAATTAGAACCACCTTCAACAAAGTATATCAAGCCACTTATTTCTGCGAGAGAATATCTCAATAATGAAAAAAGATGGTGTCTCTGGCTTGTTGACGTATCACCAAATGAATTGAAGCACATGCCTCTCGTACTACAAAGGGTACGAGCTGTAAAAGAAATGCGGCTTGCGAGTACAAAGATTCCAACTCAAAATGCTGCCCAATATCCGACATTATTTATGGAGAATCGACAGCCTTCATCGGATTATATACTGATTCCAAGCACTACATCAGAAAATAGATTGTACATCCCGATGGGATTTTTCACAAAAGATGACATCGCTAATAACTCGTCTCACCTCGTGATTAATGCCACTCTCTATCATTTCGGCATTTTAACAAGCCAAATGCACATGGCCTGGATGCGCGCTGTTGCTGGTCGGCTCGAAAGCCGCTATCGCTACAGCAAAGATATCGTCTACAATAACTTCATCTGGCCCGAAGTTACCGAGCAGCAAGAAAAGGAAGTGTCCGACCTAGCCCAAGCTGTGCTTGACGCCCGTGCTGAATTCCCAAACAGTTCACTGGCAGACCTCTACGACCCCTTCACTATGCCGCCGGCCCTCGCAAAAGCCCACCACGCTCTCGACCGCGCCGTCGACAAACTCTACCGCAAATCCGGCTTCGACTCCGACCCCGATCGCGTCGCGCATTTGTTTGAGTTATACGAAATGATGACATTAAAGTAAAATAGACAACACCTACTATAGTTATAAGGGGTATGCGTGGGGATAACCGTATGCGGATTGACATATTGAATGATTTATGTTATGATAGCTGTACGGCGTCTCGACTTGGATTATTCCCGTCGAGGTTCTATATTTTACGGAGTATAATACTATCATGACAGCGCGAGTGTATATAGACGGACAAAATTTCTTGTACAAAGCAGCCGATATACCCGTGACAGCCGGCAAGATTGGCTCAAAAGATGGGCTAACGAAAATACATACGGCATTGTAATATTGATAATAGCGGGTCGGCTAGAGTGTGGTAAAGATGACACAGTCACATCCGTACATAAATTCATGAAATTACTGGACTTGCTTGAAGAATTCCATGAGCAGCCCACTATGACATATATATACCTGCAAACACATTTGCGAACATAGCGATGGGAGTGGTCGGGCAGAGTATTCAAGTGCTAGAATGGCAAATAAAACTAGGGTGTTGCCTCTCCTGAAGAAGAGGCAACACCCTGTAGGGGTCAGCGACCCAAGGTGCAGCCGTGCCGGCAGCGCTCGTGGTAGCCGATGTTACACTGAGTACATTGTCGCGGCCGCAGCAGATCCTCTACCTCTTCTTCAATGAAATTAACTGATTGATAGCCAGGTCGTTCCATCCGCAGCTGCTGACTCCAAGCGCCTTGCGCGCCTGGTCGACGACATATCGCCGCGAATCGCCACGCTTGTGCACGGCTTTCATCATCGTCTCAGACGAAACGATGATCATGGCAGACTGGGACCCAAGCTGAACAGTATAGGTGGATTGCCCCACTCATACCACCTCCTGTGGTAGGTACCGACACGATACGATCTGTATCTATTTCTATTATACCATAATAGTACTTAAAATACTATGATAGTGGTAATGGTAATCGTTACCGCAACTTTTTGAGTCGCTCGATGCGTGCTTCGGTGGATGGGTGAGTGCTAAAGAGGCTCGAAAGGCCCGCAGCAGAAAACATATTTGCGAACATGAGTGGCGATGCTGCTTGCTCGGCAGGTGAGGGCTCGATAGGCCCAACTTGCTGCTTCCAATTGTCAAGCTTGGTGAGAGCACTCGACAGTGCATCGCCATCGTGAAGTAGCTCGGCACTATGTTGGTCGGCCAAAAATTCGCGGGAGCGGCTTATCGCCATCTGGATAATCATGGCGGCAAAGGGTGCTAGAATCGCTGCCAAGATTGCGGCAATCGGGTTGCCGCCTTGCTCGCGGTCGCCGCCACCAAACATAAAGGCAAATTGGGCGATATAGCTAATCGCTCCCGCCAAGCACGCAGCGATTGTCGACACCAGCATATCGCGGTTTTTAACATGCCCTAGCTCATGGGCCAGCACGGCTCGCAGTTCGCGCTCGCTCAAAATCTCCATGATGCCACTTGTCACTGCTACTGCTGCACGCTGTGGCGAACGGCCTGTTGCAAAGGCATTTGGAATAGGGTTTTCAACATAATAAAGCGCTGGTACAGGCATTTGCTCGCGCTGCGCGAGGTCGGTGACTATTTTGCGCACCTCGGGGTAGCGGTCATCGAGCGGCTGCGCATTTTGCATCTTCAGCACGAGTGAATCGCTAAACCAATACATACCGATGTTTGTAAGCGACGCAAACCCGAGCGCCATCAGCATGCCGGTCTGTCCGCCAAATAAATAACCAACTAGCATGAAGAGACCCGTCAGGCCTGCCATGAGAAGTGTTGTTTTGAAAATCTGTGTCATGTACATAATTATACTGATATACCTTAAAGCAAGCTGAGAAAAATATCACAAAATCTATAGATAGCGCGAGGCCTAGCGCGAGTAAAATCCGTGAAAAAAGCGTATACTATATGCAATATGACAAACGCTATCACCACAAGCAATCTCACAAAACGCTACGGCAAATCACGAGGTATCGAAGATGTCAGTTTAGACATTAAAGAGGGGGAAATCTTTGGGTTTATTGGTCCAAATGGCGCCGGCAAATCCACATTTATCCGTACGCTGCTGGGGCTCATCAAGCCTACGAGTGGCAGCGCAGAGATATTTGGTAGCGACGCGCAGAAGCACGGCCCAACGATTCGCCAAGATATCGGCTACCTCCCAAGCGAAGTGTTCTACTACGACAACATGCGCGTCAAAGATTTGCTACACTACAGCGCGAGCTTTTATGACAAGCCCAAGCGCGAAATAGAAGATCGCATGATACAACTTGCCAAACTCCTCGACCTCGACCTTGGCAAAAAAATCGACCAACTCAGTTACGGAAACAAGAAAAAAGTCGGCATTATCCAGGGCCTGCAGCATTCGCCAAAACTTATCATTCTCGACGAGCCCACCGGTGGCCTCGACCCGCTCATGCAACAAACGTTTTTCGAGCTGCTCCGTGAAGAAAATAAACGAGGTGCGACGATTCTCTTCAGTAGCCATATTTTAAGTGAAGTCCAAAAGCTTTGCGACCGCGTGGCAATCATAAAAGACGGCAAGCTCGTGAAAGTAGAGTCGATGGCTGCACTGCGCGAGAATAGCTACGTGCGTGTTCGCGCTGAACTAGCGGCTCCAGCTGCTAAGTCGCTCTTCAAGATAGCAGGCATCAACAACCTGACAGTGAAGGGCAAGACTGTTTCGTTCTTGTACCGAGGCGATGTGAATGTTGTCACGAAGCTCCTCGCAAAACTGACGCTCACCAGCGCTTCGATTGAAGAGCCCGAACTCGAAGAAATCTTTATGCATTATTACCAAACGGACTCAGCGTAGTGCTGGCTGTTTTTCGCCAAGAGTTTCGATTGCAGCGCGGTTCATGGATAGCATGGACGATTGCGCTCATGGGCCTCGCGGCCGTTTATATCTCTGTTTACCCAGCTTTTGCTAAGGACGCTCAGGCTGTCACCGAAGCCTTTTCCAAACTTCCACAGGCTATCAAAAACGCTATGGGCACAGGCGGCTTTCAATTGCTGAACTTCCCTGGATTTATCGCCAATGTTTTACCGGTGTTTATGCTCGGTGGGGGCATACAAGCTATCGGTATGGGTATAGCCATGCTCAACCGCGAACGACTCGCAGGCACGAGTGATTTCCTGCTCACAAAACCCCTCACGCGTACAAATGTATTTTGGCAGAAACTTCTGGCAAACGGTGGCATGCTCGCACTCACGAGCTTCATACTCATTACGACACTGTATACTGGGGCGCATGTTGTCAAAGCCGAGAGCTTCTCGATCACGACATTTCTCATGGTGATGGCGGCGTTTACTTTGGTACAGTGTTGGTTTCTTGCAGTTGGCGTCTTGATCTCGCAGGTGGCTGGCAGAATCCGCAATAGCGTGGGCCTAAGTATAGCGCTATGCTTTGGACTGTTTATTCTGGCAATGTTTAGCTCGATAGTAGGGGATGAAGCGATTCGCTACATTACCCCCTATAAATACATCGATCTATTGAAGGTCGTTCAGGATGGTGCGTACGAGCCTATGCATCTCGTGGTGTGGCTGGTTGTCGTTACAGGCAGTATAGTTATTAGCTGGCAGCTATTTCGCCAGCGCGATGTGGAGACAGCCTCGTGAACGTTTTTCGTCGTGAGTTTTGGTCGCGGCGCATCGCACTCGTCGCCTGGAGCGTCAGCATGACACTGTTTGTCTGGACGAGCATGGTAAAATTCCAAACACTCACCGCCGACTCAGGCGCCACCTCACAGTTGCTAAGATCAATGCCTAATACGATAAAAACAATTTTTGGCATGAACGGTCTCGACGCCGTTACGCTGCCAGGATATTTTGGCATCTGCTTTTTGTTCATGGCAATTATGCTCGCCGTGCATGCAGGGCTGCTAGGTAGCAGCCTACTCACTATCGAGCCGCTGACAAAAACGAGTGAGTTCTTGTATACACGGCCAGTGAGCCGCTGGCAAATTTTGCGCTCCAAATTGGCAGTTGGGGGAATTCATTTAGTGGCACTCTGGACCGTTACCGCGCTATCATCGTATGTCAGCATCATTCTCTATGCATCGATACGAGGATTCGGTGAGCTCCTCGCAGTGTTTATGATAGCCGGAGCAATCATCCAGGTAGTATTTTTTGCACTCGGTGTTTTTGTTGCGGCGATATTTCGCTCTGCGCAAACTCCCGCCAAGGTGATTGCTGCTGCGGTATTTGGCAGCTACGTGATTTCTCTGATGTCACAGTTTAGCAATTACGGGTTTTTACGCCCGGTGTCTATATTTAGCGCGTTCGATGCTGCCACTATCGTCGCTACCGACACGCTTGATACTCGTTACGTCACCATCTATCTTGTAGTTGCATGTATGCTGTTCTTAGTGGGTGGACGTTATTTTTTGCGCCGTGATGTATGACAAGCCAGCCATTGCCAAACAGAGATAATCTGCCGTATAATACAGTAAAAGCATAACCACCTAGGGGGCTGTATCGCGCAAACATCGTCTTCTCGCTCTTCTTCGCTTCAAGTGATGCTTGGAGTCGTATTAGTGCTGTCTTCGCTGACAGTAGGGCTTGCGATTGCGACATATCTGCTTCCCGCAAAGACTGCCGCCTATGGGGTCGCAATCTCATTGATACCTGGTGGCCTGGCTCTAGTAACTGCCATCGGTGCGGTTGCAGCGCTCGTCATCTCGCGTACAAAAAAGGCTACGGTAGGGAACCAATCATACAACGAGCTCGCCAGCGAACTCAGCCAAATTGCTGGCAAATCTGAAGTTGTGATAAATGCCATCAACGACGGAGTCATCGCTCTCGACGGTCAAGGGATTGTGCAGCTTATCAACCCCGCCGCCCAACAAATGCTCGGCTGGGTCAAACAAGATTCGCTTGGTTTGAGCTACAAATCGATTATCAAAATGCTCGACACTAAAAACCAGCCCGTTGCCAGCAACGAAGACCCCGTAGAGATCACGCGTGCCAGAAATCAAGTCACCACCGTCGACAATTTTAGCCTCGAGACACACTCGGGCAAATCATTCCTGGCATATATTTCTGTTTCTCCGGTCGGCCAGCCAGGGAGCGGTGTTATCGTTGTGTTTCGTAATATCACTGCCGAAAAATCTGACGAACGCCAGCGAGCCGAGTTTATCAGTACCGCCAGCCACGAGATGCGCACTCCTGTTGCAAGCATCGAAGGCTACCTGGGGCTCGCTCTCAACCCAGCTACCGCTACGATCGACGACAAAGCGCGCGATTTCATCATGAAGGCCCATACTTCTGCTCAGCACCTCGGACGACTCTTTCAAGATCTGCTCGACGTCAGCAAGGCCGACGATCACCGCCTCAATAGCGATCCAAAAGTAGTTGACCTAGTGCCATTTGTACAAACTATCGTCGAAGGCTTGACTCCGAAGGCGACTGAAAAAGGCTTACGAATCCTCTTTAAGCCCCTGCCCGACGGCACAAAAGACGAGAGTCGACGCCTCAACCCCGTTTACTACGTCAATGTCGACAACGATCATCTGCGCGAAGTAACCGACAATCTCGTGGAAAACGCCATCAAATACACACCACAAGGAGACGTCATCGTCGATGTGACAGGCGATAACGACAAGGTGGTGCTCAGCATCACCGACACCGGTATTGGGATTCCTCGTGAAGACCAAGCGCATTTGTTTCAGAAATTTTACCGTGTGGACAATAGTGACACCCGTGAAATCGGTGGCACCGGACTCGGCCTCTACCTCTGTCGACGCTTGGCCGAATCGATGGGTGGGCGCATCTGGGTAGAGAGTGAGTATAAAAAGGGCAGTACGTTTTTCGTGGAACTCCCTCGTGTTGCGCACGACGAAGCCACTCGTCTCATCGAGCAGGCGAGTATAGAAGCTGAAAAACGAGCGGCGGCCGAGCACGCTCAAGCTGAACGTGATGCTGCTGAAGCCCAGCTCTCCATTTCTGCCAACACCCCCCAAGCGTCTTTCCCACCACCTGCGCAGCCCATCCCTACGCTTCAGTCGCCCGAACAACCCGCTCTTGCTACAATGCCCACCGTCATCCCGACACCTTTAGTCGCTCCCGTACCTGATCCTACGCCGACGATAGCGCCGCCCATAGCTAGCCCTGTGACCCCTCCAGCTCCTGCCCAAACCCAAGTTCCTTCGCAGTATACAAACATTCCGCTGACTACTATCGAATCAAATCCTGCTCAATTCACACGGACAACCCAACCGACTATCAGCGTGCCCCCTCGACAATAATCATAAGTACTATGGTATTTTTTACACGCACCGTCTACAATAAGGAGTAGTTATGACGAAGATACTGTTAGTAGAAGACGACAAGAGCTTACGAGAAATCTACGGGGTTCGCCTCTTAGCCGAAGGATACGATATTGTTTCGGCAGGGGACGGTGAGGAAGCACTAGCGATGGCCATCAAAGATAGGCCGGATTTGATACTAAGCGACGTCATGATGCCCAAAATCAGCGGCTTTGATATGCTCGACATTTTGCGCAGTACTACAGAAACCAAAGACATAAAAGTCATCATGATGACCGCGCTTTCGAGCGAAGAACAGCGCCAACGTGGTGTTGCACTCGGTGCAGACCGTTACCTCGTGAAATCACAGGTAGGAATCGAAGATGTTGTACGAACCGTCCATGAAGTTCTCACAGATGCACCAGTGAGCGGAGCGACGGCAGCTATTGTGTCTCCACCGGCGCCCCAACCTCCTGCTCCTAACCCAGCAGTACCTGTGCCACCTATGACTCCTCCAGCTCCGACACCTACTCCCGTTTCTTCTCCGGCTCCAGCACCGATGACGGCCCCTGTTGCACCGCCAGCGCCTCCCGTGCCAGCACCCCTGCCGCCACAACCCGTCGCTCCAACACCTCCAGCCCCTACACCGGCGCCCCAACCTCCTGCTCCTAACCCAGCAGTACCTGTGCCACCTATGACTCCTCCAGCTCCGACACCTACTCCCGTTTCTTCTCCGGCTCCAGCACCGGCTCCTATGCCTGTCGTGCCACCAGTAGCACCACTGCCTGTTTCACCGCTTCAACCCTCTACGCTCCCTAGCCCGACAGCACCTTTGACACCTCCGCCATCTGGCCCGACCGTCAAACCCCCAACACTTGCGAGCCGCGTCATCGAGCCGCTACCATCGTCAGCTCAGCAAAAAACCGATTTTAGCAATTTGATATCTCAAGAACTGGCAGGGAACAGCCCCGCACCTGCACCGCTCCCTACTTCTCCAGCACCTACGCCACCACCCTCTGGGCTACAATTTGAAGAAACGCCTCTTCCTGGGAGTACTCCCGCCTCTCCGAGCGATAGTCCTACTCAACCAGCTACTCTATAATTTATAACATGAATCCCCCAACAACTCGCCTCAACAAACATCTAGCATTGCAGCTTGGTGTATCTCGCCGTGAAGCAGATGTACTGATAGAACACGGGCTAGTGATGATCAACGGCCGCACTGCGGAACTAGGCGGACGCGTTGCAAAACATGACATCGTAATAGTATCTGGTACCACTCTCCCCAGCACATCCACGGCCTATGTGTACCTTATGCTTAACAAACCCATCGGCTATGTGTGTTCACGTCGCGCACAGGGGAGAGTACCGACCATTTATACCCTACTCCCGCCTATCTATCATTCTCTCAAACCCGTAGGCCGTCTCGACGCCAATAGCTCAGGGCTCCTTCTCCTGACAAATGACGGCGACTTCGCGTTTACGATGACACATCCAAAGTTTCACAAAACAAAAATCTACCATGTTCGCCTCGACCGAGACCTAGAGCCGCTTCATCAGCAAATGATAGGTGATTTTGGCATCGAACTCGAAGACGGTACCAGTCATCTTCAACTCATGCGTCTGAGCGAAACTAACAGAAGAGAGTGGCAAGTAACAATGAGCGAGGGACGCAACCGTCAGATCCGCCGCACATTCTCAGCGCTTGGCTACAAAGTCACACGCCTTCATCGTACACACTTTGGACCATATGGTCTCGACGGTATAAAAAGAGGCGAACTGAAGCTCACCGAAAAACGCTAGTGACTTTCCAAAAGATCTATATCAAACAGGAGTGGTGCAGCGACCCCCAAGAGGGAACCGCCACACCACTCCCAACACTCCTCAGGCGCCATGGGATCCATAGGTGTCGTTTGATACCCAACCGTGCGGCCATACGGAGCCCATTCTTGTGACGATATCCCTTCCTGCGACGTCGCAGGAAGTTGCGCTCACCGGCACAACGAACGCGTTGAGGCGATTCACCCAGTAGGGACTATACGCCCACTGGTTCAATAGACCCTCAAGCTCCTTCCTGCTCTTGCCGCAAACCTGCAGCGCATAGCAGTGTTCGTTGGTCGGGAGAAAATCCGTCCTCCAAACCTCCCACGGCCACCTACGGAGGCCTCTGAGTTGTTGCTCCGTCATGACATACACCTTATATACTGACATCGTGCATCCTTTCCAGTAGCGATCGCTAGGCTTAAGTGGCTGAGGAATGTTACTATGAAAGCATCAAATAGTGCATTAGTCAATCTATAATTGCAACTTTCTTTTGATGGTGCTTATGCTCGCACCAGAGGTGCAAATCTGGTATACTTAGCACAGTATGGCCACCAATCTTCCTACCGTCGCAATTATCGGTCGCGCCAACGCGGGCAAAAGCTCGCTTTTTAACCGTATGGTGCGCTCCCAGCAGGCCATCGTGGCCCGCGAAGCCGGCACTACCCGCGATAATGTCATCGGCAAGGTGACATACAGGCGCACGGCCGAGAATTTGCAGAGTAAAGCGCGCGATACCGACACTCATTCCTCACAGTTTTGGCTCGTCGATACCGCCGGTCTCAAAGATCCCGACGACGAATTTGAAGCCACTATCCAGCACCAAATTGAAGAAGCCGCCGACGCCGCCGACGTCATACTAGTTGTTGTCGACAGCACGCAGTATCCCAGCGACGAAGACCGAACGGTCGCCAAAAAAGCCCTTCGTAGCAAAAAGCCCGTTATACTCGTCACCAACAAAGCCGACCTTCGTGACAGCTTGCCTGACGATGAATTCCGACGCCTGGGCATCAAAGACATTATTCGCACCAGCGCCGAGCACAACAGTGGCGTCAGCGATATCCTGAACCGTTTGGCAGCATTGCTACCGCCTGCAATCGAGTCTGAACCCGACGATGTACTGCGCATTGCGCTAATTGGCCGGCCAAATGTCGGCAAGAGCAATCTCTTTAACCGTCTAGCCGGCAAGCAGCAAGCTATCGTCGCAAATGTCGCGGGCACCACGCGCGACCTCAACCGTGTGCAAGTCAACTACCATGGCCAAACAATTGAGCTCATCGACACTGCGGGTGTTCGCCGTCAAGGCAAGCAAGAAGTTGGCATCGAGAAGTTTTCAGTATTACGAACCCTCCAGGCCATCGAAGAAGCTAACGTGTGCTTCGTACTGATGGATGTCAACGAGCTCAATGTTGCACTCGACCAAAAACTCGCCGGACTTATATCTGAGGCAGGCAAGGGCTTGGTGCTCGTTGTCAGTAAATGGGACAGTGTCGAGGGAAAAGACGCGTATACCCGCGACGCACTCGCTCCGAAGATCGCTTACAATTTCGACTTTGTACCCTGGGCACCGCTCATTTTTACCAGCAGTGTCACCGGCCAAAACGTCACAAAACTCTACGACCTGGCGCTCGACATTATGAAACGCCGCCAGCAACCAACCAAAACGCGTGTGCTCAATGACCTCCTTCAAAAAGCCGTCGCCAAACATCCACCAGCCGGCCTCAAAAACTCCCACCCTAAGCTCCGTTATATGGTACAGACTGACGACACGCCGCCATGGTTCGTTATCTATGGCAGCAACCTCAAGTTCGTCCACTGGAGCTACAAACGCTATCTCGAACGCCTCGTGCGCGAGACCTACGACTACAGCGGTACACCTATTAAGTTCAGCTACCGCGACGAAAAGCAAATAAAGGCCAACAAAGAACGCATCGCCAAAGGCCTCGAACCCGTCACCAAAGCCTATAAAAAGCGCAAAGAAGCCGAAAAGAAAGCCAAGCACTAGGTCTCTACCGGTATACTAACGATATGAAGCTCATCCTTGGTCTCGGCAATCCAGAAGCAAAATATATCAATACACGTCATAATGTCGGCTTTGCAGTGCTCGACGACACGGCAACCTCTCATACCGCCAACTGGAGAGTATCGAACAAATTTAAGGCGTATCTGGCCGAAGTGACTATAGTAGGCGAGCGAGTACTCCTCGTAAAGCCCACCACCTATTACAACCTCGTCGGTGAATCTGCCCGCGGATTGATGGATTTTTATAAACTCACGCCCGCTGATATGCTCGTTGTACACGATGACTTGGCACTACCACTTGGCACTATCCGTACTCGTCTGGGAGGGAGCGATGGTGGCAATAATGGTCTCAAATCCCTGGCAGCCCACATCGGTACCGACACCGCGCGCCTGCGCATTGGCGTTTCCTCTGACGCGCACCCTACTGCCGACAAAACCGCTATTGTGCTCGGTACATTTACGAAAGACGAGCAAGAAATATTCCAGTCGCAAGTCCCAAAAGCCCAAGATATTATCGAGCAGTTTGCCTCTGGCTTATTCGAGCCCACCACCCACAAATAAATAACCCCGCCAGCAACCGAAGTTGCCAGGCTGAGTAAATAACAAACCCTCTTACTATATATTTTACGAAATTCGCTTCCATAGCTGTGTAAATTCATTCGTTGTGAGATATAATCTCTCTTATGAAATTCCAACTAAAAGAACATCATCGTAATACGCCAGACGATGAGTTGATAGAGGATTTAAAATCAGTTGCTGCGAAACTCAAAAAAAGATCAGTTACTATAGCAGATTATAATGATAATGGTCGTTTTCATAATACAACTTTGACAAGACGACTTGGCTCTTGGTTGAAGATACTCGAGATGGCAGGGCTTGAAAAGACACGCACCCCCTTGAACATACCTAATGAAGATCTTTTTCGTAATCTTGAGGAGGTTTGGAATAAGCTAGGCAGACAACCCAAATACTCAGAAATGTTTAAGCCGCTTTCACAATATAGCGCTGGCTTATATGAATATAGGTTTGGAACGTGGCTCAAAGCGTTAAAAGCATTCGTTGACTACATGAATAGCGCCGGTGATATACCTGAGCAACATAATGCTGTAAGAACAAAGAACTCATGTAAAGCATCGCGCAATGTAAATTGGCGACTACGTTTCATTGTCATGAGACGCGACGGCTTTAAATGCCGATCTTGCGGTCGCTCTCCCGCAGTAGACCCAACAGTCATACTGCACGTTGATCACAAAAAAGCGTGGTCAAACGGTGGCGAAACCATCTTGGATAATCTTCAAACTCTTTGTTCGGTATGTAATATAGGAAAAAGTAATCTTGAAATCTAGTTTTAGCACAGGGAGCGAGTTAGTAATATATTGTGGAATTACTGCTAATACCGATTGATACCAACCAGGCTAAACCGCAATGCTCAACTATACTCCAAGCAGCTGAATAATCACCGCCACAAACACAATGCCCCCCACTAGCACGGCCGCCTGCATGGTACCGATTCGCCTCGGTTGCTCATGGATATCGGGGATGATATCGCTAGCTGCAACATAAATAAAGAAGCCAGCCGTCATGGCGAGCATCTGCGCGACAGGCAAGTGAGCTTCGCTCCCGACCCAGTACGTGAGTGACGCCGCGAGCAGCGTGCCAACTGCCGTCAGGATATTCGCGAGCAAGACTTTTTTGTCCCGCCAGCCACGACTGAGTAGCATACCAAATGTCCCGAGCTCTTTGGGAATCTCATGCGCGCTGACTGCTAGGGTAGTTATGATCCCTGTCACAGGGTTCGCCAAAAACGCCGAAGCGATCGCAATACCATCGATGGCATTGTGCAGCAGGTCGCCGATCATCACCATGGTATTTTGTGTACCGCGGCGATGTTCGTGAATATCGTGCTCGTGATGGTGATGAAACCAACTCGCGAGGCGCTCTAGCAGGAAAAACACCACAAAGCCCGCCATTGTCCACATCAGTAGCTCACGAGGCTCGCCCAGCTCGAAACTCTCTGGCAGCAGGTCGAAAAACGCCGCCGCTAGCAGCGCCCCCGCACCAAATGGCAGCGCAATCAAAATCGCGTTATTTCGACGCTTTTTGGTAAGAAACAGCAGGCTCCCGCCGACGAGCGACAGCGTACTCCCCGCCAAAATAGCTAGTATCATGAGTAAAAAAGTATCCATATTTATCCAATTCGATTAATTATTGTCTGCACCATTGTAGTAGGGCAGTGCTCACTATTGCAAATTTGTTGCAATAGGCTGTATAGTTGCAACATGTCAGAGCTCGAAACCGTCATGCAGCGCCACAAAAAACGCCTTACTACCCCCCGTCGGCTAGTGTTTGAGGCGCTCCAAGCGGCACCAAAACCTCTGAGCATGGCTGACTTGACGCGCCAGCTAGGGGATATTGATCGAACAAGCATCTACCGTTCACTTGATCTCTTCGTGGCACTTCGCATCATCGACATCATCACTACTGGATGGAAGCGGCGCTATGAGCTGGCTGAGCCGTTCAAGCCACATCATCACCATCTGCAGTGCACCAGCTGTAATGAGCTGATTGCAATCAACACCCCGGAGATTGAGACCGTTATAGCCGATACCGCCAACTCTTATAACTACCAGCTCCTCTCGCACCATATCGAACTCTTTGGTACTTGCAGCAACTGCCAAAAGTCAGTATAATTAGCTCTAATTTCGTCGAGCCCGACGTTATTTCGACCGTGGCTCCGAAATCGGAGCTTGAAAAAAGATCGGAGAAAGTGTGATGAATCCCGATACGAGTGCGGTTGGTGTGGCGCACAACCAGGCCATTCGGCGCAGAGACAAGCTCGTGTCGTCTGCACAGGCGTACGCGGAGCTCATGGCAGCAAGTCGTACAGAGTGGGGTGGCGCATCGATTTACCAATTTGACGTGCCGACCAACGATCGCTGCTGGTGACAATTCTGGCGAAGTCTCACACGCAGCATCCTCAGCGAGGGTAAACGCATAGACAGCTCGAACTACGTCATCACCCAAGCAGGGCTGTATCTGGTGTATGACACGGACGCTGGCCACGGCGGCTTCTACCGGGTGGTCTCGCCAGACGAACTGCCTGACCCCATCTTGCACGTGATTGCGATGCTGCACGAGAAGCAACTCCAGCAACACACCTAGCTGCGGCTTCAAGCTCCGAGCCCCGATCTTTCATTAGGTCGGGGCTCGGTTCATAATCAGCTATTTCTTCGTATAAACGAAAAAAGCCGAGCAACCTCGACTTTTTTATCGTAATTCTCTTGTAAGGTGCCAGGTAAGGGTGGGCATCACCTGGCACCATACAACCCTTCATCCCACCCTGAAAGGGCATAGCGTGACCCACCTCACAACATATGGAGGTCCGCTGGACAAAGGGGTTAGTATACGTGTAACGCTTTCTGACGGCACGCTAGTGGAGGGTAGATTACTAGGGTACACGTTACACGCAACCTAACATAGTTGAACCTGCCACAAGGACAGATTCTGTTAGAATAGGGGGTATAAGGTGCTTGATGGAGCCGATACGACTCATCAATCATTTTCGATATTAGCACACACTTGACAATAAGTCAATACTTTCTATCATAAAATATATGAAAATCAACCAATTATCGCCTCAAGACAATCCATACACCCAGGTGTTGACAAACATTGCAAAAACTCCAAAATGCTTATATTTTATAGGAAAACTTCCTGAAACTCGTCTTCCAACCGTCGCTATCGTCGGCACCCGCAAGCCTACCGCGTATGGCACAGAGGTAACACAGCGCCTCGCGAGCGAACTTGCCAGTCGCGGCGTTGTAATTGTGAGCGGGCTTGCACTTGGGGTAGACGCTCTCGCACACAAGGCCGCGCTTGACGCTGGCGGCCTGACACTTGCTGTCCTTGGTAACGGCTTGCCGCGAATATATCCTTCGACTCATGCCCAATTAGCCAAACATATCGTCGAATCTGGTGGCGCAATCATGACCGAGTACGAAGAAGGGATGCCTGCGCTCAGTCACCAGTTCCTCGAGAGAAATCGTATTGTTTCTGGCCTCGCCGATGCCATCATCATCACTGAGGCGGCCAGTCGTAGTGGCACACTCAATACCGCCGCCCACGCGCTCGAGCAGGGCAAGGAGGTGTTCGTCGTGCCAGGCAACATCACCAGTCCGATGAGCATGGGATGTAACTTTCTCCTCAAACAAGGTGCTCACGTGGCGACCTGCGTCGAAGATGTCCTCGAGATCATCGCACCAGACCTGCTGCAACCCCAGGGCAGCCTCGCACTCGGCAGTACACCACTCGAGACAGAGGTCATTCGGCTGCTCCAGGCTGGTATACGTGACGGCGATGAGATCCAAAAAACCATCGGCAGCAGCGCTACCGACCTAAGTGTAGCGCTGACCATGCTCGAGTTGCACGGTACAATTCGCGCCCTCGGCGCAAACCAGTGGACACTACGCTAGGTCAACCCTAAGCTACTAATCTTCTTTCTTGCGTAAACTCAGCAGCTCGTGTACTATAAGCCACTGGATTTGGCCGCCAGCCAAAAGTTATATATAGTAAACCAAAGATATGTCACAACACCTCGTCATCGTAGAGAGCCCCGCAAAGGCCAAAACAATCGAAAAATACCTCGGTAAAGAGTATACCGTGCTGAGTAGCATTGGGCATATTCGCTCGATCGCCAAAAAAACCAAAGACGGCACTCCGCCGATCGACACAGTCAATGGATTCAAGACGACTTATGAAGTCGACCCCGAAAAGAAAAAAGTTATCACTGAACTCAAAAAACACGTCAAAGCCGTGGGTGCCGCCAACGTCTGGCTCGCAACGGACGAGGACCGAGAAGGAGAGGCGATTGCCTGGCACCTCTGTGAAGTACTCGGGCTCGACCCGACCACCACCAAGCGAATTGTTTTTCATGAGATCACTAAGTCAGCCATCGAAGAAGCGATCAAACACCCGCGCACCGTCGATATGAAGCTCGTCGAAGCCCAGCAGGCGCGACAAATCCTCGACCGTATCGTGGGCTTCGAGCTGAGCCCTGTTGTCTGGCAAAAAGTCCCTGGCGGCAAATCTGCTGGTCGCGTACAAAGCCCGGCGGTGCGACTGCTCGTCGAACGCGAGCGCGAGATTAGCGCGTTCGAGGGCAATTCAGAGTTTAAAGTCACTGCGGTGTTTACTCATGGCAACGAAGAAGTCAAAGCCGAGCTCAAACAGCGCTTTGCCAGCGAGCAAGAGGCACATGATTTCCTCATATCCCTCAAAAACGCTCATTACCGCGTGACGAGTGTCACCAAAAGCCCGAGCACTCGCAATCCTGCTGCTCCATTTACCACCAGTACCTTGCAGCAAGAAGCCAACAGCAAGCTCGGCTTTAGTAGCAAATCGACCATGACGGCCGCACAGAAGCTGTACCAAGAGGGAAAAATCACGTACATGCGTACCGATAGCGTCAACTTGTCGGGGCAAGCTATTGCAGCGGCAACGGACTTTATCAAGCGTCTCTATGGCGTGCAGTACAGCCACGTGCGCAAGTTCAAAACCAAGTCAGCGGGCGCTCAGGAAGCTCACGAGGCCATTCGTCCAACCGACATTAGTCGCGAGACAGCGAGCAATAACGAGTACGACCAAAAACTCTACGACCTCATTCGTCGGCGCACGCTCGCAAGCCAAATGGCACCAGCTCAACTCGAAAACACAACCATAATAATCGAGATTAGTGGTCAGACACTTGTGTTTGAGGCAAGAGGTCAGGTCGTTATTTTCGATGGGTTCCTTCGTGTTTATGGTGGCGGCAAAGAAGACGCGCTCCTGCCAAAACTCGCCAGTGGCGACACGCTCGACCCCCACACGATTGAAGCCAAGCAAGTCTTTGCTCGACCCCCAGCCCGCTACTCCGAAGGCGCACTCGTCAAAAAGCTCGAAGAGCTCGGTATCGGCCGTCCAAGCACCTACGCCACCATCATTAACACCGTGCAAACCCGCGGCTATGCCGAAAAAGGCGAGGACGAAGGTCAAGCGCGAGATGTAATAGTACTCCAACTTCTCGATGGAGAGATTGACCGCGAAATCATCCAAGAAAAAACCGGCAGCAACCGAGGAAAACTCGTGCCGACCCCAGCGGGCGAACTCATCAGCGATTTCCTCGGTAATCATTTCGAGCAAGTCGTCGACTATGGCTTTACCGCCAGTGTCGAAAAGCATTTCGACGACATCGCAAGCGACAAACTCGACCGCAACAGCATGCTTGAATCATTCTATACACCATTCCACGAGCTCATCGCCAAATCAGGCGATATCGACCGCAGCAAAGTAGGGAATAGCCGAGAAGTAGGCACAGACCCCAAATCTGGCAAGCCTATTCTCGCGAGATTTGGTCGATTTGGCCCCATGCTCCAGCTCGGTACGACCGATGACCCCGAAAAACCCGTCTTTGCACCCATGCCACGCAGCGCCAAGATAGAAACTATCACTCTCGAACAAGCTCTCGAAGCCTTCACACTACCGCGCGTCGTTGGCGAAACCGAAAACGGAGAAATCATAAAAGCAAACATCGGTCGCTTTGGGCCCTACATCCAGGTAGGGAAACTTTTTGTGTCTATCAAAGACCACGACCCGCACACTATCGATCTGCCGACCGCCCGTGAGCTATATACTGCCAAGCTCCAAATCGAAGCCGAGAAAAACATTGCTGATTTTGGCGCGATCAAAGTCCTTAATGGCCGCTTCGGCCCCTATGTGACCGATGGCAAGAAAAACGCCAAGATCCCAAAAGACACCGACCCCTCGACTCTCACCGAAAAAGATGCCAAACAACTGCTTACTGACGCCCCCACCACCAAAAAACGACGTATCCCGCGCAAAAAACGCTCAGCATAAGCCGTATCACTCGCGTACTCTCACAAAAAGTAACCTCATACAGATGCCTTGAAATAATCCCACAAAGGGAGTAGTGTAGAGGTGGCTTACTGCCAACTGTTCCTACAAGAGGTGATAGCATGCTTGATTACCGTCTCACCGTTCACGATCTCATCAAGAACGCTCTGGCTGTCCCGTCCGGCGCAGACGGCGACAGCCAACTGTCGCGCGATCTGCGACGCCTATCAGAGGTTATCAGTCTCTGGATGAAAAGCGCCGAAGGACAGAACGTAGCGGGGCGAGATGTAGATGAGGACAACGAGCAACGCGTCGCAGAGGAGGTGGCGACGACACTCATCAAAACCATTCCTCGTTTCGGAGGAGTGGCCGACTGCGATGCTCTCATCGATCACCTCCGCAAGTGGGCTAAGTCTCAAGGAGTGATTCTCAGAGAGTCATAAGCCCGACACCCTCCCGTCCCACGAGTGAACACGCCCTTGTCGAGCCCAGCTCCATCGGCCACTCGCTGGGGCGGGTTCACTCAATCACGCATTATGGTGTAATATTTTCCACGTTTTCGACGTGGATTCTTGTTTATTAACAGAGGTATCAATTGACCGTTGGTTGTATTATGTCCACGCTTACCATGATTTTTAGTATAAAAAAGTCCCAAAAAAGTATTTACCATAAGCGTCTATATTGTGGTACAATAAACCTAGAACATGTAGTGTTTGACAATTAGAAAATATTGTTCTATAATCAAGCATGAATTGAACGTCAACTATTAAATTACTCCTAAAGGTGAGGAAGGAGTACGGAGAAATCAATCACATGAGCGAGACCACGCCAAAAGATACCGCAGCAATCCTAAAAACAGCCGTGCAGGATATCTTAAAAGCTATCGACCAAGAGCGCGAACGCGAAATCATCACCCGTCGTTTTGGTTTATTTGATAGGCGAGAGACCCTTGAGCAGATTGGCGAGCTACTTGGTATCACTCGCGAGCGTGTGCGCCAGCTCGAAAAAGCTATCTTGATTCGCCTCAAAATCGCTGCTAGCGAAGGCCATATCCCAGCTGTTCAGACGACTGAGCGCCTTATCATCCGCGATCTTTCCGAAAACGGCCGTGTCGGTCGCATCCAAGACGTCGCTGCTCGCATCACAGACAGCAGCGCAGCCAGCGCCAACACCAAAGCACATATCGCTTTTATCTCTGAGCTCTCTCCTCGACTCACTGTTGTCAACGAAAACGACAATTACCACCACGGTGTAGGAATGATCGAAAATGGCGACGAGAAAAAAGTTCGCTCACAGATTGACACGATCCTCAAGACCATCAAAAAGCACGGTCAGCCTATTGATATAGAGGCGCTTCACGACATACTGACGCTCGAAAGCCCAAGTCAGGTTCGCGCTACCGCTAGCCTCAGCAAAGGACTTGCCAGCCTCAAAGACATGTGGGGTCTTGTTAAATGGCCAACCGTCAACCCAAAAAACATCCGTGACAAAATCTACGTCATCCTCGCCGACTCAGGCAAACCACTTCACTTTAGCGCTATCGCCAAACAGATCAAAAACAGTGAATTTAAGCGAAAAGACGTCACCACACAAGCGATCCACAATGAACTCATCAAAGACAAGCGATTTGTACTCATTGGCCGCGGTATCTATGCCCTCGACGAATGGGGCTATAGCAAGGGAACCGTCTCTGATATCATCACCAAAGTACTCAAAAAAGCAGGAGAGCCCCTCCACCGCGACGAAATCGTCAAGCGCGTGCTTAAGAGCCGTCAGGTAAAGGAAACTACCATCCTCCTCAATCTCCAGAGCAAACCAGAGTTCAAACGTGTCGCCAAAGCAACGTATACACTCGCAGAACCGTCAACAAAATAACTCTCGTTCCCCCTTGTCACAACACCTCCCTCCAAGAGCGGTTTTGTGATGCGTCAGCTTCCGTCTTCAGCAAGAAGAACTGAGGTCTCGTCTATTTTTACGAGATACCAGAAGGTCTAGCAGTTTCCTAGCTAAGAAACGAGGGAAAGTTTGTTATGATATAGATTTTCATTCGTTTCTAAAAAAACAAAATCCCGCTAACCCTTGCAAATTTAACAGAGGTATGATATAATCAAAGAGAATACATTATGTCATTTATCTTAGAATTTGTCAGTTTTCTGCTCCAATGGTATGTATGGCTCCCTGTTGTGGCGATACTAGGGTACTTAACGTGGCGAAATTATCAGAAAGTAGACATCGTCAAAGACATCGAAAGCGTCCTCTTAATGCTCGAAATCCCCAAAGCCAATGACAAGAGTGAACTGGCTGCTGAGCAAATGTTTGCCAGTCTCCATGGTATCTTGCGCGATACCAAAGAACTCAGGGCAAATGGAGGGTACCAAGAGCACCTCAGTTTCGAGATTGCCTCAGTTGGTGGACGTATCCAGTTTTATGTTTGGACGCCAAAAACCCTCCAGAGTTTTGTCGAAGGCCAGATCTACGCCCAGTACCCTCAAGTGCAGATTCATGCTGCCGACGAAGACTACGTCACACATGAGCGCCAACATAGCATCGTCTACACTTCTGAGATTGTCCTCAGTGACAAGGAGTTCTTGCCAATCAAAACCTTTCAAAACTTCGAGGTTGACCCGCTCGCAGGCATCACCGGCACACTCGCCAAGCTCGAAGACACCAACGAAGAGATTTGGATCCAAATCCTGGTGCGACCAGTGCGCGACGACTGGCATAAAGCTGCTGATGCCTGGATAAAATCTGTCAAAAATGGCTCAATCAGTCTCTTCGGTGGCGGGGGAGCAGGCAAGTGGATGGCTGGGCTATTTGAGGCTCTTTGGTCGCCACCTGAACAAGGTGTCGGTGCTGTTAAAGAAATCTCCGAACGTGACAAAACCCGCATCGCCGAAGCTGAAAAAAAGGCTACAAAGCTCGGCTACCAAGCAAAAATTCGTATCGCTTATCTCGGCGAAAGCACCAGCGACGCCAAGTTGCGCATGCAGGGTATTGTCGGGACATTTAAGCAATTCAACAGCACCAATCTCAACGGCTTCCGCATGGCAAACGATAGCTTCGCCAAAGAATCGCTCGCCAAATACAAAGCACGGCTCTTTGCTGATCGTGGTTTCTTGATGAACATCGAGGAAGTCGCCAGCGTGTTCCATCTCCCGCATACCAATGTCGAGACACCGAATATCGTTTGGGCTAGCACCAAGACTGCCGAGCCACCCGCCAAACTACCACTTATCACCGGCAATCCCGCGATCGATGAAAACATTTCTGCTTTTGGAATGACTAACTTCCGCGGCATTAACCACCAGTTCGGCATGCTTCGCTACGACCGCTCCAGGCACGTCTACATCATCGGCCAGACTGGCGCCGGTAAGTCAGGGCTCCTCGAACTGTTCGCACTGAGTGACATCTTCCATGGTCACGGCTATGCAGTCATCGACCCGCACGGCGACTTCGCGGTCAACAACATGCGCTTCATCCCTGGCAGCCGACTCCAAGACGTCGTGTATTTCAACCCTGCCGACACTCTTTTTCCACTGGGCTTCAACCCGCTCGAGGTCACGAATCCTGAGCAAAAAACGAATATCAGCTCAGAGGTAATAGGGGTGCTTAAGCGCATGTTTGGCGAGTCATGGGGTCCTCGTCTCGAATACATCTTGCGCTATACTATCTTGGCCCTGCTCGACCGTCCTGAGACCACAATGCTCGATATCACGCGCATGCTCACCGACAAAAAATTCCGCAAAGACACCCTCAGCTACTGTCAAGACACGGTCGTCTTGCAGTTTTGGAACGTCGAATTCGCTAGTTGGACCGACAAATTTCAAGCCGAAGCGATCGCCCCTGTGCTCAACAAAGTCGGTGCCTTTACCGCAAACCCCGTGATTCGCAACATCATCGGCCAGCCAAAATCAACATTCAATATCCGCGAGATGATGGATGAAGGAAAAATACTCGTTGTCAACCTCAGCAAAGGCCTCATCGGTGAGGATAATGCTTCGATTCTCGGTGCGTTTATCGTCACTAAGATCCAGCTCGCTGCCATGAGTCGCAGCGATATCCCCGATGTCAAAGACCGACGCCCATTCTACCTCTACGTCGACGAGTTTCAGAATTTTGCGACCGATAGTTTCGCAACCATCCTCTCAGAAGCCCGCAAATACGGCCTCAATCTCACTGTAGCAAACCAGTACATCTCACAGATGGGCGACACCGTTCGCGACGCTGTGTTTGGCAACGTTGGTACCATGATTAGCTTTCGCGTCTCAGCAGATGACAGTCCCATCCTCTCCAAGCAATTTGAGCCCCAGTTTGAGCCAAACGACCTCTTGCAGATGCACAATCGAAATTTCATCATCAATATGGTCATCAACGGAGAAAAAGCACCGGCATTTAGCGCTCGCACTCTCAACCTCCCTCCACCCCAAAACGACAATACCGGCCGCATCATTCAGATGACGCGCGAACGCTACAGCCGTCCACGAGAGGAGATAGAGCGTGAGATCAGTGAGCGCATATTGCCGCCAGAACACTTGACCGTCAAGCGTCCAGGGCCAGCCTATACTCCCCCCAAGAGCGACGAGGATCGTGAGGCTGATCGACTCGCGCGCGAGCGAACAATACACGAGCAGGGCAAGATTTGGCCTATCAGCAATGTCACTCCTGATGAAGTCAATTCTGCTCTCTTGAACGCAAAAGAGCAGGGGAGTCAAGCGCTTGGTGGTCCAGCTCTCGCAATGCCGAGTCCTGGCTCTCTCGAAGCAAACGACCCCTCTCCGCGGCCAAAAAAGAAGCGTTCACGCACGCGTAAACGCAAAACTGATACCACTGACACAAGTATAAACTCAGCGACAAACCAAGCTCGAGCGACGCCACAACAGCCTAGGCGATCTGAGCCATCCCCAGATCCTACTGTCCTCAACCTCCATCGTTAACACGATTCGCCACACTTGGCAGCCCGGATAAGGCGCCACCCCGTGGTGGGGAGGGTAACCCGTTCCGGGCCATCTTTATTGTATCATCTCTTCTCTGCCTCAACTTGGGTATGTAGCTATATCAAAACAGATAAAAGAACAAAATTAGAACATCCTCATGTCATGTACGAGTTGATATGAGGCTACGAAACCAACGAAATGCATACGGTCCCGGGTGTGCGATAAAAATAGCTGTAGCGAGCTGATAATAGGCAGTAGAGCAAAACGGGTGAGCGTATGGGTGAGTGAGAATACAGACTCAGGGTCACACATAGACGATGAGGCACATGTTAGCTTAGCAAAATCTACATAGTGATTTAACGTCGCACAATATATCTTTTAAGACGTTAACATTATACGTCAAAGCCGAATTAGCATACGTCTTATCTGAGTGCTAGTAAGTCAATACACCCCTTATAGGGGGAGTATCTGTTATTTGTGTGCACATAGTAGTGTCGTGTGCTCAACTTTTACTACCGTATCGCTTGCACAAACAACGTTCTCGCACTACGGCAACAGTCTCTCGCGGCTCAGCAAGTGTCTGTTGTAGTTTTCCACACGGATTTGATTTTTCACGTGACTCATGGCGATGATTTGCTTTTTTAGAAAATTATTACCCCCTATTCTTTTCCCCTCTTTTTCATTTATTTGCAATTCCCCTACTTTAGTTTGATAGTATATTTATTTTTATTTTTACATAGTAGAACAAAAACCGAACATTCTTCGATCGGCAAGGAGAGTCCTGCCCGCCTTTGTTGGACTCCCTCACTTACCCGACTCTCTCCTTATTCACTCTATCATCTTTGTATAACAGAACTGTCCGGCCGGACAGTTCTGTTATACAAAATGTCTCAGTGCCCTATCGAAGATATCCGTTTATTATTTCTTCACAACGCATAGCTGTATACTGTAGTAGTAAAGAGACGTGAGCGTGAAGTTCGTGTCACGCATACCGAGCATAGCGAGAAGCAGGTACGCCAATAACCAGAACATCGACAAGATACGTTATTTATAATAGGCTTTGCCGCTAACGCGGACGTCGATATACTGTGGAGTGATGGCTTTACTCGCGAGGTATGTGATAGACCGCGCCGCGTCTTCGCTCTGCTCCCCTACTGATCGATCTATACTAAATGTCACAGGATAGCCCACCTCAGCAAGCGACACTTGTATCTGGCGAGAAGTACCGGCCGGCAAGACTACCGTGGTAACTGTATAGCCCTGTGCTCTCATGCGGCCAATCACTTTGCCGATAAAGCCCAGGAATCGGTTGCTTGCTAATACTTGATTGCTCGTTGTGGCAGCTATACCGCTCTGATCAACGATTTCGACTGATGGCTCAGCGTAATAATTACGTTCAAATGCTGCCCCCTGTTCATCGACATAGTAGGTACGAGTTCCACTGCGCCATACCACGACTGGACGACGCATGATTACCTCTATCTGACAGGTGCCGAGTCCTATCGAATCAACACGAGATGCGACACGACTGACTTCTGGGGCGCCGTTTTTTTGCAAATACTCCGATAGGCGTTCCGGTGACAACGTAGCACGCAGTCGCTCGGTGAGATTGTTGTTTAGGTACGATTCAACCTTTTGCTGATATAGCGGTGAGTCAATAGGCCGCGTCGCTGCGCTACTAACAATCTTCACTGTCGCTATCGACTGATACAGCAACCAGCCACTGCCTGCTACGCAAAATGCGACCACCAAAAGCACGCTCCCTAGCTTTCGTCGATGAGCCAATAGGTCATGACGCTGAACCCGTGGCGAACGTAGCTCCATACGTTCAATATTCGCACTGGAGACTTCTGACGACAAACTGCCTGTTAATGTCCGATTGCGCCGAAATGCATATCGCTGCTCGAGATCCTGCTGTGTCGCTCGCGTCTGCTCTTGAGCAGCCGCACGACGCGAAGCGTGCCGACGCAGAGGAGAAGTTGTCTTTTTTTTCCCAAACAGTTTCATAGTGCTAGTGGTATTATAACAGATAAGACGGCTGGGTTATGTACGCTTTTTTTGTTGCCTCATCTCAGCGGTATCGATGACCATCCTCGCAACGTCTCTGGCTGCATGCGGCCGGGCATATCTATGCAGCCGCTCAGCTAGGCTAGTCATCTGCTCTGGGTCTGCCAGTAGTGTATGGATGCACGTATACAAGACTCCAGACTTCGCAATTTCATCATCACTTAGCACGATCGCCGCTTCAGCCTCCTTGTAGACGATAGCGTTTTTACGCTGGTCGCTGAGCGCCCGAGACGGAACAAGTATGGCCGCTTTCTTTAGGCCAGCGAGTTCTTGGACAAACGTTGCACTCGCTCGGGAAATCACAATATCAGCGGCACCTAATACACCAGCCATCCCTTCGTAGATAAAAGGCACGAATTTGTAGCTTTCGCTCTGGGGAGCAAGTGTCTTGATATCGTCATAATGTTGACGACCCGTCACATGATACAGCTGTACGCCGTCAGCGAGCAGTTTCTTCGCAGACACAACAACCGCGTCATTGATCGAAACGGCCCCCAGCCCACCTCCTGTCACTACCACAAGCGGACGCGCTGGGTCAAAGCCTAGATGCGCCTTCGCCTGCTGCTGCGCTTGGAGCGAGTAGGGTGTGAACTCCGCTGCGATTGGCACACCGACATACCGACTAATCGCCAGTGGGTATCGATAATTCTCTAATGGCGAGCCTGTTGCGATAGCTGCTGCCCAGCGCCCCAGGATACTATTTGTCAGACCTGGACGAGTGTCAGAATCATGCACCACTATCGGCACACGGAGCACTTTGGCAGCCATACCGAGCGGCAGGCAGACAAACCCGCCTTTTGCGAACAGCACGTCTGGCTTGAACTGTAGTATTATCCCGATACTCTGGAAAAAGCCTATCACGATCTTAAATGTATCGCGGATATTGCCAAACACCACGCTCGCTATAGTCAGATGCTGGAGCAGTGTCAGGTGTGAGTAGCGGCGAAACTTGCCAGCTGTAATCGTTTGCACCTCTACTGGCACCACGCTACCCTTCTCGATCAGTCCACGAGCTTGCACCTCAAATGATTTGTCACAGACAAATAGCACTGTCGTTTTAGCCTCTATCTTGACGAGTTCATTAATAACGGCGACGACTGGAGAGACGTGCCCCCCCGATCCCCCGCCGGCTGCGAGAATACGCACCATTGGCCTCCCTTTCCGTGATGAGTTGATGGGTAGTATATCGTGAGAGCTGAAACGCCAAGCCCAATGCACCAGCAATAAACACCATGCTTGTCCCCCCAAAGCTCAGCAGTGGCAGCGTAATGCCCGTCAATGGAAACACGCCTATCATCGAAGCGGTGTTCAGTATGACATGCGCCGCCAGCCAGCCCCATATCCCCGCTACTGCCAGACGCATCGACATATCACTCAAATGCTCGCTAATTCGCAGCAGTCGCAGTAGCAACGCAGTGAACACGACCATCACTACTGACGCGCCCACAAACCCAAATGTCTCGCCTATAATCGCAAACACGGAGTCGTTGATCGCTTCAGGCAGGTAACCTGTAGCTTGGACGCTATTACCGATTCCAAGGCCCAAAAATCCTCCTGTGCCAAGTGCAATTTTGGCATTTTTTATATGATAATTGTTGTCATCGGCATTGACCGCTATCCCTTTGTCTCCTTGAAAAAACGTCGTCACTCGTTCCATCCGATGCGGAAACAATAGCACCGACAATACACCAAGTACAAGCCCGCCGCCGATAATTTTTGCGAGCAACTTCCAGCTAAGGCCGCTGACTATCAGCATTGAAAGAATGATAGCTGTCAACGCCAAACCTGTGCCCAGATCTTTTTGCAAAATCACCACAAAAAACAACGCGATCAGCGATATACCCACAACCGGTATAATCGTTTTGTGCGTGTCTGTCAGCATGCCCTGCCCGGCACGAATACTAAGAAATCGCGCGAGGTACAACACCATAGCAAATTTCAAAAATTCCGCTGGCTGAAACCCGCCAAATGGTCCTAGCTTGAACCACCGACACGCCCCGAGGCTGCACTGCGCGAGCTGCTCTACCTGGAGCATGTTGCCAAGCACAAATAGCACCACACAGAGACCCAATCCGATCCACACCAACCTCTCAGCATACTGCTTCATAAGCGTGAATGGCAGCATCGCCATAGCCCCAAACGCCCCGACTGCAAGCAGCAAACTCGCTGTTTGTTTCACTACAAAATACGTATCGGTATAGTAGTCTGTACCGTGTACTGCATTGAGTACGTTTGCACGCTGCGGGCCAATTGCATACATCAGCACCAACCCAAGCAGCATCAATAGTCCGACATACAGCACCAGTTGATAATCAGGCCTGTGTCGACGCTGGGAAGAGCTACTACTGCCCTTCCTCAACCCACGCTCGGCCAATCGCACAGGCTGCTTCACGCTAAATATGCCCTCCGCGCAGCGCCAACAACAATCCGATAAATCCAGCTACACAGGCGATTACCCAAAACCGCATCGTTACTTTTGCCTCTGGCCACCCCATCGCTTCAAAGTGGTGATGGACCGGCGCGGAGATGAATACTTTTCGCCCAAAAAGACGTTTGCTGGCGATTTGGACCAAGCTCGAGCCCGCTTCTGCCACAAATACAATCCCAATGATGGGGAGCAAAAATAGCGTGTTGGTCAACATTGCAATCACCCCAAGACTAGTGCCAAAAGCAAAACTCCCGACATCGCCCATAAAAAATCGCGCCGGATAAATATTGAACCAAAGATAGCTAAGCAGCGCGCCCACCACTGTAAAGCAAAAACCAGCGATCATCAAATGTCCTTGTAATAGACCAATGATCCCAAACGTCGCATAACTAATCGCTAGCAAACCACCCGCCAACCCATCGAGCCCGTCGCTAATATTAACAGCATTGCCCGTCGAAACAACAGCGAGCACAAATAGCGGCACGATCCACATCCCCAGCTGCCAGTCACCAAGAAAGGGAATGTGTACGCTGGTATAGCCAAGTTTTACAAAGAAAAACCATCCGAGCATCAGTGACATCGCCACGACCATGACAAATTTTAAGCTCGAGCGCATACCAGCCACCCCTAGCCCGCTCCCGCGGATGTTAATAATATCATCAATCAGCCCCACCACTGCCCCGCCTAGTAGCGCAGCGAGCGGCAGCCAGGTCTCCGCACGACTCCAGTTGAAGCAATACGTCACAACTGTGATCGCCACAATACCCACAATTCCTGCCATCGTGGGGATCGAACGATTAAACTTTTTAGCATGTAGTTTAGTAAATATTTCTAACTTTTCGCCCAGTGTACTCGTGCTACGCTGTCGCTTCCAAAACCGATGACGATAAGCAAAATACGTATACACTGGCGTCAACGCCATGGAGAGCAAAAATGCTCCCACGCTAAGCATGAACACTGCGTTGAGGTCAGCGGTAAAAAGAGAAATATTCATGAGCTTAGTATACCACCTGATGCATCACCTAGACCCCGCTCGGCGTCAAACGCAGATAATCAATCAACCAGTTTGAGATGTCGTTGAAGATAGGCTTGGCATCTGCACCACCACCAAGGTTCTTGCCCTTTGCAGAGATCTCAACCATAATCACATACCTCGGTACCTTGCCCACTTCGCCACCAAATCCTAAATAGGTACCGATCGTTTGGTTGCTCACATATTTGCCGTTCTCGATTGTTTGCGACGTCCCTGTTTTGCCACCAATATAATAACCGTCTGGCGTCGTCTGAGGCTTGTAGGTAGCATAGTGCGCTTGGTGGATCATCTCGCGCATGGTAGCAGACGATTCAGCGCTGATTACTTGTGGATACTGAGGTCTTTGGGCGGCTACAGCGAACCTACCTTCGTCATCTACCGTCCCTGCTATCACCGTGGGTGTGTGCCACGTCCCGCCGTTAACCAACGCACCAAACCCTGTTGCTACTTGTAGCATCGTGGCGTCCATACCCTGTCCAAATGACATGTTACTGTAACGTACGGCATTGCCCTCTTGGTCGTCGGGAGAAACGATGGTACCTTTGGCTTCATTTGCAAGCTCTATCCCTGTTTTTTCACCGAGGCGAAATTTATTGTGGAAATACTCATACATCGTCTGGCGCGCGTCTTTTGTGATATAGCTTCCGTTACCGAGGCGCTGCGCAATCGTCACCATACCGGTGTTGAGCGACCAATTCAGTGCAAATTGCATCGTTCTGGTGCCAGTGTGACCCTTTGAGGCGTTGCCGATAGTGATGTCTTCAACAGTGATAGAATCCGTGTTGTTGTAGGTAGAGTCAGGAGTGATTACCCCTTTGTCGATACCCGTTGCCACTGTAAATGTTTTGATATCAGAGCCTGGCTCATAGGGTTGACTGAT
The DNA here is from genome assembly GCA_964585675.1 of uncultured Candidatus Saccharibacteria bacterium. GTDB lineage: Bacteria > Patescibacteriota > Saccharimonadia > Saccharimonadales > Saccharimonadaceae > Saccharimonas. The sequence goes on along the minus strand of CAZPEO010000001.1, from coordinate 56,078 downwards.
GACGTTGTTGTTGAATAACGACGCGTCTGTCACGCTATGGAGCAATGTCGGATTATAGGTAGGGAGATTTGCCATAGCAAGCACCTTGCCTGTCGACGGCTCCATCACGATGGCGCTGGCATTAGTCGCGCCAGAACGTACCAGTGCGTCAACCAGCGCTTTTTCAGTCTGACTTTGGATGTTTCTGTCGATCGTCAGAACCATATTTTTGCCATTGACTGCTGGAATTTTAACGTTTTTGTCACCAACAGTGAGAGGGACATCGCGCACGTCAGTCACGGTGTTGAGTACTCCGTCTTTGCCTTTGAGTGCTTGGTCATTGGCTTGCTCAAACCCATATTTACCATCGCCTTCCGCATCTACAAACCCCACCACTTGACTCGCAAGCTGCCCCTCAGGGTACACGCGCTGGCTCACTTCATCAAACCCCAAACCCGCTAGTTTCTTGGCTTTGAGCATCTCCGCCTGCGTGCGGCTTATCTTGGTGGCGAGCACCTGATAGCGGGTGCCTGATTTGTCGAGATATCGAGAAAAATCTTTGCGTGTTTGTCCGCCCGCAACCTCATTGAGCGCGGTTATGATAGCCTGTTTATCTGTCACTGTCGCCGGATCCGCCCAAACAGTATAGACTTTTTCGTTCATAACGAGTTTGTTGGGCACCCCATTATCGAGCGTGTAGAGCTCGCCTCGTTTGGCATGCAGCACAAACCGTTTCATTTGCTCGCCATCTGCTTGCGCTACATAATAATCATGCTGCACCACCTGCAAATAAAACAGCCTCATCACAAAAAGCGCCATTAGCACCACCATGCCAATAGCGAGAAGTCTTGCGCGACTGCCTTTTGTAAAATGAAGTTCCATCGTTTCTGCGTGTGATTATTCGCTTACATGCTGCACATCAGTCGGCGTGCTCATGGTTTTGGCGACACTGCTATTTTTGACTGATTGAAGTGCTGTTAGACGAGCGTTTTCAACCTCAAGATCCTTCTTTTGATCAGTGAGCGCAGAAATTTTATCTGCGGTTTCGCTGGCTGCATAATCATAGCTCGAGGCTTTTGTGGCCTGTGTGAGATAGATCAAACCAAGGACAGTAATCATGAGTGCGACAAGCACTGTATGCGTCACTGGTCCGAGTTTGATCGCCGAGGCAAATGCAACAGTATTTTGGTTGCGATTCCAGTTGCCGCCCCGCCGGGTGTTAAATTGCATTGTTCGTGTATATGACATGGTGGTGGATACTTTTTGTTTAGGTTTTTATATAAGTCATGTTTGCTTGGCACAAAAGCACCGTAGAAACACGCTACGTTGACGCACGCGTCCGAGTGCTCGGCCTACCGCAAACAAGCCGTAGGCCGACATCGGGCCGCGAGACGGGTTATCCGTCTAGGAGATATCACAGGTACTTGTCTTGAGCGCGCGTGCTATTTCACGCGGACAAGTACTTTGAATTCCTCTGAAGTGTTTTGTACTGGGATGTGAACTGGCATGTCACTCCCCCTTTCTGTTTGTTTATATTTTCACAGCGACACGAAGTTTTGCACTTCGTGCACGCGGATTGTGAACATCGTGAGTGGCCCCGTCAATTGGACGCTTGGTCTGGATACGCAGCTCTGCTTCGTAGCCCGCATTTTTTTGCTCTGCAAAATAGCGCTTGACGATGCGATCCTCCAGGCTGTGAAAACTGATCACCCCTACCCTGCCGCCTTTTTTTAAAAGCCTTGGGAGCAGTAGCATCACTTCCTCAACCTGGTGGAGCTCATCATTGACCTCTATCCGGATGGCCTGAAAGGTGCGTGTCGCTGGGTGGATTTTTTGCCACTTGCCGACATGTGCGTGCCGAATTACTTCGGCGAGTTCCCCGGTCGTATGTAACGGCCGAGCGGCGACGATAGCCTTAGCATAGCGGTCTGCTGCGCGTCTGGTCTCCTCGCCGTATTGTTGGATGATTCTGGAAAGCTCGTGTTGATGTTTCGTATTCACGATCGTCTCAGCTGTTACACTTTGGCGATTATCCATCCTCATATCAAGTGGTCCGTCCTTTGTGAAGGAGAACCCTCTGCCCGAATTATCGAGCTGTGGTGATGACACCCCCAAGTCAAGTAAGATTACGTCAAATTGCTGGTTGTCCGCTACAAGCTGTTTGGCAGCTTCGGCAAAGTCAACCTGCATAAGCCTTGTTCCCTTTTCAGAAAACGTGCCGAGCGTCAAAATCGCGTTTTTATCGCGGTCGACGAGGACAGACTCAGAGTAATTATCCGTTCGCTCAAGCATTGCCGAAGCGTGGCCGCCATACCCAGCCGTCAGATCGAGATATTTCTCTCCTGATTTGGGCGCTAACTCACGCAGACAATCCTCCAACAAAACGGGAACATGAAGTGGTGGATGTTCTTTGATACTCATTGCTACCATTGTAACTATTATTCGACAAGGTGTCGAATAATAGAGAGGGGCTCGCCCCTCTCGCTGCTTTTCGAAATAAATTCGCAAAACAGCTCACTCCCCCTAAAGCTCGGCTCTGCCTCGTGGCTTCGCCGGATATAGAGATGATGTACAATGACAGCTGCTACTCAAGACGATCATTCTGACAGGCAGCCGGCTTCACCGATTAGCAAGTCAGACGCGATGCGTCTAGAGCTCGAGATCACCAAACTGGTAGTGAATATTGTTTGTTTTCGCGTTTTTTGTTTGTTTTTGTATAAGAATCGACCGTCAGCCGAGAATAATCCCAGTGGGATTCATAACTCTATTTAGACGATCTTGAGAGACTTATGTGTGAAGCTACCCCATCAAGTGCAAGCACTTGTCGGGGGCCCTGTGTGAGGTGGAGTTTTTTTGGGAGGTGTTGTGTTGGAGGAAGGTGCATTCGACTATTTTTCATGTGGGCCGAGTAACCACTACTCACTACCAGATTGTTGATCTCGAGGATATCATGTGGGTTGTTAATGTACGTACGTAAAACAGAAAGGTAAACTAAAGTAATGTTTCGGGTGAACCAAGGCGCCAATATGCCCCTACCCGTACTGCAATCACATCGCGCTCCATCTGTGCATAATCAAGCAGATGCTGCTCGATCACGACTCGTCCTTGCTTGTCATCAAGCGACTGAGTGATCTTTCCGCGACGAAAACGCACATTCAGGTCAGCCAAGGCTTCATCGAAGATGTTGTTACCAGCCAGTGCTGGCTCAACTTCCCTGTCCCACACTTGTTGTGGATACATGTGGAGGTACTCTCCGAAGCCGCGGCTGAGCACAACCCCACTGGCAAATTCTGCACGAAGCTCGGTCGGTATCGTTAACCGACGCTTATCATCTAGCTTGCGTTCAAAATAATCCATTGTTGAAATTGCCTAGCTACCCTTCAGTCAAGCGTTTTTGTTATGGTAATGTGTTTTTGTTAGTGGTGTTTGCTGTTTGTCGGTGGACCCGCGCTGTTTGGTGGTGTCCACGTTTTCCACTGGACTCATCATACAACCCCCCGCTACCCACTGCAATACCATTTTTTGACATTTTTTCTTATTGTGAGACTCGTTATCCACATATATGTGGATAACTGCTTATGCTAACAGATGAAAATACCACAACCTTTCAAAATGGTTGTGGTATTTTTTGCATTATCTTAGCAAAACGTAAAGTGCTATATATGGAGCTGGAGCGCAATCCAACCGACAAATAACAGACTGTAGAGCGCCGTTGTCAGTAACGATACTTGCGAATTGAGTTCACTTTTTTGAGATTCTTTTCTAAGGAGTGGCGTGGTTTTCATCTTAGATTGTATTGTATCATGCTCACGCTTATTTGTCAATCATATTCGCAGCTGTGTAGAGGTCGTGTGTACCGATATGAACTGTGTGGATGTTGCCGTGTGGCGTTTTGAGATTCTGATCTTTGTCATCGATCACCACGAGATTTTTCGCGGCAATCGCTTCTCCACCGAGCTGCACTGGCAAGAAGAAAAGCTGCCGATCATCCTTCCAGCAAGCATCCACCAGCATCGCTGTCTTGTCTGGCATATCACCAGCAGCCACTACCATCACAGGCAAAGCGGGTCGTACGAGCAGACGCCTCAAGACCGCTGCTTTGAGTCGCTGATAGGTATCACTACCTGCTGTAAGCACACCGTGCGGCACCTGACGCGCATCAATCGCCCTGAACAGTTCGGTGGTGCCAGAGATAAGCAAGTCCTCCTGCAACTTAGGTAGGCCATGCCTTTCGATCACCCAGTCAGCAATTACCTCAACCTCCACCTCGCCAGACTCTCCCTCAAAGCCTTGAAGCCTGTCTGGATAGTGTTGCTGCAAATACCCAAATGCGTCAAACCCACTCCCTTTGCTATCTTTTACATGCTGTTGAACGATTTGCCGCTGCTCACCATCGAGCGCATAAACATCATACAAATACCTGACAAACTCGTCACTCGCAAGCAGCGTTCGGTCCATATCGACCACAATAAATCTCTCCACAATCCGTGGCGGCTTTTCTTTTTCTGGGCTACGTGTCCGCTTCTGGCTAGGCTGTTCGTGCATACTCATAGCATCCAATTATCGCATCGGCAACCGCAGAGGGGTCGTGGCGAATCAATGTTCTTCTGGCTGCAATTGGGTCACTTTTGTTTGTGTTGTGCCACATAGTACCCGCCAGCAATGCTGTACCAATCGCAAGGTATGGTGCTTTCTCCAGAAGCGCCTTGTCGTACCCCACCGCCAGCTCGCCGTCTTGTGCATATTTCTCGAGCAGCGCTTTGCTAGGTATCTCAGTATTAAAAATCACGGCATCGAGGAACGCCTTACCTGCCAGCCGCTCGATCTCATCAGCAAAATCCTGCACCTCAAACCCGTCAGTCTGCCCTGGTTTCGTGACAAGATTGCACACATACACGCAGTGCGCGTTGGTCTTTGCCAGCGCTTTGCCAATTCCTGGTACCACCAGCGCTGGCGCCAGGCTACCATACAAATTGCCTGGTGCGATCACCACGAGGTCGGCCTGCATGATAGCCGCTATTGCTTTTGGGTTGGCTTCTGCGTCAGGCTCGAGCCAAAACTCTGGCCGTTTACCACCAAATCGTTCGTGCGCAATCCGAAACTCGCCTTTAACAACCCTGCCTTCCTGGTCACTCATCGCGAGACGAACATTTGTCAGTGTAATCGGCTCGACTGTCCCGGTGATGTTCAGCACTTCACTCGCCAGCTCTACGCCCCGCGCAAAGTCGCCGGTCATTTTTTCACAAGCTGTCAAAAACAAATTGCCAAATGCATGACCTTTGAGGGTTCCTTCCTCAAACCGATACGTGAACAGGTCGCGTAGCTCTGGTGTATCAGAAAGCGCCACAAGACATTGCCGCACATCCCCAGGTGGTAGCGCACCGAGTTCATCGCGCAGCACCCCAGTGCTTCCGCCGTCGTCTGCCATATTCACGAGCGCTGCAATCTGCGTTGTTTTTTTCTTGAGTGCTGAAAGGAGCGTGAAACTACCAGTGCCACCACCAATAAGAGCGATCTTGATCTCATCGTCTCCAAACAGTTTATACTCACTCATTGCTTCTATTATACTCCGCGAACCTTCTTTATTACGCGCCCAAACCACACGGCACTCGGCCGCAGCGTGCGCTTCATTGTGCGTCTGTCGACCGCTGCGAGACCGAACTGTGGCCAAAAGCCCTTGTCCCACTCAAAATTATCGACGAGACTCCAATGCAGATAGCCCTTCAGCTCGACGCCTTGCTGGATAGCCTTTTGCATCCCCACGATGGTTTGCGTCAACCACCATTTACGGTTGCTATCTTGTGCATCAGCCAGTCCATTTTCTGTGATGATGATTGGTTTCTTGTATTTTCTCGCTAGTCGCACTAGTACGTGTTCGATGTGCTCGGGCTGCATATCCCAGCCCAGATCACTGAGATATTCATGAGGATTGTGCCGGCGGTACCCGTAGATCCGATCGCTAAAATAGTAGTTGACTCCCAAAAAATCACACTGCTTTTGCACACGCTCCAAAAGATAATCATCTTGTAGATACTGCACGATAGCAGCAGCGCGCACACTGAGCGCAGAGTCATCACCGGGATAGACGTAGGCGCTGTTTTTTGCAATCGAAATCTGATAAGTGGCCCGCTGAGCATGGAGAGCTTTTGCTGCTTGGTTATGGGCGTAGATGATATTGTGAAGCACGCGAAATGCCAAAAACTTCTGCTGCTTCTGAGGCGGCCACCGGGCTTCTCCATACGACTGCCAGACATAGACTTCTGGCTCGTTAATAGTGATAACATACCTCACAAGATCACCCAGCTCCGCCATGATCCGTTCTGCAAATTCGACAAAATACCGCACATTGCGACGTTTTTCAAACCCGCCTTTTCTGGCAAACCACACTGGTAGCGTAAAATGAAACAACGTCACAATTGGCTCAATACCTTGCCTATGTAGCTCGCTGAGTACGATGCGATAGTGCGCTACCTCGCCTGCATTCCAAAGGTCCTCCTCCGGCTGGATACTCGACCATTCGATACTAAATCGAAATGCATTCATGTGCAGCTTCTTGAGAAGCGCTATGTCCTCACAAAACAGCTCGTAGTGGTTGACTGCTTTTCCTGACACATAATTACTCGGCAGGCGCGCCTGGTGTTGTATTCGCTCCCAACTTGGCACATCACCAAACTGATACGGCGCTTGAGTACTCAGTGCTTTGGCGTTTTCTAGCTCCCACATCGTCCACTGATTGCTCAGGCCTCCTTCGACCTGATGAGCACTCGTCGATGCTCCCCACAAAAAACCTTTAGGAAAATCAAACGGTTGACGGGCTGTCATATCCTCTTTATTATATCATCGACTATTTGGGGGGTCAGTGGTCTCAGAAGCTGCCACCTCACGCAACTCTTTTTTACCCTTTAGTTCGTATTTGATGCCTGTCATATCGCTTGTCACGTAGTCGTCATTGAGTAGATTCACAAATTTCGCCGCATCTTTGGCATCCATGATGATAATCGCTCCGGCTGCATCATCTGTCATGAGTTCGAGCCCCATTTCATCTGCCTGTTCAACGACCTGCTCTTGCGTGACGAGCCCGACTTCGACTTTTTGGAGCTTGTTGACTAATGACTTCGTATCGCGCACCAACGCATCAAACGTCATGCCGTCAGGAAACTTTAGCTTGAAATGCTCCTCGATTTCTGCGATCTTTTCTTCTGCCACTGCAAACTGCTTGGCGTCATAACCGAACATGCGGATAAATTTGGTTTCGCTAAATGCAAACACGTCATTACCGGTGATAAGCACTTGGTTATCGGGCGCAATCCTGAGACCAGCATCGGCGGCAAATGGTTGAAACGAGTCACCGTTGTACATCCAGGCGGTTGCACCTTTGAGCACTTGCGACTGCGGCAAGAGTTTTGCCACAAAAAACGGTTCTCCATCCTGACGACGGAATCGCGCAATGATACCTTTGATTTTCTTAAACTCGTGGTCGCCCTCACGAAAGACTTCGAGCCCTTCTTCGCCGTACATAATCTGCTCGATTACTTCCTGGGCATGTTCAACTTTGTCCAGCTCAGTGCGCTCCAGCACGTTGTCTTCGGCAGACGCCGCTTCAAAGTCCCGCACGATCATACCCGTCGCCGCCCCTGTCTGCACAGTACTAATCATGTCATACAAAAATAGCACTTTGAGCTGGTTCTTTAGCTCTTTTGCGTAGTTGGTGGCATACACCGTATAGCCTTTTGTAAAGAGAAACAGGTCGATCTCGAGCTCGTCTTTATGTCTATCAGCATGATTCGCCCAGAGGAAGATATCGGTTGGTTCAACCTTTTGTTCTTGGTCGTTTTTGGGAGGATTTTGTTCGGTCATGTATTTTAGTGTAGCAAACAATCATTGTTGTCGGCTTTTTTCTTTCAGCAATATTCAAATATTCCCCACTACGTCTTCCCCAAAATGCTTCTGCAATCGCATCGTGATCGAACCTTCGTGTCGGCCGAGTTTCTTGCTGAGCGCTTTGATGCTCGCACCTTGCTGAAACTCTTGTTTAAGTACCACGTCGTCTGTATCTTTCCACGGCTTATAGGCATTGGGATGCGTCTCGCGCATTTTGGCGATTTTTTCCGTCCAACTACTATTCCCCTCTTTTTTCTTTTTTGCAGGTGTCAGGTCGCGCTGCTCAGCGAGTTTTGCGAGGTGAGCAAATCGCTTCGCATCAGCAACAGCTCGTCGACGCAAATCCCCATCGATTTCGTGAGCTTCAGTGCTCATCGTCAGTGCCATACGATTGATGCCTGTGAGGTATAGGTTGTTGATGTTTTTGACACGACTCAGCGCCACATACCCCATGCCCGGCACAAAGGCTTTGCGCAGATCCATGCGAGCGGCATCAAGTGTCATACCCTGGCTTTTGTGCACCGTAATCGCCCAGGCAAGTCGGAGAGGTATCTGACTAATCGACGCTCGTTTTTTGTCGCCATCTCGTAGCTCCCAAGTATCAGGCATCATGGTGACGACTTTGCCGTTGCGAAACGTCACTACTGGGTAGTCGCTACCTGGTTCAAAATCCGTCACTTCACCGATGCTTCCGTTGACATAGCGGCGAGTGGGATCGTTTTTGACCGCCATAACGAGCGCACCTTGCTTGAGCGTCAACACTGCCGGCGCAAGCACGCTGCGCTGCAAGTTTTCTACATAATTCGCGCTGCCCGTAGTGTGCTGTTGGTACACCAACTCATCCCCGCCAAGGCGAGCTAATTGTCTTTCATTGATACGATCGACATCGACATTGACCGTGTGTAGTTCTGTCAGCACAACCCCCTCCGGCGCCTCAACCTCTGAGCGAGCCAGAAGTTTCTCCGCATGATGTCGCCGCAGCTCATTGGCCCTAAGGCATGTCAAAATATCAAGCAAATCATCGCCCTCGGTCTGGCGGAACTGCTCATCGAGATACAATATCACCGGGTCGAGCTCGCGCCAGGCTTGACTCTCGACGATAAAGCTACCCGCCCGACTCCCCTCGCGGTTTATAGGTGGCAACTGGAAAAAATCTCCGCTCATAACAACCTGAATCCCGCCAAACGGCTCGTCTTTTCGACGCACAAGCCGGCACACTTCGTCAACCATATCCAGCCGAAAATCATGCAGCATCGACACCTCGTCGATGATGAGTATGTCGGTTTTCTCAATAATTTCCTTGCGACCCTTAGGCATATGCTCGACAAACCCGCTTGGCAGTGTATCTTGTACACCGATGCCCGCCCAAGCATGGATGGTCGTCCCGCCCAAATGTGTAGCAGCAAGTCCCGTCGTGGCTGTCACGCTCACATGCTTACCATCGTGCTTGCTGAGACGGATAAATTGATTCAATACAAAGGTCTTGCCCGTCCCAGCCGGACCAGTGAGTAGTGCGCTCTCGCCCGCAAGCAATATCTCGAGTGCTAACCCTTGATTCATCTCTGCCTAGTATACCTCGAAAATACCAACCGAATTGTTGTGGTATTTATCTCTCAGTGTTGCTAGAGGCGCGCGCCCTCTCGAGCTTTATTGGCCCATTCATCAGCCAGCTCATTGCCCTCGTGACCGACGTGGCCACGCACCCAGACGAGCTTTACTTCGCCGGCGTATGAATAGTACGCATCGTACAGCTGCTGGACGAGCTCGAGGTTTTTGATCGGGCCCCCGCTTTTTCGCCAGCCTTTTGCAGACCACCCGGGTGCCCATTTTGTAATCACATTTATCCAGAATTCGCTATCGGTATGAATCTCGCAGTCGTCACCCGCTGCCGTTTCAAGCGCAGCAAGGAGCGCCATGCCCTCCATGCGGATATTTGTTGAGTCACCTTCTTCACTGCCAAGCGCGACAGGTTTGCCATTTTCGATGACCGCATAGCCACCCGGCCCAGGATTTGGGCTGGCGCTCCCATCAGTAAAAAATAATCGCATATCTCTCTATACTAACGCGCCCCGCCTCGTCTGCCAAGTTCACATCGTCCTGACGGGTCGCAGCAGCTTCATATCTTCGGGCACATAGTATTTACCGTGCTCATTATCCTCATACCTATACTCAACGAGATGCTCAGTTTCAAAATATTTCCCTGTTTCGACTGCTTTGTAGGTTACCATGCACGTATGTAGGGCATCATTTTCTGGCGTGTCACCCGCAAATATCTTCACCTCGTGAGTCTCGCCAGGCTTCAGGTATCTTCCCAGTAGCATATGAGACCCCAAGCAGTCTACGCGCGCAACTTCGACATCGACGTCCGATTGATTCTTGAGGTGGGCCCACACTTCGACGTGATCCATGTCGCTGCTCAGATGTGACTCTAAGCGTACTATTTCAACCTCAGGCGGCTCCGCTTCGACATTATGCACTTCGCTATGCTGTCCGACAAGAGTAGCAGGCAGCTCTTCAGACGAAGTTGAAGATTGATTTGATTGCACCTTTTCGGGTACAACAGGAGTTGGCTCGCCGTTACTCATACGCTGCCAAGATTCGACAGCTTTTGGCAACGACGCGCCGTTGGCCGACGCATCATCGCGCTCAGGGTCACCAAATACCAAGTTTGCTAACCAACCCACGTCAAGAGTTCCGTTTACTTCTCGCAAGCAATGCCGTCGTTGTCACGGTCAAGTCGCCGCTCGTACGAGGAGTTGTTGCGTGGAATGTCAAACACACCAGCCTCAAAGGCAGCGGTACAGTTTTCGAAACGTTGGCCGTTAGTGGCTTTACTTTTTGCTTGAGTAGCGATTTTGTCCTTTGAAGCCTGGCTCGCAGTCGCAGCGGGGTCGCTGTTGGCAGTTGTTTTCTCGCCATCAGCCTGGGATTTAACACTCGCCATAGGTGTACCATCGGTGATAGGTGTTTGGTTGGCCACCCAACCAAAACCGCCCAGCCATGCGGCTATCACCGCTACGAGCACCGGCATAAGCGGACTCTTTTTGAAACCTTCTGGGTCTTTGGCATACCATACTGCAGCGATGATGATAGGGATGATTGGGAGTGCCACCAGATAGAGCAAGATCGCGATAATCACACGCCGCGTTGTGCCCCACCCCTGATAGTGGTAGCGAACTCCTGGAAATCGTGACAAAATCCACACAGCCCATGCTGGACCAGTAACACGCGCTTGCGGTGTCTCACTCGCAGCAGATCGACTACTCGCTGAGTCGGCACTATCGTTTGCTGAAATACGGCGTACTTTCGTCTTTGCCATAGTACTTGTTTCTCCCTTTAACGTTGCTTAATTACACTATATATCAAACCCGCGACTAGCGTGACTGCAAGGCGTCGAGTGCCACTCCAAAAGAGGCAAACACTCGCCAATCAAGACTATTCCAGGCTTCATCAGTCAGCTCAAGCGCATAGTGGTCACGAAACAGTGTCGTTTTGCTGTAGCGCCCGACTTCTTGGCCGGTCGCAAGGTCGATAAACACGAAATGATACTTCAAAAACATCACCACCATCTCGATCACTATGCCGATCAATGGCAATTCGCCGCCAAACCGCCTCAGCAATGCGAGCATCATATTGCTCTCCTTCACGAGAAAGCGTTCGTTACCGTTGGTGTCGAGTATTTTCCAGGTACTGTTGACAAGAGATTTCATAAACTCTTTTTTAAACATTCCCACTAGTTTGCCGCTCTCGTCTTCGACAAAGTATCGCCCATGCACATCCATCACCTTCTCAGCGCGGAACGTAAAGCTAAGTCGATCTCGTTTTTCGTCAGTATAGAACATGACTTTCTCTTTGAAGGCGAGCCTCTTCTGCTGCGCAAGCGCGACAAGGGCCTCTGGTGTACCAGGGGGAGTTGGTGTGAGTACTTTGTATTTGTTGACAAAAGCAGTAATCTTTTGCTGAATAATGAGCCGTGGTTGCATATGGACAATACCTCGTTTAGGATACCACTATCGTATCACATCAGAAGCTAGTTATCGTAATGTTTTTCACAGATATCAGTCCCTTGCCTCGCTATACTAACGCTATCACTAAAGGAGGAAACTATATGGATATACAACATCTGCTCGCCGAAGCACAGGCAAAAGCCGACAGCAACAATGATGGCAAACTAAGCATCGATGACTTAAAGGCTCTCCTCAACGAGCATGGACTCGACTCGCAGCTGCTTGATTCTCTCAAAGCAAAAGTCGATACCAACGATGATGGTAGACTCAGTATTGATGATCTATCGACCGCACTTTCTAATGCCTCGCAGCACCTAGGCAACACGCTACATGACACAAAAGACAACGCTGGCAATTTCATTGATGACGCCCAGCATCATGTCGGCAATGTAGTTGACACCGTCAAAGACACGCTCTTCGGCGACACACACCGCTAGGTGTGCTCCTCTCACTGCTACCACCTCGTATCAGAGGTGGTATTTTTTGTACGCTATATATAGCGTGCCCATATCTAGCGTTTATCGTGCAGTGGAAAAGTCCCGGGAGATCTTTTGCCCACACTAGACTAGTGTTAAAAATCCTGAAGAGCTAGCTCACGAAATTGCATCTAGTGTTCCCTGCTTAGTATCTAGGATATAGCTATGCGCTACCCATTCTTCTGTATCGCTGTGAGCTCGATATCAAATACCAAGTCGCTATTAGCTGGAATGTTTGATGACGGGCTACGCTCGCCGTAGGCCATCGCAGCGGGTATAACAAGCCTGCGCGTACCGCCGACTTTCATGCCCGGCACGCCCTTTGTCCAGCCAGCGATGACTTGATCGAGCCCGAATGCAATGGCTTTGCCAAAATCATGACTGCTCTGAAAAATAATGCCGTTCTTCACCAAAGCTCCCGTGTAGTGAGCGGTGATGGTTGCTCCCGCTTTTACCTCGTCACCTGTCCCAACTTCTGTATCGATGATTTCAAGATCCGCAACTGATTCGCGCGGATTAAAGTTTGGTAGTTTTGTGCCTTCGTATTTCATTATATTCTCCCTTTTCGTATCGTTAGTTTGCCTTCTTGCTATGTTCATCGAGCCACTTTGCAATCTCCTCAACGCCAAGATGCTCCACGGCTACTTGCACCGCAAAATCTTCGAGCTCGCCAGCAACGGCTTCAAATACTAAGCCGTTAAGCTCAAGGAGTGTCAATCCTGCAAGCATAGCTGTGCGCTTGTTGCCATCAGAGAATGGATGGTCACCTATTATCCCGCGAATCATGGCGGCAGCTTTTTCGTGGATTGTTTTGTATAACTCCTCATCAAACACAGCTTGGTACTGTGAAGCCACTGCCGCCTCGAGTCGTCCAATGTCCCGGACTCCGTCACTGCCACCGTCTTTTAGCAGTACCAGAGCGTGAAGTTGAAGTATTTGATCGAGCGTCAAGCTGTTCATTAGCGTTGCGCCAAGTGCGAAAAATCTTGCTTATACCGTTGGAGAAGTGAATTTGCTGTTTTCACCAGCTCGCTGTCCGTTGCGGCACCTACTTTCTTCCGAACGGTGATTTCCAGCTCGTCACCCGCGGCTACACCAAGTGCTTTGAGATCCTTAGCAGGGATGGTCACTCCTTGACTGGTACCAATTTTGATAATTCTTTGCGTGGTTGTGATTGTCATTGATTCATTCTAACATTATTATAATAACATTACAATATACAAGAGACTTGTCGGCTCGATAGGTCTTATTTACGAAGTTGCAGATAGACCTTCTGTAGCGTCATACCGAATGCGACTGCCAGTACCGCAAGCAGTGCCCAGAGTGCACCGATCACCATTGGGTACTGGTCATTCCAACCAGCATCAGATACATGTTTTGCGAGAATACCCAGATACGCCCAGATAAACACTGCACCGTATGCGCAGTTTATGTTGCGCAGCATTCCAGCTAGGCCAACAAATGCTCCGACGATCAACAGACCGACCGTCCAAAACACCGGCGAGAGCCCCCATGCATCCCACTTAATCGAAACCAGCCAGGTGCATATATTTGCGATCGTAGCCACAGTAATCCACCCAAAATAAATGCTAAATGGATTTTTCACCAGCGTGCGCTCGCGCATCGACATATCTTTATCTTTCAGTATCTCCTCGATTTTGATGAGGCTATACAGCATCCCAACAATGAGCAGCACGCTCATCCATAGTATTTCGTACTGCCAAGCAAGTATCCATAGCCAATTGAGCACCGAACTTGCGATGAAATACGGGGTAATTGCCTCAATCGTTTGGACATCGAGCTTATCGCTCTTTTTCTTGGCAAACCAGCCCAGCTGATAGGCAGTATATGCGCCGAGTAGGAGATAAATCACCCCCCAAATTGCAAACGTATAGCCTGCCGGCGTAAACAATGTCACGTTTTTGTCAGAAATAGCAGCGGTATTTTGGTTGTTCAGCAACGTCGTACTGCCTGCTAGCCCATTGAGTACGAGCATAGCCACAAATGCCGCTGCTGCAATCACCCGTCGCTGTCTATTGACGACTACTTTTTTCTTGAACCAAGCCATCCAATTCCTCCCTCGTTTCGTTAATGCTCTTAGTGTACCATGCGACACACCGACTTAGTCTATTGAGGGTGTCGTCTCCATGAAATTAGGAAATTGTATTGAAGCATCCAAGGCGCCAAGCGAAAGCCTCCCAATCGGAACCATAAGCTTGCCGAAATGCTGAACCTGTACATCTGCCTCGAGTCTATTCTCCCATGGAAGTGGCTTGTCGTGCGCGGCATATTCAACTGGAAATTCGAGCTCGTTAGACAAAATAGCGAAATAATCCTCCGCACGTCCCTCTTCTACGAGATACTCAAATAAGGAATTCCACCTCGCTTCTGGATATCGCACTTCTTCGGGTGAGAACATCACCCCTAAGGCTATGAATTCACTAAACGATACTGCTTCAAAACACCCTGGATCCTGCTCAGAACCATAGACTTGGCCGCCCACATTTATCTCTGTGTACAGAGGATATATATCAGGCGCCAAGACTGGCTCTAAATGAACCTCTAGATTACACCACTCAGAGTCAACAATTCGTGGTAACTGATGCTGATCTTTATCATCAAATGGAAAAATATAAGGCATCCAGATCGACTTCCCGCTACTGAACGTTCGTATCTCTCCACGGTCGTCACGTTCCTTGAAGCGCTTTACTCTACCACTGACTCCAAAGCTCCATATTCCATGCCGGGGCGTGGCAATCACGCGCTCTGGCACGCGAAATGCGCCATCCACAAGATCGACATATGCATCCTGGAAAAGCGCTAGGGGTTGATTGGCATGATATACTTTTTCGATACCAAGCCCTCGAAGTTCACTTGATATATCTTCACCTAATCCTGTCTCGCTATCCCAATGACTACGACCAGTGCCAGTTATTCTCTCGCTCATACTCTTTATTGTACCTTCAGCGTAAGACTATTCGATCCTACTCGCGAAATGCTCATCGGTTTCGCGCATAATGATTTCCGCCGTCTTTGGGCCTATTCCATAGAGCTCTTGCAGCCTCTTGCTGAACTCAGTCTCGTTCTCGCTGAGACTTATCATGAGCACGAGCGACCCATCGTACATGTCCACCAGTTGCCGACTCATCGTCAGAAGCGCCTTCGCCATGACATGGTTGTAACGCGTATATTTGCCCTCCACGAGCAGGCGCGCCAGTTTCGACTCCTTGGTCGCCATAATAGCCCATGGTGTATCAATCCCCCGCTCAACAAATAACTTCCAAGTCTGCACCGCTACGCTCGACTGAATCGGCTTGCCGAGCAAATACGCCAGCAAAAACCACCGAAACAAATCATCATCCCCGCTCATGACATCAAGCCCATAGTCTTCTGGGTGATGAGATGGCTTTTGCCTGCGTATTTTATTGCTAGCTATATTAGCCTACCCTCTCTTGTCATCGCGTATTCTCATTTGCGAGGCGATTATCAATTTCTTCGGCGGCGCGCAAAAACGCTTGCCGGACTTCTGATGTTTTTGGGTTGCCGTTTTGTATGGTAGTAAATAACTCAGAACTATGGTGCTTTTCGAGCTCTGCAAGATGCAACAACCGAGCAAATGAGGGGGTGTGTAATTTCTGCCCTTCTACCCCAACGCTATTGAGCGCTCTCGCAATAAAGAATGTTAACCCTTGTACTACCGCAATCTCTTCATCGTGCTCATCGGCGCTCATCTCGATAACACTTAGCCCCAAAGATTGTGCAAACTGCTTAACCGCTTGATACCCTTCGTGCATTCCACCTTCGGGACACATGACTAGCGTATGACCATCAAACGACACGCCTGCCGATTCTGGCCCAAACATAGGGTGCGCTGCAACAAACTTTGTACCAG
The DNA here is from genome assembly GCA_964585675.1 of uncultured Candidatus Saccharibacteria bacterium. Taxonomy (GTDB): domain Bacteria; phylum Patescibacteriota; class Saccharimonadia; order Saccharimonadales; family Saccharimonadaceae; genus Saccharimonas. The sequence goes on along the minus strand of CAZPEO010000001.1, from coordinate 39,843 downwards.
GCAGATGTTGATGCAGATACATAATGGGCTTATTTTTGACCGAACATACATCAACAACCACGCTATTTTTACCAAGCAATGGCTTGATTTGTTTTAGCACACGCGGATATGCATCGAGCGGAATCGCAGGAATCACATAATCGCAACCTGCCACTTGCTCGATGGATTCCTGCCACGATGAGCCAGCACCACTATAGCTATACACAAGCACCTTGGCGTGCGAACTAAGTTTCTCTGCCAAGAACTTTCCAAAACTACCGAATCCTATTATCCCGACTGTCTTCATTGCGTTAATTTCCTAATTTAGATAACCAAATCACAAACTGTCGGCCACTATGCGTTGCTGCTCTGTCGTATCTCGATCTCGCACGGTGACGGTATTGTCATCAAGTGTCTGAAAGTCGATGACAATGCATTTCGGCGTGCCAATTTCGTCTTGGCGGCGATAGCGTTTACCAATGTTGCCGTTGTCGTCCCACATGACAGCGCCATATTTTTTCTTAAGCGAGTCATAAACCTCTCGGGCTTTTGCGACCAACTCTGGCTTGTTTTTGAGCAGTGGCGATACACAGTATTTGACTGGCGCGAGGTGCTCTGGTAGCGCCAGATAGATGCGCTTTTCGCCGTTTTGGTCGTCTTCGCGGTACGCAGCCGACAGCACCGCCATCAGTGCTCGCTCAACTCCAAAACTCGGCTCAATGACATGGGGAACAAATTTTGTGTTCGTGCCTTTTATAGTGTATTCCATGTTTTTGCCACTAACGCGCGCTACATTCCCAAGATCAAAATCAGTACGATACGCCAACCCGAATAACTCCTCGCGTCCAATCGGAAAGTCATACTCAAAATCAATCGTGCGCTTACTATAGTGTGCCAATTCTTCCTGTGGCACTTCTAGCTCATGCACCTTATTTGCCGGCAACCCCAGCGCATCACACCATTGATGTCCTAGCACACGCCACTTCTCGAACTCGTCCTCCCAATTAGCTGGATCGACGAACCATTCAATTTCCATTTGCTCAAATTCTCTAGAACGAAAGATAAAATCTCGTGGGCTGATTTCGTTGCGAAAGGCTTTGCCCTGCTGCGCTAAACCAAATGGTAAATCAGGGTAAAAACTATCGAGCACATTTTTGTAGTTCGTAAAGATTCCTTGGGCTGTTTCAGGCCTGAGGTAGCTCACCGCCGCCTCGCTCTCCACTGGCCCAACCATGGTTTTGAACATCATATTAAATGGCCTGGCCTCACCAAACGTACCATCTTTGCCGCAACTTGGGCATTTGTTTGGATCGTCGAGCTTGTCTGCCCGAAATCTTCCCTTGCACTCACTGCATTCGACGAGCGGATCCGTAAAAGTATCGACATGCCCACTGGCCTGCCAAGTTTTTTGATTCATGAGAATCGCCGCATCGACACCATACATATCGTCGCGCGCATCGACAAACATGTTCCACCATAGCCCCATAATATTGCGTTTAAGCGCTACACCAAGCGGGCCATAATCCCACGTGCCACTTAGGCCGCCATAGACATCACTTCCCTGATAAATAAACCCGCGGCGCTTCGCCAGCGCCACAATATCGTCTAGCTTGACTTCAGACATATTCACCTACTTTCTGCATGTTGGTAACACGCTGAAAAGAATTATATTGTTGTTCATTATACCATATCTAGCGTGCGTGCCGTCAGAGCACTTTTAGCGAAAGAACGTCCGTAGGTTACTTCTATATCGTGGGTCACTTCGATGCATGACTGCACGAATCGTAAGGTAGCGTATGGTACCCTGTGCTCCATACGTGTAGAGAATACGCGTGTCACACCCCAGTTTACCACCACCGCCACCAGGAAGACTTCTTCCTGATAGCCTATAGGCTTTTTCTAAGACGCCATATTGATTTGTTGCGCCAGCCACATCGCGAAGTCGCTTCGAAGCCTGTCGAGCTGACGAGTCCATTCTGACTAGACTGGTTATAGCATATGTTAAGAACTCCTGATAGCTAGTACTCTCGCGATGATTGCCAATAGATTCCTGAATCATTTTAGTATGAACGACCGCACTCACTAGCTCTGCCAATTTCTGTTCGTCAACCTCACCAGCGACAGCGAAACAAAACTCATCACCACCAACTAAGAGTTTCGTTTCAGACAACATTATCGTCTCGATAGGCGTGTGGTTGCTTCTCTCTAAAGGGCTCCGGGCACCGACACGACGGGATGCACGTTTGGATATCCGCGGTGAATCTACTTCAGGATGTACTGTGGCTACCGGGGTCTCAGTGATTCCAATGTCATAGGCTTTGAGGTGCTGGGTGCCACTCTTTTCTTTTTTCGCCCACAGGACTAGCTCTCTCGTCAGGCGCTCTCGTTCTTTTTGAAGATACGTTGTGATACTGCGTTGTAGCGGCAAAAACTCAACTAGATCGACCTCGTTTGCCACCTCTCGGCAAATACCAAATCGTTTTTGGAGGGGGCATAGCTGTGCTCCAGATGCTTTGGCGCCAAGCGCAACACAAGTGAGTTGATTTCGCGTTGCCTCATCTAACACAAGTTCTTCATGGATACCAAAGTCCAGTAAACTTTGTTCATCGTATGCGCGCGTCTCGGCGTCTGCGTGGAGTTTGAGAATAATACTCTGCTCCTTGCCCCTTAAAATATCGTGCATATATACTAATCTCAATCCCGTGCTTATTCCTGCAAAATACTGAGGTGATGTCATGATTTTCGTCGCATACGGATGCTCTATAGCAAGCCCCATCAGCTGTGCCCTTGCCGTAATCATACACACGATAGCGTCCATCCATGCCTCAGTAAGCATCTGGTTGCGTGGATCAAGCGATCTCTCCCCTGGACTGCACATTGCTTCCTGAGCCCCAGTCATCGCGTCACGTAGCACATTGAGTGTATCAACACTAATTTCTCCATCTAGTAACGCATACACGTCTCGCCCGGCTGAGCGATTGAGTACTTCAAGTATCTCATTTCTCACAGCCATAAAATCTGTCTTTTCGGCAAACTCTTGCTTTCGGCGCAGTGCTTCGAGGTCCTCTATGGCCTGCTCAACCCGCAGCCCAATATCGGCAAGCTGCTCAACCCGCTCAATAGCTGGTAGATTATTGACATCTATGCAATGAGTATCGCTACAGTGAATAAGTCCGTCGGAAAACAACGACTCAGCGCCAGTTTCTCTCTCTGTCATGATTTATGTATTATATCATTTAATTTCGGAATAACAAGTTAATCGATAGCAGCGTGCTGGCGAGCGAGCATCCAGCATGCAGGGAGAATCTCTGCGACACCGCCTATTTGCATGACGGTTTTGATCGGCTTGGTGCCTAGTATTCTCAGAAACTTTATGTGACTTGCATCGATGTCGCCTTGCTCCGCCACGCGCAACCCCCTCTCGGCTGTATCATACATGTACGTTTTGTGAGCATCTAGCACATTGCCAGCGACGTCTCGCTCGAGATTGAGTTCATACCCAACCAGCACTGCATGATGCAGATAAAACCATGTCTGCACAAGCTGAAGAGGAATCTCTAAAACATCAAGCGCCATAAACACCTCACTGAGTACCCCATACCACTCTGGTTCATCGACCTCAGCGCTGGCTCGCGCTACACTGTTGATGGCCTCATACCCAAACTGTAGACGGTCATACTCTTCTAGAATGTGCCGATAAAAATGCACCAACCGCGCACCTGTGAGCACCCCCATGTCCCCTCGACCAGCTGTGATCACCACGTCGCTAATTGCAAACAGCTCTATGCCGCCAGCTAGTTTGCTTTTTTCGCGACGGACACCTTTTGCAATGGCAGTGCGTTGACCGATCGGTGTAATCATACGAAGAATACGATCTGCCTCACCGTAATTTGTACGTCTTAGCACGATTGCTCGCGTGCGTTCAATACTCATACGAGACACCTCTTGACTGCTGCCACGACATCGCCGTATGCTAGCGAAGTTTTATCGAGCACTCTGCGCACGCCGTACGAACGTAAACTATCTTTTGGGATATCGGCAGCACTCGTCGTACAAATGACAATCGGAATCGAAGCAAGATCACTATGCGACTGTAGTTCATGCAGCAGTACCATACCGTTAGGCCCAGGAAGAAATACGTCGAGCACAACCACGTCAGGATGTATATCATCAATCAACTGCATACCTTCTAGCCCATTTTGGGCACATCGCACCAAAAATCCTGCCCGCTCAAGCTCACGTGTGAATGCAGAAGCTACCCAGGGGTCGTCTTCGACAACGACAATAGATCGCGAGGGCATTAGATAAGCCTCAGCTGATGAGAGGCATGGACTTCGACGTAGAACGTAGCGCCGTCTTGATGCCGCACTGCCCCTACTTCTCCTTGCATAGCAGCGGCAAATTGCGTTGCGATGTACATACCAAGCCCGCTCGACGCTGGCCGATCATGCAAAGGATGGGTCGCCCTCCCAAGAGAGTTAACAAGCGTTTTCCATGCAGCTCTCGGTACTGCTGGCCCATAATCGCGAACCCCCAGTCTCACATAGCGTCCGCCTTCTGTAGCCTGTACCGATAATTCCACAACGTCAGAGTTGTCAGCATAATGCACCGCGTTGTCAGTCAGACTCAACAAAATTCGTCGAAGTAGGTCTTTGTTCGCTAGACACAAAACTGTTCGCCGACCCGAACCAAATCTAAGACGCTTACCCTTTGCGCGGTAGAGCGGTTGTAGCTCATGGACCACTTCTTCACAGAGAGCCACTGCATTGAGCGGCTCAAGTGTAAACAAGCTATCTTCGAGACGCGCTTGCTTGGTAAGGTCGGTCGTGAGCCGGAGAGCACGCTCACTTGTCAGGGATATCTGCTCAGCGATCATCTTGCGGTCCTTGGCTGACAGTTCTTCCGAAGCCAGCTCTAGGGACAGTTGGCGAACCAAGGCGAGCGGCGATTTGAGCTCATGTGCTGCCGCAACAAAAAACGGCGCATGAACAAACATGTCACCACCCTTTATCGCTCCATCCAGTTTCCCCTCCATAGGCTACTTCTAGTGTAGCACGAGAGAATGTGCTATTCGTTAAACTTCACCGTCTTGAGAATAGCCGCAAAATCATCTTTAAATACATCACCATCGGTGCGCAGCGTCAATGTGCGGTCACGCATCTTCAAGAAAACGGTCGTACTGATTGTATCTTTAGTAAAATTGCCAATCATAGTGGTACCCGTGTGGACACCATCGTTATAGATGGAAGTCTTAAGCTCCCCTTTCTGAATTTGCTTATCATATGAAGCAAGCACCTGGTCATACGTTTTTTGCTCTATCTTAACTCTTAGTGCAATCTTATTTGTCTCGTAGGTAGGTGGGACGAGAATTGGGTTGAGGTACGCTTCATATGTAATGCCCCCTCCCTTACTGACATCAGTCGCTTGGTAGGCGCTCCACGTCTTGGGATAATCAAATGTCAATCGTCCATAATCAGCGGGTCCTACAAACTGGCGAAGAGGCTCTTTTTCACGTTTAGCAAATTTTTCTTCATCTGCAGTAGACTGAAGTAGCTTTGCTTTTTCCTCAGCGTCTGCTATCTTTCCGTCTACATCCTTCTTCTGCTCCACATAGTTGAGATACGACCATATGCCAAATGAACCAAAGGCTATTACTAGTATTATGAGCGCAATGATAGCGAATATACTTGCATTGATTGTGCCTGACTCGCGCTGTCGAAGATTAGTCATACTCCTTTTATTATACTTATGGTTTTGTGCTTGTAAAGACTAGACTTTATAAAGAAAATATGCCCGATACCGACCAGCAGCAGGCACTCCTTTGATATCAAACCCATAGCTCACCAGCATCAAATGACGCTCCAAGCGTGATGCCTCAGCCTGAACACGCCTGTAGATATTACCGATATCCCTTCCATCACCAAACACATACACCACTGTTGTATCATCTGGCAGCGGAGTATGCCAAAAGTTTGCGAGTCGCACGGAAACGTTTTTGTCTGCGCGCGATAGCCACTTGGCGAGCACAACTAACGCTGGATTGATCTCAAACCCGATAGCCTTAGCTCCCACCCTACTTGCCTCACGTAGCACAATACCATCACCTGCACCAATATCAACAAGCACGTCTTTGTCACTGAGAGAGTATAGTTTGGTAAATGCTTCTCTAATCTCTCGGCGCTTTGAAGGTACATATGGAGCACCCGTAAACGCCATGAAACCAAAAAAACACAGTAGCCCCATGCCAACCCAGAAAAGTACTGTCATGCGGCCGCTTGATCAAATTTTTTCTTCAAAACCGTGATCTCGTTTTTATATTCAGACAGCTCACGATCTATCTCGCTCGCCAATTGCTCAGCTTTTTTGTACACCTCCATCGCCTGCTCGAGACGAAAGTCATCACCATCAAACCACGCCACCATCGCTTGAAGCTCGTGCATCTTTTCCTCAATTGTTAGTTGTTTAGCCTTCGACATGTTGCACCTCCGCTGTTATTGTATCGTTTATTCTTTCAATCATAATCACTTCGCCAACTGCAACCTTGCCCCGAACGACCGCATAGCCTCTCCGCAAAATTGCAGACGGATTGTATGCGTCGAGCCGCATGCGGGCCGCAGCCACTCGGTGATCTTCCCGCTCTAGGCTTGTCTCCATGCTCGCTACGGCTTGTTCGAGCAACCGCTGAACGCGCCGTTGCTGCTCGGCAACGACTTGCTCTGCTCGTAGTGCCACCAGGCGCACATTTCCCCAAGCCTGCTGGCGCAGTTCACGCCTGTCTGGAACAATTAACTGTGCGGCATTGCTCGGTGTGGCCGCACGTACATCAGCCGCCAGTTCAGCAAGTGTCTCATCGGTCTCATGTCCTACCCCCACGAGAGTTGGCGTGCGACTGGCTGCAATCGCCCGCACCAACAGCTCGTCATTAAAGGCCTGTAAATCATCGGCACTGCCACCACCGCGTATAATCACAATCACCTCAGGCAGCTCCTCGCAGGTATTGAAATATTCGATCGCTCGTATGATTTGATCGGCGGCTACCTCTCCTTGCACTTGCACATGTGCGACCTCGACTTTCATGCCACCCCATCGCTCGTTGAGTATGGCAATAAAATCCGCATACCCCGCGGCCGCTGTGCTACTCACCACCGCGATATGCGACGGGAGAAGTGGTAACGTGCGTTTGCGATCTGAGCTAAACAACCCTTCTGTCTCGAGGTTTCGTTTCAAAAGCTCAAAACTTTTTTTGATACTCCCCTCCCCGCTCAGACGCACTGTTTGCACAGTGATACTGAATTTACCCCACGCCGTCAGCTTAGGCGTAGCCCGCACGACTACTTTCATGCCATCCTGTATGGGCACACGCAGTTGCCACACCGTCATAAAACAGCTGATACTTCCTGATGCGTCTTTTAGATCGAAAAACACATACTTTTGTTGGTTTACCTTGAAGCTCGCTACCTCTCCTTCGACTTCGACTATTGGATACGCGTACTCAAGCGTTTGGTTGAGGCTTGCCAATAAGTCACCGACACTAAACCGTGGCGGGTCGCTTGCCATATTTGTTGAGAGTTAGTTGATAAAAAATGTATCCAACCACGATCGTGATGAGCAAAATAATGACTCGGGCGAGGAGTATCCCTGCAATCGCGACACTTTGTGTTGTCCCTGCAATCACCAGCACGCCTACCATGAGTGCCTCGTACCCGCCTGCACCACCTGGTGTCAACATCACAAACCCCGCTAGCGATGCGACACAATACGCAATCAAAATACTCGCCGGGTTGACAACTGCACCAAGCGAAAGAAATGCGATAAAAAAAATCAAGATGTCTGAAGTCATAAACAACAATCCCCAGAAAAACGGCCGCCGTAACAGCTTCTTACTGCGATTTAGCTGTATATAATCAGTATGAAATTCATCAAAAAATTGCTCGATCTCTCGTGTCTTTGCGAGCTTATGACGCTGGCTACTAGGGAGCAGCCGGCCAATACGGCTCAAAAATCTTCCGATTGCCCGACTGAGTTTAGCGATGCGTGTGGGGCTTTTTGCAACAAACATGAAGCCAGCGACGATGACGCTCATGCTCATGATAAGCAGCGCGCTCATCAAAATGATCCAACGATTAATATGCCCATCGATCGTCACGACAACCAACGAGACGAGTAGCAGCACGATGGTCGCCGCAAACCCAGCTGCAAAACGTACGATCTGCGCCATCATCGACCCTGAAGTCGAAACACCGAGTTTACGCATTCTCCAGTTGGTATACGCCACCCCACTTGCACCGCCGCTTGGCAAAACATGATTCACAAAATTTAGCTCAAGCGACACGCGCATTTGCGTCAGCAAGCTGACATCTTTGAGGATCTTTTTTTGTTTGAGATACGAAAAAATCATCTCCCCAGAGAATAAATAACTCATAATAGTAAATACCGCTACCAAACAAACCAGCCAGATGTTAACCTGGGCGAGCAGTCTCCAGGCGTGCTCAAGCTGGTGCCGCGATGCATACAAAATCAGCACAACCATCGCAAGTGTCACCACACTCAACACTGACTTAAACGATATTTTCATCTATGACGTATTATACCATTGACGACCGCTCCGGTGCAGCTTCTAAGAACTACTGGTATACTACTAATTATGTACATCGCTATTCTGGGTCGTCAACCCGCTCTTGGCATGGCTGAGCTCGAACGCCTCTATGGTGGCGCGTCGGTTCGCTGGTTTTCGGACGAATCAGCCGTAGTTGATTGCCCACGATTTGACTTTGAGCGTTTAGGCGGCAGCCAAAAAGCCGGACGCGTCGTAGCCGAGCTATCGGGTGATTGGCACCGTGCTAGCAAAGAAATCGTGCGTGCCTACGCGACTGCCTGGCAATCACACGAAGGCAAGATAACGCTAGGTATCAGCGCCTACGGCTTCAAAACTACTGCTCGTGAAGTCCAAAAAACCGGTATCATCCTCAAGCAAAAACTCAAAGCCCAGGGCGTCAGCTTGCGTCTCATCCCAAACAACGAGCCGGCCCTCAACACCGCTACCAGTCACCACAACAAACTTGGCCTCAGCAACAACCATGTCGAACTCCTCGTGGTGCGCACTGGCGCAGGTAATATCATCGTCGCCGAAAGCGTCGGCGCCCAAAACATCACTGCCTTGGCTGCTCGCGACCAAGCCAGGCCGCGCACCGATGCGTTTGTGGGCATGCTACCGCCAAAACTTGCTCGAATGATGATCAACCTCGCGACAGGTGACGGTGAAAATACCGCTAAATCTGAGGCGATACATGGTAGCCGAGGCGTCGAGCTACCGAAAGCGGTCCTCGATCCATTTTGTGGAACTGGAGTTGTACTCCAAGAAGCAGCCCTGCTTGGGTTCGACGTCTGCGGCACTGATCTCTCAGAAAAAATGGTCGACTACTCGCGCGAAAACCTTGAGTGGCTCGTCAAAAAATACTCGCTTGCTACCGATGTCAGTATAGATCATGCCGACGCCATGATCTACCAGTGGCCACTCCTTACGATGCAGAACCAAGAACCCAGAGCTGACCTTGCGGTCGTCGCCGAAACCTACCTAGGACAACCTTTTTCCGCCCCACCTTCCCCTGCTAAGCTGCGCGAAGTTACCGGTAACTGCGACCATATCGTCAGTACATTCCTACGCAACATCGCCCGCCAGCTCACACCCGGTGCGCCCCTGTGCGTAGCCGTGCCTGCCTGGCGTGGCAATGATGGTTCGTTCACCCACTTGCCACTTATCGATATCGTTGGCACCCTCGGATACCGGCGTGTCCAGCTGCGCCATGTTCGCGACAGCCAGCTCTTGTACTACCGCGAGGGACAAGTCGTCGCCCGCGAGTTACTCCTCCTTATCAAATCGTAAAAGCGACCAATCGTCACTAGAACTGCACACACCTCTGCAAAACTGTATCGATTTACTCACCGATCGTGTAATATATTAATACGATGCCTCGTCCCAAACGTACGCTATACCAGGCCTACACCGGCACTTTGCCGGACAGTTCACTGCGCTACATCCTTGAGGCGCTCCTCCCCTACTCGCGCGCCAACCTCATGCTGGCATACAAACCAAATAACTTTTTCAACGATCTCGAAAAAATCAGCAACAAATACTCACGCTCTACCTTGCGAAGCAGCTACTACCGCGCCATCAAAGACGGTTATATTGTCGTCTCACCCAGTCGCCAGCCGACGCTTTCGCCCACAGGGCACGCAGCTCTAGAGCCATACCAGCCCGTCAAACTTTCTGGTGCGTATATTGTGGTAATTTTTGACATCCCAGAGCAGTACGCGCGACAGCGTGCACGGTTTCGTACTCTACTACGCGAGCTTGAGTTTGTACCTGTACAAAAAAGTGTCTGGGAGAGCACGTACGATTCACGCGCCATCCTCACACAAGCAATGCGCGAGCTACGAATCACCCCATACGTCAAACTATATGAGGCTGTAGCTATCTAAAGGCAGCCGTCGTTTTTCTATCTACTGCTATGTATAAAAATATTTTGTATTGTTATTCGACACGATCGGTGAGTAAATCGATACAAGATTTATTTCATTAGGCGCTCTTGACTTTTTGCCTGCCTGTGCGTACAATAGAACAGATTATTTATAGCAAATTCTAAGGAGTCCTATGTCACACGTTAAAGCAGGTGGTTCAAGCAAGAACGTCCACAACAACGCCGGCGCTCGCCTGGGCGTGAAGCGCTATGGCGGCCAGAAAGTTGCAGCTGGCGAAGTACTCGTCCGCCAAACTGGTAGTACCAAAGTCGCTGGTCCTGGCACCTATATCAGCCGTAACTTCACTATCCACGCCAAAAAAGCTGGTACCGTGATATTCAAAAAGATCAAAAAGGCTTCATTTACTGGCCGCACCCACCCCCGCGTACAGGTTGTTGTCGAATAAAACGACACCAGAATAGCCGTGACTAAGCAGAGACAGTGGAATGCCTCGGCATTAGTTATATTCTATGCTCACCTCTTACATGCAGCACTTTACGACTCCCAAAGTTTGCTAAATTGAAGACCAGTTTCTGAATCAGCAATAACAGTCAGTACCCCAGCGCGTACGCCTATATCATGGCCAATTTTCTTTCGGCGTGCGATCAACTCTGCAGACTTACCCAAAAGCCACATATCTACGCCAGCCCGTTCTGCTGTGTAGAAAGTTCCCCTCCATGCGATACCTGACTTGCGGACAAAATCGTTATCAGATTCAATAGGACCTTTATTGGGGTCATACCCCCAAACATGTCCCTTATCGATCACGTCACGGATTTTATCTCTAAGAGCCTCTTTCCACTGCCCATCGTAGAATGTATCAGTTGGGTCGAGCTGCGTATCTTCACCGCTCTGAAGATAGCCTTCGATCTGGTTCTCTGTACTTAGTAAGATGTTGCCGTTGTCGTCGTACTGTAAGATATCTCGACCAATTGCCCCTATCAGCTGGCCGGTTCGTGGGTCTTTTGACAGAGCCTCAACTGCTTGACGAATACCTTTTTGCCTCGTAAATGACAAAAGGCCACTGGGTAAACGAGCTGTACCTAGGTCATCGAGAGTCGTGAGGATATCTTTTGGCGTGACAGTATGCCCATCAGCCGTTGTGACATTACCCTGTCGCACTAATATACCGACGAATTGGTCCATAATAGCCCTACCCTGTTCTTCTTCGGGCAACCGTGCAACCTCCTGCGAGGATAGCAGTGTGTCGATATGCCGAGAGAGTGGTGGCACTTCTTGATTTTCTGCGCCAAACTGTGGGTGTTCTTGTTTAGTCATTTTTATGTTTATAATTTACCTTTAGATACACTATAGCAAAAAATTGACCAAAAGTCAATAGAATGTTTCATTGTACTACAACTGCTTTCTGACGATATAATCATACTCAATATCCCCCGCGTCTTTGTGTCAGAAGCGAGGGATGAGGCAACTCGGCGGAATTGTTATTCAGTCTCTTTTGTCTTTGTGATGGACGCCTTTGGTATCATGATCGTGGTGACGAGCATGAGGGGTAGTGACATTAGGGTACTGTTTTTCTTCATCTTTAGCAGCGGCTCGTTTGCGCGCAAGCTGACGTTGATCCCAGTAAAAGAATCCACCTACTGCTGCTGCAATCAGTATGCCGATAGCAATCGCGCTCCCGATACCAGTGTGAGGCAATTCCGCCGGCGTGCAGCGTGCATCACCCGCCGGTATGCCAGGTAAACACTCGTTGCAACGAGCATCCCCAGCTGGTATGCCAGGCTTGCATTCATTCGCTGCACACGCGCTGTTGACGAGCACGCTTGCACTTCCCTGCTTGTTGCCGTTCGCTGTTACAACAGTAGCGGTGTTGGTGAGTGTATTCGTGCCACAAGCAGCCTGAGCGGCATCGACAGTCGCACTAAACTTGACGTAGGCATTACTCTGGGGTGAATATGAGCCAATATTGAGGCCGTTTGTCGTAACAGCATCGGCGACCTTACTGCCATTTGGTGACTGGCTATTAGCTAAGTAACTGCTCCCAGCAACATAGGAGAGTCCTTTCGGTAAGGCATCACGCACCACGACATTATCCTGCTGCGCTGTACCGGTGTTCGTATAAGTCACCATGAAGTCAACTTTTTCGCCAGGTTTAGCGGTCAGCGAATCTTGCCATTTGTTTTGGCCGGCAACTGATACTTGCTTTTTGACAGTAAAGTTGGGTGACGGGACATCAGCCACTTTGACACGGAACGTCACGATACCTGAGTATTGGAAGCAACCAGGGATGTTGCCATCCATCTTTTGATAACCCAAGAGCGCACCGGCACTTGTCACGATTGAATCAGCTAGCTGGAAACCTGGATTAGCGTTGAGGTTATTGGCGTACTTTGCCGAGCCAGGCACGTAGGCAACGGTAAACTTATTTGACGACGTCAGTACAACATCGTCCCAGACCTTTTGAGGCTGAGCATTGTCCGCGGTAATCGAACCGTCAATCTGAATGCTCGTGCCAGCATTGTTTGGCACATTAGCTATTGCCCGAACATTTGTAGCGACGAGGTTCAGGTTGGCGGCTGCGTTATTGTGCACATACAAACGCACAAGATATTCCTTACCATTTTGCACCTGTATGTTGTCTACCCACCCGCCAGGTGATGTATTAGCGGCATCTTTGATAATTAAGAAGTTGCGCTCATCGCCATAATTGGGGTTGTTTGTGATGGAGTTGAAAGTGATACGATCGGCTGGTTTTTCTATAGTATAGGTAGTGCGCGCGGGGCCATAAGCCTGAGCAAAACCCGCTCCGAGCACTAGTACAATCAGCGGCGCAAGCAACGCACCTTGCCAGTGCTTGAGCCTGCCTGTTAGCCCTGTGATAGTGTGAAATATTGTTCTCATCGCGTTTGGTCTCCTTTTTTAGTCGCTGACGATTAGTTGCCAAAAGCTGGCGGGGCTATTGTTCCAGTATTTGGTGTAGTATTGGTTGTCGCCGGTGTCGCAGTTTCTACAGCTTTCTCATGGTCAACGGTCAAATCACCTGCTGCGTCATGGTGCTCCTCGTTACTAGGTGCTACTGTACCCTGCGTGACCCCAGGAGCTACCTCTGATGAGGTATTCGTTTGTGATGGAGGAGTATAGACATCGTTTACTGGCTTATCTGGTTTGAGATCTCCTGCATTCATGCGTATGTCACCCATTTGCTGTTGCGGTGGTAGGTCGGTATTAGCATTGATATCTTTGGCTGGATCCTTTGGCTCTAGAATCTTTTCGGGAGGGGTATCGGGGGTGTCGGGGACATCAGGCGTATCGGGGGTATCGGGAGTGTCGGGGGTGTTAGGCGTAGTCCCCATAGGCTGTTTTGAAACATAGTACTTCACCATAATAGTGACGGGCTTATGTACCTCTGGTGCTGCTATTTGGGTGACATCTGAATTGACTGCTTTTATCGCTTTTACGTGCTCCTCTTGCACCATCCACTGAAAACCACAGTCAAGACGCCACTCTCCGACTATCTCGCCGTTATATCTTATTTCTACTGCGGAGCCTCCGGTTTCAGTGCTCTCCGCTAATACTATGTCTGGACGCTCACCTGGCTGCTTGCCAGAAGTGTTTGCCCATAGCGCATCGTAAGGACCTTTGATCTCTTTAACCTCCATTGTGACCGACTTGTTCGCGAAGAAATCTTTTAGTTGCCGGTGTGCAGTTTTTGCGGCGTCACGATCTGTGGCGAATTTGTTTGCACACGCGTTCATGGCAGCTGCGTCGCCCTCACCTATACCACAGCCGACAGAGAAAGTCGCCAGTAAATTGGGATCGTGGGCTGAGCGCTTCAATATCTCTGCCGAAATTGCTTCTTTAGTGTGTTCTCCGTTATAGGCAGGACCTACGTTATATTTGTGAGTCTTCTCTTTGTCATAAGCATAATAATACAATTCAAAATCTCGTTTCTCCTGCTCTATTCGCTTGGCTTCTTCGGCTATGGCGCCATCCGTATTAATTGTTTTGATTTCGCCTACACGGAAGACGCCGAGATCCCCACTATCAATACTCGTTGACACAGGGGCCCGCTCAGGTGCAGCGTGGGCTTGATCACCACCTGAAGTACCTCCAAATAATGCACTCAGAGATAGTGCAAGGCCAGCAGCTAATACTACAGCTTTCCTGCCAAATTTCTTTAGGCGACCAGATTTATTCGGATTCTGCTCGGGATACCGGGGTGTGCGTATCTCCCTAAGCCAAGCTGGCGTCTCAGAGCGATCATGCCTTTCGTGTGTTGGTGCTTTAGGTTGGTATGCAGAGATAGGCTGTCCATTGCGTGGATCAACGATCGTAATCATTGGTTTACCCCTCGAAGACTCCAGCGGCTTCTCGTTGTCGGCAGTATCAGCAATCGATTGACGAGCATCTGGTGTTGCTTCAGGGGCTACTGACGCCTCTTGGCCATCCTTAGTATTTACAGAGCCCGCGTCTGCGACGTCTGGTCTCTTGAGATGCTCTAGCATCTTGAGTATTTCCCGATGTGCTACATCAAACCTAGCCTGAAGAGCAGCAATTTCACCTTTGAGCTCGCCCAGCCTGACTTCCTCAACGGTTTCGGCGGCTGCAGGCTGCAGAGATTCTACAGCATCTGCGGACGGTTCATCAGCCTCACCCGCACTCACTTCACTGCCCTCAGCAGGTGACTTTTCGCTCTCCTGAGGCTTCATAGCGATTTCAAGTAATGCATCAGTATGATACTGCTTCTGTTCGTCATCCCAGTGGTATTTATTAGCAAAGGTATCTATACGATTTTGCAAAATATATGATAATTCCTCATACATCGAACGATCGTCTTGGTACTTACCAATCATTTTCGCAAGGTCCTGAAGTTTCATTGAATCATACTCAGAGCGATTTTCATCCTCTACTGATGAACGCTCTGGGCTAAGTGATTTTTTATAATCATCTTCGCTCGCAAATTTCCCAGTATGGGCTTCGCGAAACTTATCGCCGTCACGCACCACGCCTTCAGAAGGACGCTCTGCAAGGTACTCTTCGAATAACTTATCGTCGGGGTTGGCTGATCCCTGGGGCTTATCATATGCCCCCCAGGCCTCCTTGCGACCCATCTCTTGACGCTTACGCTCTACAACCTTCTCAAACTTGGCAAGATCAGTTGCGTCCTTTGTGTGCAGCTTGTTGTGGTCCATCCTCTATTTCCTTTTTTGTTTCCTATACTCTTCTGAGAATGCATTATAAATGGGCACTCTCTCCGCGTCAATAGCGTTTATACTCAGCCTTCATCTAATGGCTTGCTGTCGAGATATCGAGACCGAGGTGATGCTTGACGCGAGCGACGACATCACCGATGACAACTTGAGATTTGACAAGATAATCATCGACACCAAGCTGCTCGGCGCGCTCTTTGTCTTTTGGCTGGCTGAGTGCGGTGAGCATGATGACACGCATATTGGTGGTTTCTGGTGTGTTGCGGATGATATCGAGAACGTCGAATCCGCTAATCTTTGGCATCATGGCATCGAGAAGAATAAGGTCAGGCTTGTACGACATAGCCGCCGACAAAGCGTCTTCCCCGTTGTGTACTTCGTGCGTTTCAAACCCCTCAAGCTCGAGCCGAGAGCGATAGACGGCTGCGAGCGCAGTGTCGTCTTCTACTAAGAGAATCTTTTTCTTTACATCCATATATGTCTATACTACCGCAAGCTATGGAGAAGCACAAGCTAGTTGCTACTGAGAGATTTTTTGGCGGCGTCGAGCTGGGGATCGCGATTCGCATTGCGATCCTCAGAAGTCAGTGCGATCGTCGTGTCAGGGGTGATACCTTCTTTGGTGATGTTGCGTCCGTTGGGTGTGTACCAGCGCGCGACAGTAACTTTGAGTTGGCGGCCGCCTGGCAGATCGATCAGCCGCTGGACACTGCCTTTTCCGTAGGTTTTTTCGCCCAGGAGCGTGGCAGCTTGATGTTCCTGGAGTGCGCCGGCGACAATTTCGCTGGCACTGGCACTGTTGCCATTGACGAGAACGACGGTCTTGACGCCGCTGAGCACGGCTTCTCCTTTGGCTTTGATGGTATCGGTCACTTTGTCGCCGGTTTTTTCGGTGACGATAACTTTGTCACTCAGCCACAGACTAGCGACGTCTTGTGCGGCGTCTAGATAACCACCGCCATCATCTCGCAAGTCTAAGATCACGCTCGTCACTCCCTGGTCTTTGAAGCCTCGCGCCGCTTCTCGAGCGAGCCGTCCAGTATCACTGTCGAACCGCGAGATCATCAGAACACCAAGCGCGCCTTCCACTCGAGAGCGCACGCTTGGGTCGTTGAGTTTCGCACGAGTGATAGAAAACGTTTTGGTTTCTTTGGCAC
The DNA here is from genome assembly GCA_964585675.1 of uncultured Candidatus Saccharibacteria bacterium. Lineage (GTDB taxonomy): Bacteria > Patescibacteriota > Saccharimonadia > Saccharimonadales > Saccharimonadaceae > Saccharimonas. Next base: position 23,018 of record CAZPEO010000001.1, on the reverse strand, counting down.
GAAGAATTGCGACCTTGACCGTGGTACCCTCTTGGCCGCGAATCTTTGAAGCAACGGTGGCGGAATCTGCCTCTGCTACGTCTTCGTCGTTGACAGTCACAAATATATCACCTGCGAGCAGACCTACTTGTTCGGCCGGAGAGTCCTTGAGCACCCGCAACACTGTCGGCCTATCACCACGCACACCCAGCTCACAGCCTATGCCAGTCACTTCCCCGCTCAGCTCTTTTGCAAACGTTTCTGCCTCTTGCTTATCCATAAACACCGTATAGCGATCATCTGCAGCCTGTACCATGCCCCGGGCCGCACCGTCTGCAAGCGTCGCGGGGTCAATCTTGCCATCATAGTGTGCTTTGAGTTCACGGTAGGTGTTTTGAACAATACTTAGCTCGAGAGATTCACTAGAGGCTTTTTTGCCAAAGAGAGGAGCAATCGCTGCGTACAGCTCAACCTGTCGGGTACCAGCCACAAACGATACCAGCGCGACGAGTGCCATACATACAAAAAAAACTTGTTTTGATATTCCTGATTTTTCGATATCCACCAGACGATGCGCACTCCTTTGCGGCTCTTTTTCGCTCACGTATACTCCCCTTTTTTATTGCTTATACTTAAGTATAGCGTACCTGATGAGCGGTACGCTATAGTTTAGGTGTTTTCAAAACAATTATTTAGAAATAGATATAGGTGAGGCCTGCAGCCGAGCGATTATAGATGTGGTATCTACCCCAGCCCCCGCCGTCAGCGTTGTTGTTGTAATCACTGACAAGGATCGTTCCATCGCGATTGTCGCGCTCGACATACATCGCGTGGCCATAAACACCGACATACCAAATCGCAACTGAGCCTTCTTTGGGGGTTGAGCCGCTTAGGATACCGTACCGAGCAGTGGTTGATGGCCACTGATTGGCGTTGCCGTACCCACCAAAGTGAGGGACGAATCGTCCAGTGCTCGCGACTTTCCAGGCGGTATAGCTAACGCACTCACGGTTGTATAGCCCCCATGAATCAACAAGTGTATCCTGCTCTGCATACGCCCATACGCCTGGGTACCCGCCACCACCGACTGACCCACCGCCGATGTTGCTGGCACCGCTCGCGGCAGCGGCTGCGGCCATTGCGGCAGCTTGCTCAGAGCGCAACTTGTTGATTTGCTCGCTTCGCTGCGAAGAAAGCTGCTGGTAGGAAGCCTCTTGTCCCTGCGTATCCGCCAGGAGCTTGGCTTGCTCCGCCTCTTTGCTCGCGAGCAAGTCACGCTGTGATTTTTGGTCGGCCAGCACGCGTTCGACATCGACTTTTTGCGTTTCAAGCTGCTTTTTGAGAGTATTGATTTCGTCGATAGTCTGACTCAAGCTGTTTTGGATCGATGAGCGGTACTCTTGCTGGTCAACGTAATCACTGATGTCATTTGAGCTAGCAAGCATTTCAAGTGGCGTGATCGAGCCATCGATATACATATCGGCAATGATTTGACCAAGTGCTTCTTTGTTTTCGGCGATCTTTTGCTCAGTTGCTCTAATGTCGTTGACAAGTTTGTCGTACTTAGCCTGGCTTAGATCGATTTGGCCCTGAATTGTGGCTTTTTGGGTGGCCAAACTTGCAAGTTCGTTTTGGAGTGTTTTTGCCTGGGTACTGAGTGTGGCTGCTTGCTGCTGATACCCGCTAATCTCTGCTTCGATGGCTTTGATCTGGTCGTCATATTGGTCAGCAAATACGTGACGGCCCACAGAGAGAGGTCCACTCACAGCCATCAAAACAGCAGTTGCCACCAATGCCGATTTGGTGACTAACCCTCTTGAAATGGATGTGGTGGACCGTTTCATTGCTCTCAATGTAGCATAAGCGTTGTGCGGTGTCAAGGCTTTTGTCTTCTTTATACCCGAAGATATCGTCTGGTGGCGAGTAGCGATGAGATAGTGCCAATAACCGCCCCGAGTACGATCATCGCCAAGAGTACAAGTCCTATGTAGGAAATAATGAGTGTGATTGTTTGCTCGATCGGCACGCCCCAAGACACGAATCCTTGCTTCATGCCAAGCAAGATACCGACACCTGCCGCTGTCGCGAGCACGGCGGCAATACACCCATAGACGATCGCTTCGACCACGAATGGTCCACGGATAAAACTACGGTCAGCACCGATGAGCTTCATCATTTGAATTTCTTCTTTGCGGTTGAAGATCGCCATACGGATGGTATTGAAGATGATGAGCATGGATATGCTGGTGAATAGCACACTTGCACCAATTCCCACCTGTTGAGCGGTGCGAGCCCAGCTGGCAATTGTGTCGGTAGCAGCCTTGCGATTACTCATAAACGATGGTCGACGCGAAGGTTCGATGTACGTCTTGAGCTCTTTGCTGGTGTTGACAAATTCGATCAGCTGACTAGTGTTGTTAGGGTCTTTGAGGGAGATGCGAATGATGGCGGGAATTTTGTTGGTGGCGATATTGATTGCACTGAGGGTGCTACTACTGGTTTTGTTTTTTTCAGCAAATTCTGCGCGACCCTGCTCAGTGGTGATATAGGTCACAGATTCGACATTGGACAATGTCTTGATATCGCCGATAATTTTTGAGGCTTGTTGCTCGGTCGTCATTGGCTTGAGATAAATCGATCGCTCCAAACGCTTTCCGAGCTGATCGGTCGTATCTGATAAAACATTTTGAGCGATCACTGTCAGAAAAATGATGAGCAATGTGATCGTCATGACTGCAGTTGCCGCCACAGTAAGCCACGCATTACGAGTGAAGTTATTGACACCATAACGGCACATGCGGATAAAAGTAATCCACTGGCGCCTGTGACGCTTCTGACCCACAAGAGCTTTGGCATTGTTGGGTTTTTTTGCCATTATTGCCGATAACTCCCTTGCGCTTGGTCAGAGGTGATCTTGCCGTGATCGATCACGATGACGCGGCGCTTTAGTTTATTGACTATTTCGACATTGTGTGTGGTCAGTAGTACGGTTGTACCGTATTTGTTGATTTTTTCCAGGAGTCGTACGATGTCCCAGCTGTGCTTAGGGTCTAGGTTGCCAGTTGGCTCGTCGGCAATCAGGATTTTGGGCTGGCGCACCACCGCGCGTGCTATAGCAACACGCTGGCGCTCACCACCCGACAGCTGGTGAGGAAAATTCTTTTCTTTACCTGTGAGTCCGACGAGTTCAATGACTTTAGGGACAGTGTTTTTGATCTCACGGTTGGTCATGCCTGCGATCTCGAGCGCAAAAGCAATGTTTTCAAACACTGTGCGCTGAGGCAAGAGCTTAAAATCTTGAAACACGACGCCAATTTTGCGCCGAAGCAACGGGATGTGTTTGTCCTTGAGGGTGTCATAATCGATCCCACCAACAACAATTTTGCCGCTCGTCGGCTTCTCTTCACGCGTCAAGAGTTTGAGCAAAGTTGATTTGCCTGCTCCAGACGTGCCAACCAAGATGACAAATTCGTTTGGTTGAATATGTAAACTAGCTCGGTTAAGAGCTGGTGAGGAATCTTTACCATATGCTTTTGTTACCCTATCTAACAGAATCATCTTGTTCTAATTATACCATAACCACAACAGCGTAGTGGTGAAAGAATCACCCAGCTACCAGCTGCCGCTACTGCCCCCGCCAGAGAAGCCACCGCCACCAAAACCGCCCCCTCCACCGCCAGAAGACCAACCACCGCCTCCTATAGAACCACCTCCCGCCCACCATGACGGAAGCGTGCCTTTTTCTTTGTGAGAAGCATAGTTTTTTGAAACGAGATAGTCAAACAAGAATCCTCCTAGCGTGACACCAAGTGCCGCAACAAATGCCCACAATGCCCATGAAAAGATAAACAGTAGAGCAGTGCCAATGATAAGCCCTATGATGCCTCCCGCCCACCAACTTTTGCTGCGTGCTAGCATCGAACTCACCCATGAAAACAAAAATGCTGCGAAGACAAGGGCTGTCAGGAACAGGTCCCACGCACCGGTTGATGACGACGACGAACTAGCAGAAAGCGCCGGGTCTGCTTGCTTGGAGACGGCTTTTTGAATACTCGTGATTGCCCCGCTCAGCCCGCCAGCATAATCTTCTTGCTTAAATGCTGGCGCCATCACGCTGCGGATGATCCGTGAAGCCCGCGCGTCGGTCAAATCACCTTGTAGACCATCGCCCACCTCGATGCGCATCTTGCGATCGTCTTTTACGACAACGATAAGCACACCGTTGCTGCTTGCTTTTTCACCAATTCCCCACTTCCGTGCTACGTTTATCGAATAGCCTTCAAGGTACTCATCATTCCCAAGAGTTGGGATCATCAAAATGCCGATTTGATATGCCTTTTCCTGCCTAGACGCACTGATCTGCGAGGCCAGGCGCTGGATATCTTGGTCGGAAAGTGTCTTGGTCTGGTCAACGATAGGCACAGCCAGACTTGGTGCAGGCGGTATAGCGAGTGCGCTCGCCGTAGTGGCGCTTACACAGGTTACTGCTACCGAAATAAGCAGGCCGAGCCACTTATACCTCATAAAACCGCTCCTTTGTTCCTCTAGGTGACTATTGTTTTTGTGCGCCAAAATCGACAGTTGGCGCTTTTTCTGCACCAGCGTCTGCCTGGAAATAAGGTCGCTGAGTAAAACCAAATAGTCCGGCGATCAGGTTGGTCGGAAATTTCTGAACTCGTGCGTTATATGGCTTTGCGACGTTGTTGAAATCAGACCGAGCCACCTGAATGCGGTTCTCGGTACCCTCTAGTTGGCTCATGAGATCTTGATAGGCTGCGGTTGATTTGAGGTCTGGGTAGTTTTCAACCACTGCAAGAAGTTTGCTAAGCGAACTAGTGACACCGTTTTGGGCGTCGATATAGCTCTGCATTTGCTCTGGAGTGGCTTTACTCGCATCGACCGTGATCCCCGTTGCTTTGGCTCGTGCTGAAACGACTTGGTTCAGGGTTTCTTGTTCAAAATTTGAGGTACCTTTAACTGTGTTGACAAGATTTGGAATGAGATCAGCCCGTCGCTGATACTGCGTCTGGACATTACCAAACGATGCGACAACCGTTTCTCGCTGCGAAACAAGGCTGTTGTATGTTCCTCCAACCCACATGCCGATAAGTAGCAGTACCGCTACGATACTTCCTGGAATCAACCATTTGCTTTTCATGTCTTTTCTCCCATTTATTACTTTTCTTTAGTATACCACTATGAGTCCGCCCTGTGGTGACGTAAATAGCTGTCAATGAACGGATCGATACCTCCATCGAGTACGCCTTGGGCGTTGCGCTCTTCGTGCTTGGTGCGAGTATCTTTGACCAAGGTGTAGGGATGCAATACATAGTTGCGAATCTGCGCGCCCCAACTTGCTGACTCGCCCGTACGAAGATCAGCAAATGTCTCAGCGTGCTGTTCGAGTTGTAGCTGTGCCAATTTGCCTCGCAGTATTTTGAGAGCCGTTTCTTTGTTTTGTAATTGCGAGCGCTCGTTCTGGATAGCCACGACGATACCTGTCGGTACATGCGTCACTCGAACTGCCGAGTCGGTCGTGTTGACACTTTGACCCCCATGACCACCTGCGCGGTAGACGTCGATTTTTAGCTCTTTTTCCTCTAGCTGCACTTCGTCTGGTGTATCAATTTCGGGCATCACTTCGACAAGAGAAAAGCTCGTTTGACGGAGATTGTCTGAGTTAAATGGACTGAGGCGAACGAGGCGATGAACTCCATGTTCACTCTGCAATCTACCGTACGCAAATACTCCACGCACTGCATACGTCGCGCTTTTTATGCCTGCCTCCTCCCCTGCTGATCGCTCGATAAGCTCTATCTTCATGCCGGCGCGCTCTGCCCATCGCAGGTACATACGCTCGATCATCTCTGTCCAATCTTGGGCATCAGTGCCGCCAGCGCCGGCACTGATTTTTATAATGGCGGCGTGACCATCATAGGGACCCTGAAATAGCATGTCACGTCGGCGATGGGTATACTCTTGTTCGAGGAGTTCAAGTTGCTGCCGAGACTCCTCGGAGAGCGACGTATCGCCAAGTGATATAATCTCTTCGATATCACGCACTTGCTGCAGCAAGTTTTGCCATGGATCTATCAACGTCCTGAGATTTGCCGACTGCCGAGATAATGCTTCGGCGCGAACAGTGTCGGACCACACATTTGGATGAGCGAGCTGATCGTCTACTTGTGCAAGGTCTGCCGCTTTTTGTGTAATTGCGAGTTGCTCGTGAGCATGCTCGATCTGTGATCGCAACTGAGCGGCGTGTTTTTTGAGAGACTCCATATAGACTCTAGTATACTAGAGTCTATGAGAATTGGAATTTTTGACTCAGGGCGCGGTGGTGAGTTTGTGGCCGATGAGCTCCGCGAGCTTCTCCCTGAACATGAATATATCGTTGTGAACGACCGAAAAAATGTCCCGTATGGGTCACGCAGTAACGATGAGATCATCGAATTAACAACGAACGCCACCCAGCCACTACTTCAAAAACAATGCCCCGTTATCGTTATCGCCTGCAACACCGCCACGACAGCGGCCATCGCCAACCTACGCCTACGCTACCCAGCAACTGTCTTTATCGGCATTGAGCCCATGATTAAACCTGCAGCAACAAGCTCTCACACTCGGCACATTACCGTCCTCGCAACGCCACTTACCCTTCGGAGCGCACGATATCTAAACCTCAAGACTGAGTTCGCTGCTGGTCTCATAGTTGACGAACCCGATACCTCAGGGTGGGCTACGCTAATTGAATATGGGTGTAAAAGCGAAATTGATCTGAGCGACGTAAAGAGAAGTGTTTCGTCGGGAAGCGACACGATAGTGCTCGCTTGCACACACTATCACGCGCTTGCCGATAGACTAAGGGCCATTGCCCCTAATGCAACGATACTGCAGCCAACCAAAGCTATTGCGCAGCAGGTGGTACGGGCGGTTGAGGGCTTGGCGTAGCTTGCTGTACGCGCACAGGCTCAACGAGAAACTTCCATTTATCGATATGACTGATTCTTCGTACAAGGAATGGATGCGAGCTAAAGGTCTGCGCTAGCCGATTCATTGGACGTTCAGCGGTATACTGAAGCCACTGACGAGCGGTTTCGTTCATTGATTTTGCAACATCTGGTCCGACATGGACTTTGATAAGCGCTTCTTTGACAAGTTCTGGCTTGCCAGTATATGCTAGCGCAAGCCTATCCGCCGTAAGCTCTGCTCGTCGTTGCCAAAACCCTGCCAGCCAACTGCCAACAACATTGACAACAGGAAGCGAGAGGAACGGCGCAAGATACACACTCGCGATTGTGTGTCCATACTTGATGTGCGCCATCTCATGCACGACGATCGCTTTGATTTCATCATGGGTCATGTAGCGAATCGTACCAGAATTTAATACGATGATATACGGGCGTACAAAGCCCATTGCATAGGCATTCATCATAGGATCTTGCGTAACGAACATCTCCACACGTGGCATCTGCAAATCAGCTGCAGTTTTATTCGCCCAATCACGCAACCAAGCATAATCGCTATACTCAATCTGGAGTGAGTTGCCAAGCACTCGCTGGCGATGCATGCGCACCATAAACATACCAAGTCCGAGGATCATTCCAAATAGGAGAAGACTGCTAATGAGAGTGCCGAGCAATCCAATTACGATTTCGAGCGGATCACCCTGAGCAGCAGTAAATTCTGCACTCGTAAAATAACTCACCACAAAATATAAGCTCGAGGCTAAAAAGAATACAAAGAATGTCAGACCCAATACCACCAAATCGCTCGATGAAAATGCTCGTTTTACGGCCTGCTGTCCTTTAGTTTGGTTCACCCTCTTAGTCCTTTCACCGCTGCGACGAATTGATTACCGCGGTCGCTATAACTTTTGTATTGATCAAAACTTGCACTTGCTGGACTCAGTATAACAATTTCGCCAGGCTTAGCCATGTTTTGTGCGGCTTCGACAGCATCTTTCATACCCCCTAGCACCTGTCGATACACTACACCCCGAGCATCACAATACCCAACGATGCGTTTGCCAGTCTGACCTATTGCTACAACTTTTGTTTTAGTGTCCATCGCTTCACTCACGAGTTGCCCATAGTCGGCGCCCTTGTCAGATCCGCCTAAAATCAAGACTTTTGGCTCATCAAAAGCACGCATCGCGGCAATAGCACTGCCTGGTGTAGTTGCAATACTATCATCGTAATATTTTACCCCATCGATTTCATCAATGAATTGGAGTCGATGAGGCAGCCCTGCAAAATCGCGTAAACCTTGTTCAATTACTGACGTGTCATCAGTATATTGCAGCGCAGCACTGATCGCAGCACAGGCATTCTCTAAGTTGAAATCACCACGCAATGTTACAGCGCCAGTGGGGCAGATCCGTTGATTGTCACGCCAAAAAGCACTGTCTCTGATGTATACTTCGCCTTCGCCGCTGTCAGCATAGTGACGCACCGTTCCTGGGGATTGACGGGCAACAATATTTGACTCTTTGTTGAGTGGATGGCAAAAGACGATGTCTTCTGGCGTTTGATGTCGTACGATAGCTGCTTTTGCGGCGACGTACTCCTCCATATCTTGATGCACATCCAGATGATCAGGCTCGATCATCAGCACAATAGCAATGTGTGGACTTTTCTCAAGGTCCCAAAGCTGAAAACTACTGAGCTCAAACACGACGATATCGCTCGGTTGAATCACTGGCAATACATCAAGTGGTGGCACGCCGATATTGCCAACGAGGTGAACTGTCTTACCAGCAGCCCGTAATATACTCGCGATAAAACTTGCCGTTGTGCCCTTGCCCTTCGTTCCTGTTACTCCGATAATCGGCGCTGGACACTGCGCAAAAAATTCGTTGGTACTTGACCAAATCTTGCCATCGGTCGTGAGCGTATCAGGTCGCACCCCGGCACTCCGTATGACAAGATCGAAGCCTTTTAGTTTCGCAAAAGCATCGTAGCCAGTGATTGACTGCGCTCCTTCTGGTAGCGGAAATGACTCGCTCACTTTTGGTGTGACGATCGTGACATCATCGCCTTTTGATTTGTAGTAGCGATAGCTCGATTGTCCCTCTGCCCCATACCACGCAATTGCTACTTTTTTCATACGACTATCCTTTTGAAGAAAAAATTGTTTCAAGTTTCTTGTTGAGTGCGACGATTTCATCTTTTTCCCCACTACTAACACCAGCCAGCACCCAGGTATTGTGCGCAATAAATTCTCTGGCGGTGGCGAGCATACGTTCGAGCGTGATGCTCCGGATTGCGTCAGGCACTTTGTCATAGTCCTTGACGATACCATCGCCGAAATAGCGATTTGTGTAAAAATTGCTGATTTGCGAGACGGTCTGAGCACCCATTTGATACCTACCGAGAGCATAGGACTTGGCAGCTGCGAGCTCATCTTCGGTAATCTTGCCACTCACGACGGCCGTGAGCTCTCGAACAATGATGTCAAATAGCCCGTCAGCAGTGTCCAGGTTGACCTGCCCGCCAAAGTCCCATGACGAATCATGGAACCCTACGCTCGTGTCGCTAAACATGCCGTACGCCAGGCCTTTTTTGCGGGCAGCACCGTAGATGCGTGAGTGCATCGTGCCGGTTAAAATCTGATCGAGACATGCCATCGCTTCAGCTTCGTCATCAGCAAGTTCACGCGGCAAGGTCATACTCCAGCCAAATGTCAGGTTGCTGGCCTCCTTGCGCCTGATCAGGGTAGGATTGGCGCTACGCAACTCGTCGCGCGGTACCTCAAACCGCTCTCCGCGGGGCAACTCCCATGCATTCAGTATGCGCTGGATCTGCGCTTTGCGGCCCTCAAGTTTGCCAGCGATCACAAAGCGCATGTTGTCACTCGTATGTGTGCGCTTGTGGTGCTCGCGAATGTCTTTGAGTGTAACATGACTGATCGTCTGGAGACGCTGCCAAAACGTATACACATCTTCTCCTAACAGCTGCTGTATCTTTGGCCAGAGCACTCGATTGTGGTTGTTGAGATAGCCTGTTAGCTCACTTTTTACATTGCCCTTCTCAGCATCAAGCTCGGTTTGATTGAACCGCGGCTGACAGATAGCAACTTGCTGCAAGCGCAATATCCTTTCCCACTCAAAGTCCGCGCAATCAGCTACGTATACCATCGATAGATCGCTCGTGTAGGCGTTGTGGTACGCGCCATTTTTTGTAAACTCGGCTTCGTAGGCATGCTCGTCCTTGAAGTCAGCATTGGCACCAAATGCCATATGCTCCATGACATGAGCGGTCTCGTAAATATCCTTGTGTTTGACATAGCGGTTGCCAGCACGAAACTGGAACTGAAAACTCATGACAGTAGCTCCAGGAATATCGATCAACAGTCCTTTGGCGCCGTTTTTTAGTCGAACTTCAGTGGTGGTGTGTCTCATAGTTTAGCGTTTTTTCTTGCGATTTTTTCGCTCAGCTTTTTTCTTCTTGCGAGCAACATTGCGCTGGTGATTTACTTCCGAAGCTGTCTTTGCTTGCCTAATGGTACCGTCAAAATCACGATCGCGGTTGAGCTCCCCGCCTGTTACTTCGTTGACACCACGCTCTACTGCAGATTCAGCAAGGCGCGTTAACTCTGTCTCGCGCTCTTCCTCTGCGGCTGCGTTGACTATCGCATCAGTCCGATGGATATGATAGATCAACCTCAGTACTTCGTCGCGTAGATTCTGCTGAACACCGTCAAATAGCTTTTGTGATTCACTGCGGTACTCAACGAGTGGGTCGCGCTGGCCGACACTTCGCCAGTGAATCCCCTCGCGGAGGTGCTGCATGTTTTCGAGATGCTCCATCCATAAGCTGTCAAGCACTTGCAAATACACCTGACGCTCGACATTTCGCATGTCTTCTTCGCCAAGCTCTTTTTCCTTAGCTGCATACATTTTTTGTGCTGCTTCGAGAGCTTTAGTACGACGCAGCTTATCTTTTTTCTCTGCACCAATTTCTTCGATCACTTTGTCATCAAGTGGGATAGTGACATTAAATTCATCTCTAAACTTTGGATTGTTTTTGGCGGGCACTGTGGTCAGCTCGGTGATTTTTTCACTGAGCAACCGCTGGATCTCTGGCTTGATGTTGTCACCGTCGAGAATCTTGCGACGCATCGTGTAGACAACCTTGCGATGACGATTGATGACATTGTCGTACTGAACAACATTTTTGCGCGTATCAAAGTTGTAGCCTTCGACACGCTTTTGAGCGGCCTCAAGAGTCTTACTGACGGCTTTGTTTTGAATAGCAGTCTCTTCATCGACGCCAAGTCGATCCATCAGAGTGGCGATTCGTTCACCCTGAAAAATCCGCATCAGGTCGTCTTCAGTCGAAACGTAGAATTGAGTGTCACCTGGGTCTCCCTGTCGACCACCGCGACCGCGTAGCTGATTGTCGATTCGGCGGGATTCGTGTCGCTCGGAACCGATCACCACAAGACCACCAAGCTCGCGCACACCTGGCCCGAGCTTGATGTCAGTACCACGTCCAGCGATATTTGTAGCCAGCGTGATCGAACCTTTTTGTCCTGCACGTTCAATGATAGCTGCTTCATGCTCGTTATTCTTGGCATTCAAAATCTCGTATTTGATGCCTTCTTTGTCCAGCCAGCCAGCAATCATTTCATTCTTAGCGATAGAACCCGACCCGACTAGAACCGGCCGTCCTTCTTTGTGGTACTCCTTTATTGCTTGGGCGATGGCTTTGAGTTTACCTTTTTCAGTCTTGTAGATAAGGTCTTCGTGATCTTTACGCACGAGCGATTTGTTTGGTGGCACAACGACGACATCGAGTGAATAAATCTGTTGAAACTCTTCGGCCTCAGTAAAGGCCGTACCTGTCATACCGCTGAGTTTTTTGTAAAGACGGAAATAGTTCTGGAACGAGATCGTGGCCAGCGTCATGCTCTCTTGGAGCACGGGCACGCCTTCTTTGGCCTCAATCGCTTGGTGGAGACCTTCGTTGTAGCGGTTACCTTGTTTGAGACGGCCAGTGTGCTCGTCGACGATGATCACCTCTCCGTCAGCCGTCACGACATAGTCTTTGTCGCGATGAAACAGCGTCTGCGCCCTAAGCGCTTGGTCCATGTGATAGACACTGCGCACATAGTCGGGTGTGTAGAGGTTTTTGATACCAAGCATTTTTTGGACCTTTTCGACACCGACGTCACTGAGTGCGACACTACGGCGTTTTTCGTCGAGTACATAGTCTTCGGGGACAAGTTTGGCAGCGACCTTTGCAAACTGGTAGTATGAGTCTGGGTTTTCAGCAGCAGGCGCAGAAATAATCAGCGGCGTGCGTGCTTCATCTACCAAAATCGAGTCTACTTCGTCTACGATCGCAAAATGCAGGTCACGCTGGCGAACCAGCTCTACGTCATTGACCATGTTATCACGGAGGTAGTCAAACCCGAACTCATTGTTTGTACCATAGGTGATGTCTGCTGCATAGGCTTCCTTGCGGGTAACTGGACGTAATTTTTTCATACGCGGGTCGGTGTGGTGCTGGTTGTCGTATTCGCTATCATACACAAACGACGCCTCATTAATAATCACCCCTGTTTGTAGCCCGACAGCAGCATAAATTTCACCCATCCAGCCAGCATCACGCTGCGCGAGGTAATCGTTGACGGTCACAATATGCACCCCCTTGCCTTCGAGCGCATTGAGGTAGGCTGCCAGTGTTGACATCAACGTTTTGCCTTCACCCGTCTTGAGCTCGGCAACATTGCCCTCGTGCAGCACCATTGATCCCATCAACTGGACATCGTAGTGCCGCTCACCCAATACGCGAGTGGCCATCTCGCGCACTACCGCAAATGCATCAGGCAGCAGGTCGTCGAGAGTCGTGCCTTTTTTGCTAAGACGTTTTTTGAGAAGGCCGGTCTGAGCAGCCAGCTCTTTTTTGGTCATTTTTTTGTACTTTGGCGCGAGCGCGTTGACTTGGTCAACCTTTTTTTGTAGACGCTTTAGTATCCGCTTCTGCGGGTCACCGAAAATCTTTGTAAGTGCTGTATCACGACTAACCATACGTACCCCTCTGTCTCCTCAGGTCTTTTTCAATCAAAACTACTCCGTATTATAGCGTGTTTTGAAGAGATATAAAAGAGATACTGACCTGAAAATCTACAATCTTGTCTCCTGCTGCTCTCGAGCGTAGCTGCGTTTGAAGCGGCTCAGAATCCCTCGTTTTCCGAGGTGCGGCACGCTATCAGTTTTGTATTTGCGCAACTGAGCTGCTAGTTTGGCTTCAACGATATCGACAGCTGCAAGAATATTCATAGTCGAGTCTTTGGCGGTAATGGTTTTGTCTGGTACAAAAAGCAGTGCTTCGACTTCGTACTTGTTGCCGTTGTCACGGTTGACCTCTGCTAGTTTTACCTCAGCGCGCATACTCTTGCGAGCATGGCGTGGAGCTAGGCGATCAAGTGTACCGATCTTTTTGGTGATGTATTTTTTGGTAGGCTCATCAGGACTATAGTTTCCAAATCCTGTGATATCGACATGTGCTATCATGGGCAATCCCTTTCTTGCTTAGCCGTTTTACGTACTTGTATTATACGCTTTTTTTGGCGTGAGCGCTACCAATGGCTTCGGCAATTGTATCGAAGCCATCTTGCTTGATGAGCTTTTCAAGACCGTAGTTGATCTCGCCGATTAGCTGCGGGCCCTCAAAAATCATGCCTGTAATGAGTGCCACGAGACTAGCGCCGGCTTTGATCTTCTCGTAAGCGTCTTGAGCAGAAAACACTCCGCCTACTCCGATAATGATAAACCGGTCTCCATACTTTTGGTAGGTATGGCGCACCAGCTCAGTAGCCACCTCTTTGTTTGGCGCACCGCTTAAATTCCCTTTTATTTCACTCGATATGTCGTCTTTTAAGCGAGCTTTGGCACGGTCTTTCATCAAGTTGCCTATCGTTACCCCAGCGACGGAGTGATGCGCCATCACTCTCAGAAGATCGTCAAATTCGCTTACCTCCAAACCAATCGGCATTTTGATAAAAATGGGCTTTTTGAGACCAAGCGCATCGACATGAGCAAGCAGTGCGCTTAGTCGCTTTGGGGTGGTAAACGGCTCGCCGCCAAAAGTATTGGGGCAGCTGATGTTTATTTCTAGCATATTCACCTGTGGTAGCTTACTAAACGCGGCGAGGCTTTGGCAGTAGTCCTCGATCGCCGCAGTATCGTTCGCGCAGTCATGTGAGTTAGTCTTTGCAACCGATATGATGAGTGGGAACTCCTTGAATAGACTGGTGTCATAGCGGCTGACCCGGTCGACAACCACTGGCGTACCCTCACTTGGAAGTCCCGCATTTACCACCAATGACTTGCTTCTAGGCAACCTGTGATACCATGGTTTTTCGTTGCCATTGTAGTGCCCGAGCGTCACACTGCCTCCAGTCATCCAGCCGAAACCGAGGTTTTTCATGAGTACTGGCATTTCAATCGTTTTGTCAAATCCAGCGCTGAGGCCGATAGGGTTTGCAAACGTCACTCCTGCAATTGTTTGCTGGAGCATTGTATGGTTTTTGTGAGCCCATAACTTCGGCAAACGTCGAACACCTGGTGTTTTTTGCATGCGCTTAGCAGCTTTTACTATATCGCTATGCACCGCGTCTGGCTGTCGCTTAAACATAATAGGCTTGGCGACTTTTTGGTAACCAACTTGACTAGCCGCCCGGATGATTCGTTTCATAGTTTTGGCAAGGCAACGCCAGTCGCACGGCTCACCTCGCGCGCCCAGTCCAGTAATGCATCGAATTTTTGACTTAATTCACGCTGTTCGCGAGCAGTCAGATCCTTTTTTGCTTCGAGCGCTACGATGCGATCGTAAATTTCTTTAATGTCACTCTCGATCCCCAATATGCGGCTATCAATCCGCTCCATCCACTGGCGCATTTCAGACTGTTCGCGGTGGATCTTGGTAATTTCGCTTTCAATTGTGGTAAGCCGTTTGTCCATTTGTTCAAACCGTGAGTCTATTTGTTCAAACCGCGAGTCTATTTGTTCAAACCGTGAGTCTATTTGTTCAAACCGCTCATCTACTTGCTCAAAACGTTCATCAATCATCGTCGCAAGATCATTAATTGCACCGAGGATTGTTGTCTCACTGTCTTGAGGCGTACCGTTCATACTTTTAGTATATCATGCGGTACGTCGTCAGTACGCCCTCGTCGAAGTTTTTAGACTATATCTCTACCGCCCAGATATGGCTGGAGGACCGCAGGGACGCGTACATCGCCGTCAGCCGTTTGGCAGTTCTCGATTATCGCCACCATGCAACGACCCAGCGCAAAGGCAGTTGCATCGTTTGTATGGACAAGCTCAACTCCATTCTCTGTGCGAACACGCGTTTGAAGGCGACGAGCTTGATAGTCAGTCATATAGTCAGCCGTGTGCGTCTCGCGGTACTTCCCTTGACCCGGCAGCCAGACCTCCATATCGACGCCTCGAGCATTTGGCTTACCGATATCTGCGGTACACTTCAAAAGTACTCGGTATGGTAACTTCAGTTGCTGCAATAACCATTCTTGGATAGCGATAAATAGCATGTGTTCGGCGTAACTATCCTTTGCTTCTGTAAAACTTTCCATCTCGAGCTTGTCAAACTGATGCATACGAATCAGTCCTTCCATGTCCTTGCCGTACGTCCCAGCTTCTTTGCGGAAGCTAGTGGCGAACCCTAAGTAACGTAGCGGGAGTTGTTTTGCATCAAATATCTCACCTGCGTGCATACTGCCAAGCACATGCTCGGCACTTCCCTGTAGCCACAATTCTTCGCCCTCAATTTTATACCTATCGTCACTCGGCTGGAGTCGATCCATCTGGTCATAGGGCTCAGTACGAATCATAAGCGGAGGTAAGACTGGCACAAACCCTTTTGTGCCTACATCGAGCCCGGCATCTTGTGCAATTTTTTGAATCGTCTCTGGATTACTGAGCGAACTCATCACAAACTGGATAATCGCTTGCTGAAGCAGCACTAAGTCTCCCATAATATACGCAAAACGGCTCCCTGCTACTTTCGCGGCGCGCTCTTTATCGAGCCAGCCCTTGGCCTCGGCAATCTCATAGTGATTTTTTGGAGCAAAGCCAAACTCTGGTTGCTCACCGACGACTTTCACCTCAACATTTTCGTCCTCACTCTTGCCAACCGGCACATCTTCCCATGGCATGTTCGGAACTTGCTTTAACATGTCAATATAGGTTTCATCCTCGCTACGCAAACGTTCCTCGAGAATGGACAGCTCGGTTTTGATTGCTTTGCCTTCCTCGACAAGTTGTGGCGTAGGCTTACCGCCCTTCATCTGTGCTGCAATTTCATTACGCTTGGTGCGCAGTTCATCAGCTTTTGTCTGCAATTCTCGACGTGATTCATCGGCACTCAATAAATCTTGGATGTTTATGTCATAGCCTTTTTGCCGCGCAGCTGCTTGCACACGGTCGGGATTTTCCCTGATGAATCGGATATCTAGCATACTTGGTATTATAGCACCGACGCTATCGACGAGCGATGCGGCACCTACAGCAGGAGAATGGAAAGGAAGCTACTCGGTTCGTAACGCTTCTATTGGGTCGAGACGAGCAGCTTTGCGAGCCGGGAACCACCCAGCGACAATCGCAATCATCATCAGAGTGATGATAAGTGCAACCACATGCCACCACACAAACACCAGCACTTGATTTCCCTCACCCAGCTCAAGCGCTTTTGATATCCAGGGATTTGCCGCTGTCCCCACAGCGATAGCAATAGCTGCGCCGAGCGCTCCACCCAGGAACCCAATCCAGGCAGCTTCATAGCGAAATAGTTTTGCGATTGCTTTGCGCGGCATGCCGAGTGCTTTCATGAGGCCGATTTGACTGGTTCTTTCAAGCACAGAAATGTACTGTGTGTTGATAATCCCAAATACGCTTGCAAAAAGTGCGAGTAGTCCAAAGCCAACTACCACGCCCTGTAGAGTATTAACAATAGTAAACAGCAGTCCCTGCGCATCCTTGGCTGTTTGAGCATAGTATGCTTGTTTGTCGAGGTCGGACTTGATGTCCGTTGGGACTTTCCCTTGTGCGGCAAGCGCCGACACTCCCATGTATTTACCCGCACCAGCGGTACCTGCTGAAGCAAAATCATTTACCAGCTTGGCGCTATTTGCCGAGATCATGAGCCGCGGGCTTGCACCAAGTGACATCGTACTTGTTTTTGAAACGGCAAGAACAGTAAAGCTAAAATCTTTTTCAATCGGCTGAAGCAGCTTCTCGACCGCTGCCGTTCCACCTTCCATAAACGCCGTCTGAATCTGCTCCTGCGAAGCGCGTGTGGTTTGTTGGGTAAACGTCAAGACCACTTTTTTGCCTATCAGCGCACTCGGTTCAACACCAAGTGACTCTGCATATTTTTGTGGCACGACGACGGTATCATCGCCAATTTGCTGGCCGAGCGGAGGCAAACTACCTGCTCTCGTCTCACTGAGCACCGTTGCATCATAATAGTCGACCGCGCCGATATAGCGTTTCGTGCTTGACTCAAACGTCACCCATTTTGGGCTGAGCTGATAAACTGGGACAATCTGCGTCAAATCTCCACGCGACTTGAGATACTCCACGTCGCTATCAGTCATCATTTTTATAGTCGCGCCGGGACGACCAGTGCTCGCCGCGCTGACATCGGGATCGTACTCTCGTAGCCCCACCTCACCACCCTGCCCAAACATGGTTTTATCTTTGACGATAAACACTGCTTGCGGGTCGATGTTGGTCTGAAGAAGCTTCTCGGTGTAGTCGCGCATACCCTGGCCTGCCGCCAGCGCCATCGTTAGGGTAAATGCGCCGACTGCAATTGCCAGGCTTGTCAAAATTGTACGGCCCTTAGCCTGTCGCAAGTTTCGTCCTGCGCGCTTGGCGATATCGACTCGTTTCATGATTTTCCTCCTGTCACTCGCACAACGCGACCGTCCTTGATGTATACTTGCATGTCGCACTTTTTGGCAAGATCGAGATCATGTGTGACCACGATAAGAGTGGTGCCGCGTTTTTTATTGTAACTAAATAGCAGATCCTCAATCTGCTCACCCGTCGCACTGTCGAGGTTGCCGGTCGGCTCATCAGCAAACAATATCTTAGGGTCATTGACAATTGCCCGTGCAATCGCCAGGCGCTGTTTCTGCCCGCCCGAGAGGTCGCGAGCTCGTGACTTGATTTTGTCGTCGAGACCAACTGCTTTGAGTGCTTTGAGAGTCTTGGTCTTGCGCTGACCTACAGGGGCTCGCGCGATCTCAAGCGGAAGAATCACGTTGTTGTAACAACTTTCGTTCCCTTGCACAAAAAAACTCTGGAAAATAAAAGCCATCTTCTCACTGCGAAACTGGTCGACCGCTTTTTGTTTAAGTCCCAAAATATTTTCACCATCGATCACCACTCGTCCTGTCTCTGGCCTGTCCAGCCCACTCATGGCATGCATGAGCGTACTTTTGCCACTACCAGACTTTCCAACGATCGCCACACTCGCACCATCTGGGATCGAAAAGCTCACGTTGTCAAGCGCTGTGAATGTATTCTTCTTTTTGCCGTACGTTTTTGTGACACTATCAACTTCTATCATTGCCTGCACTCCTCTGGTAGATAGTATGAGGCTTCTTGGAGTGATTGTCGAGTATTTTTGCTTATGCTACTATACAAACAAAACGAAAAGGAATAGGCCATGTCAGAAAGACGCCGAGCAACCGCACCAGCACAAACAATTGGAGAGACCGCGCCTCCCGCGCCCCCAGATATACCTGAATATATTCCACCAGACAAACAACCAGCACATTCAGAGATGCCGACATCTACCGACGAATTCGAACCACTTGAATCGGTACCAGATGCAGAGGTTCGTTATACAGGTGCAGAAATTCTCGGTAAACGATATCCTGTTCGCCGTGCAATTCACGAGGTTGGTAACCAACGGATTGCTGCTATTGAGTCTGTTCAAGCAAAATGGAAAAACGCACTCGACACACCAGCCAAGATGCGCCTAGGCCTCTCTCAATCTGTCACCAAAGGATTGCTTGATCGTCAACTTCGAAAACTCGAAGAAGTACAACATCTGCCTGCTACTAACAGACTACGAAAACGTCGAGAGCGAAAGGCTGCAAATGCACAGATGCGGCACGACAGAGCCAAGAATGCATACAACACCCATACGGGTCGCATGAAAGATCGAGTCGATGCAGTCGGCAAAAACAAAGAAGCTCGCCGCAGCGAATATATCGCCGAATTACGCGACCGCCGTGAAAAAGCCCTGGCACGCAAGGCGATGCGTCACGAGCTACGTAGTCAAGGTGCCTCACGGCTAGAGACGCGTGCGATTATCAAAGACATCCCTAAAGAGCACCTCGATCGTGTCGGTGCTATCGCCGCAAGTGCCGCCACGAGCGAACGACTTGCCCGCAAAGCCGAACGACAGGTCAAAGCATCAACCAAACGAGAGACAAAGATCACCCAGTCGCTTGAAACCAACCGCGCTCGATCCGAACAATACGCTGGCGAAGCACATGCTGCTAGCGAAACACTGCGCGAAATACAAACTATTCATTTACCTGCTGCCGAGCAGCGCGTCGCGGAGCTACAAGCACAAATCGATCAACTCCCCGAAGACGACACGATAGGCACAATCGGACTCATAGCTCAGCTTCAAGAGGCTCAGCAGCAACTAACAATTTATCAGGAGCGAGAAATACCCTACTGGCATAGTGTAGCCGAAGAAAGTCGCAGAAAAGTTGCCGAACTTGCCGACGAGCGCGCCTCAAGCCAAGAGCAGCTCCGCGCACAAAAAGTAGCGACTGCACAGACCTCTGAAACGGCCGATGCCTACCAGGCGCGAGCAGAGCGTGAATCTGCCGCCAGAAATGCCACCGCACAGGAAGTATCAAATGGATAATTCTATGAAAGGAATTCTATGCCACTATTAACCCGAACTATTCTCCAGGACCTCGGTTTGTCGCTCAGCGACGAAGACTTTGATTCGCTCGCCAAGCATTTCGAAACCACACTCGACGAGCGAGTTATCAACGAAATCGTCTTGGAGCTTGAGCCAGAACAAGCCTCGGAGCTTGCAACTATGCAACAATCAAGCGATGAAGAATTGTTAGCTTGGCTCACAGTCAATGTACCTGATTTTGCCGATATCGTCTCCGATGAAGTCGACATACTCCTCGGTGAACTAGCTGACAGCAGCTCGTCTCTTGACGCCTAGATACATCTCTTAAAGTTTTGCATCAGGATACAATTCGCGTGTTGTACTGTCGATTTCGGCACGTAATTGTGGGAATGGCACACCTTCGCGCGCAGTCACTCCCTCAAAAATCCAGAATACTCGCTCGCTAAACCCAAGCCCGCAAGCAGGTGGCATACCATACTCAAGCATCTCCACAAAATCAATGTCGAGCATCATCGCCTCTTCGTCTCCGGCATCGCGCATCTGTTGCTGTTCGATGAAACGCGCATATTGCTCCTGAGGGTCATTGAGCTCGCTAAACAAGTTGCACAGTTCGCTTCCGGCAATCACCACTTGCGCACGCTGGGTAATCTCAGGTCGATCAGGATGTGCTTTTGAAAGTGGCGAGATGAATGTCGGCGTATTTATGAG
Organism: uncultured Candidatus Saccharibacteria bacterium; assembly: GCA_964585675.1. Taxonomy (GTDB): domain Bacteria; phylum Patescibacteriota; class Saccharimonadia; order Saccharimonadales; family Saccharimonadaceae; genus Saccharimonas. Next base: position 2,406 of record CAZPEO010000001.1, on the reverse strand, counting down.
CCAAATAGGCCCTGTCACGTCTTTGCGAATGTTTTTCCATAATTTATCGATGCCACGCGCTTTATTGTCGGCTTTTTCGACTTCGAGCTTATTGTCCTTGAGCGCTTGCTGAACTTGCTCGAGTGTGCACTCGAAGGGATTAAGCCCATAACGCTTCTCGATTGTTTCGGCATAATCCCAGCGCTCCCACTCTCCGGCCAAGTCGATCTCAAACTCACCAAGTGTGAACTGCAATGTGCCGAAGGTCTCCTGCAGTACATATTTAAACAGTTCTTCTTGTAGCCAAATTCCATCCTGCCAATCAGCATACGCCCAGTACCACTCCATCGCCACGTGCTCAGGCAGATGTTCGTCGCTATAGTTTTCATTACGAAATCGTGGACCGACATCGTAGACTTTTTCAAACCCCGCCCCCAGTAGTCGCTTGAGCGGGAGCTCGTGGCTAATCCGCAAATAAAAGTCTTGGTCGAGCGCATCCATGTGTGTCACAAACGGATTGGCGTCTGCCCCGCCCGTGGTGTGCTCGAGCACAGGAATATTCACTTCCACAAATCCTCTGTCATCTAGAAATGTACGAGTCGCCTGCCAAAACTTCGCACGCCTCACAAACCTATCGCGCACCTCACGGTTGACATTCATATCTACATAACGACGGCGCAGACGCTCTTCTTTGTTGGTGAAGCCCTCTTGGTCGGTCGGCATACCGCGTAGACTTTTAGTCAGTAGCCGCAGTACGCGCACATCAACCGATATCTCTCCGGTTTTCGTACGAATTAACGGACCAGTGGCCTCTACGAAGTCGCCAGGGTCAATGAGGTTCAGCTGCTCCATCCCGAGCTGTGACTTTGAAGCATCCAGAGGCGCGACCGTGTCGGATTTGAGAAACAATTGAACCTGCCCGCTCATATCTCTCAGTACCAAAAATGCCAACTTACCAAACTTACGCGTCGTCATGACACGACCAGCTACTGTAACCGTCTGGCCTTCAATTTCATCAAACTTCGCAACCATCTCTGCGATAGCATACCGAGGTGACGTATTCGCTGGGTACGCATTGATGCCCAGTTGCCGTAATTCATCCAATTTTCGTAGCCGCTCGTCGCGTAGTTCTTTTAATGTTGCCATAATTACTTTTATTATACCCAAAACCCTCACCGCTTGCAAAAAGCACTCCTCTGATGAAGTGCTTTTATTGAAATACTCGACCGTTCGCGTATAAATAGTTACGAAATTGCGACGATAGTGTAGGTAGTGTCACCTTTTGGCGTGGTGATGCTTGCCTTTTCTCCCACTGTTTTGCCAAGCAACGCCATACCAAGTGGTGATTCGTTGCTGATTTTGCCATTGAGTGGATCAGCTTCGACTGGCCCTACTATGTGGTAGGTCGTCGTCTTGCCATTTTTGATCTCCACAGTACTACCGAGCTGGACTTTGTCTGATTTTTTCGCCTTGATCTCCTCGGCATTCATGAGGATATCTTCGATCTCAGCAATGCGCGTTTCGACGAGACCCTGCTCCTCGCGGGCACTGTCGTATTCAGCATTTTCAGTGAGATCTCCATAATCTCTTGCTTCGGCTATCTTCTCAGCGATATCGCCACGGCGACTCTTGAGTTCAGCCAACTCTGCTTCGAGCTCGGCACGACCTTGTGCTGTAATTTGGTATGCTTTTTTCATAATTTACCTCTTTTCAAATAGAGCCCCATGGAAGGACCTAGCTTACTTCGCAACTAGTGTTTCTAACCCCTCCAAGACTGCTCAAGTTAGCTCAGTTTAGCAAGTAATTCGTCGTGCGTCAAGAGTATAGTTTCACCCGTATTTCTCGGGGTAAATTCATACTTTTGTTCAGCCGCCAACCTATCGCTCACTGTCACTCGATACGGAATCCCAAGTAGCTCAGCATCAGCAAATTTCGTGCCTGGACGCTCGTCGCGATCATCATACAGTACTTCTATACCTTTGTCTTGCAGCTCTTTATAGAGTTTTTCAGCCAGGTTTGTCGACTCTTTGCCAATCTGTACGAGATAAACACGGTACGGAGCAACTGCTTCCGGCCAAACGATTCCTTTGTCGTCAGCAAATTTTTCGACGATCACACCCATCGCCCGAGTAATCCCAATTCCATACGAACCGAGATACACTGGTTTCTGTATGCCGTCTTTGTCGGTAAAATACAGCCCCATCTCCTCGCCTTTTTGTGAACCGAAATTAAATATATTGCCAGATTCCGCCGACTTAATGCGCTCCATCTCATCTTTGTTGACACCAAGCTCCTGCATGGCATCGTCGAGCACTTCCTCATTGACTCCAAGGTTTTTCTCTCTATGTAGGTAGATAAAATCTTCTCCTGCCTCGCAAATCGTCTGAAACTCGTGGCTAAACTTGGTAAACGCCCCACCGCTCGCAA